>NZ_MKAH01000045.1:0-163162 GCF_001764255.1 Campylobacter sp. BCW_4341 | reverse complement strand
TTTAAGTTTAATTGGTTATACTTTCATTTCCTTTTTTGAAAAAAGGACTTAAAATCTTTTAAATTATAAAGTTTCACTAACTGAGTAGATTTTATAAATTAACTTTATTTTAGATTTTTTAAGTTTTTAAATTATTTGAGTTTTTAACTTTCTTAATTTTTTAATTTAAAACTAAAAAGCTTTTTTATAAATCTTGTTTTTAATTTAAAAACTTTTCTTTTAAAAATGATTTTTTGTTTTGTTCTTTTAAATTAGTATTGTTATTCAAATCTTATTAGTCAATCTTTGAAATCTAAATAAGTGATCGATTGAGCCAGAAAGATTTAGGCATAAGCAATTATGTAAAATCTATTCAATCTAATTTAAAAAGATTAAAAGCTTTTCTTTTAATCTTTTATAACTTTTTCTTTGAAGAAAAAGATTAAACTATCTATAAAAGTAATAAGGTTTATCTCTTTAATGCAATCTAAGTAGTTTATCTATATTAGGTTGGCGGGGTAGGCCTTTAGCTTGCTTCTTAGTCAAGGCTTTGCCTTGATGCTAAAGAAGGTTTATTATGGAGAGTTTGATCCTGGCTCAGAGTGAACGCTGGCGGCGTGCCTAATACATGCAAGTCGAACGATGAAGCTTCTAGCTTGCTAGAAGTGGATTAGTGGCGCACGGGTGAGTAAGGTATAGTTAATCTGCCCTACACAAGAGGACAACAGTTGGAAACGACTGCTAATACTCTATACTCCTGCTTAACACAAGTTGAGTAGGGAAAGTTTTTCGGTGTAGGATGAGACTATATAGTATCAGCTAGTTGGTAAGGTAATGGCTTACCAAGGCTATGACGCTTAACTGGTCTGAGAGGATGATCAGTCACACTGGAACTGAGACACGGTCCAGACTCCTACGGGAGGCAGCAGTAGGGAATATTGCGCAATGGGGGAAACCCTGACGCAGCAACGCCGCGTGGAGGATGACACTTTTCGGAGCGTAAACTCCTTTTCTTAGGGAAGAATTCTGACGGTACCTAAGGAATAAGCACCGGCTAACTCCGTGCCAGCAGCCGCGGTAATACGGAGGGTGCAAGCGTTACTCGGAATCACTGGGCGTAAAGGGCGCGTAGGCGGATTATCAAGTCTCTTGTGAAATCTAATGGCTTAACCATTAAACTGCTTGGGAAACTGATAGTCTAGAGTGAGGGAGAGGCAGATGGAATTGGTGGTGTAGGGGTAAAATCCGTAGATATCACCAAGAATACCCATTGCGAAGGCGATCTGCTGGAACTCAACTGACGCTAAGGCGCGAAAGCGTGGGGAGCAAACAGGATTAGATACCCTGGTAGTCCACGCCCTAAACGATGTACACTAGTTGTTGGGATGCTAGTCATCTCAGTAATGCAGCTAACGCATTAAGTGTACCGCCTGGGGAGTACGGTCGCAAGATTAAAACTCAAAGGAATAGACGGGGACCCGCACAAGCGGTGGAGCATGTGGTTTAATTCGAAGATACGCGAAGAACCTTACCTGGGCTTGATATCCTAAGAACCTTATAGAGATATGAGGGTGCTAGCTTGCTAGAACTTAGAGACAGGTGCTGCACGGCTGTCGTCAGCTCGTGTCGTGAGATGTTGGGTTAAGTCCCGCAACGAGCGCAACCCACGTATTTAGTTGCTAACGGTTCGGCCGAGCACTCTAAATAGACTGCCTTCGTAAGGAGGAGGAAGGTGTGGACGACGTCAAGTCATCATGGCCCTTATGCCCAGGGCGACACACGTGCTACAATGGCATATACAATGAGACGCAATACCGCGAGGTGGAGCAAATCTATAAAATATGTCCCAGTTCGGATTGTTCTCTGCAACTCGAGAGCATGAAGCCGGAATCGCTAGTAATCGTAGATCAGCCATGCTACGGTGAATACGTTCCCGGGTCTTGTACTCACCGCCCGTCACACCATGGGAGTTGATTTCACTCGAAGCCGGAATACTAAACTAGTTACCGTCCACAGTGGAATCAGCGACTGGGGTGAAGTCGTAACAAGGTAACCGTAGGAGAACCTGCGGTTGGATCACCTCCTTTCTAGAGTACAAAGTAATAAGTCTCACAACTATTACTTCAAATATATAAACTCAATTGATTCTTGTTTAGATTTCAAAGATTGATTAAAGCTAATTGTTTATGGGGAATTAGCTCAGCTGGGAGAGCGCCTGCTTTGCACGCAGGAGGTCAGCGGTTCGATCCCGCTATTCTCCACCATTTATTAAGGGCCTATAGCTCAGCTGGTTAGAGTGCACCCCTGATAAGGGTGAGGTCACAAGTTCAAGTCTTGTTAGGCCCACCATAAAAAAGATTTGAATAAAAAAGCTTTAAAATCTAAAGCAAGTATATAAAGTAGATTAAATATAAAATATAAACTCTATACTTAGATTTATTTTTTTATCTTTAACTATAAAAGAATATACTTTATATAGATATAAGTAGCATATACATTATGTATTTATATTTATAATGATTATATTAATATATATACTTCCTTTAGGTTTTAAACCTAAATGTTCTTTTTAATTATCATTGTTAAGAGTCACAAGCAAGTTTTAATAAAAACAATTTTACAGGACTTGTTAAAGGATAAAACCTATTTATCTTTTCTTTGGTTTAACTTATATCTTTTAATTATCTTTATCTTTAAAATAAAGAGAATATTAGATTTAAGATTTATAAATTAAAGACAAGTTTCAAACTCACAGCTTAGTTGAGACTAAATCATTTAGTTCTATATTAAGGTTTGAATGCTTTCCGTCTTAAGATAAAGAAGTCTTATCATAAAAACTTTAACAAGGAAGTGATGCGTTTTAGAATCAATAAAAAAGGTAGAAGTTAGGTTATATCTAACTTTTATGCAAATTGTTTTTTTAGTGATTAAGAATTGAAGCTTTATCTACATTAATTTTTTAATGAATGTTTAGTTTATTTCGTTTTAAGCCTAATATCTTTTAGGTTGGCGGGGTAGGCCTTTAGCTTTGGTTCTTTAAGATGAGCTTTGCTCATCTGCTAAAAGAACATCAAAAGGTAAGCTACTAAGAGCGAATGGTGGATGCCTTGACTGGTAAAGGCGATGAAGGACGTACTAGACTGCGATAAGCTACGGGGAGCTGTCAAGAAGCTTTGATCCGTAGATTTCCGAATGGGGCAACCCAATGTATAGAGATATACATTACCTATATAGGAGCGAACGAGGGGAATTGAAACATCTTAGTACCCTCAGGAAAAGAAATCAATAGAGATTGCGTCAGTAGCGGCGAGCGAAAGCGCAAGAGGGCAAACCCAGTGCTTGCACTGGGGGTTGTAGGACTGCAATGTGCAAGAGCTGAGTTTAGCAGAACATTCTGGAAAGTATAGCCATAGAGGGTGATAGTCCCGTATGCGAAAAACAAAGCTTAGCTAGCAGTATCCTGAGTAGGGCGGGACACGAGGAATCCTGTCTGAATCCGGGTCGACCACGATCCAACCCTAAATACTAATACCAGATCGATAGTGCACAAGTACCGTGAGGGAAAGGTGAAAAGAACTGAGGTGATCAGAGTGAAATAGAACCTGAAACCATTTGCTTACAATCATTCAGAGCACTATGTAGCAATACAGTGTGATGGACTGCCTTTTGCATAATGAGCCTGCGAGTTGTGGTGTCTGGCAAGGTTAAGCAAACGCGAAGCCGTAGCGAAAGCGAGTCTGAATAGGGCGCTTAGTCAGATGCTGCAGACCCGAAACGAAGTGATCTATCCATGAGCAAGTTGAAGCTAGTGTAAGAACTAGTGGAGGACTGAACCCATAGGCGTTGAAAAGCCCCGGGATGACTTGTGGATAGGGGTGAAAGGCCAATCAAACTTCGTGATAGCTGGTTCTCTCCGAAATATATTTAGGTATAGCGTTGTGTCGTAATATAAGGGGGTAGAGCACTGAATGGGCTAGGGCATACACCAATGTACCAAACCCTATCAAACTCCGAATACCTTATATGTAATCACAGCAGTCAGGCGGCGAGTGATAAAATCCGTCGTCAAGAGGGAAACAACCCAGACTACCAGCTAAGGTCCCTAAATCTTACTTAAGTGGAAAACGATGTGAAGTTACTTAAACAACCAGGAGGTTGGCTTAGAAGCAGCCATCCTTTAAAGAAAGCGTAATAGCTCACTGGTCTAGTGATTTTGCGCGGAAAATATAACGGGGCTAAAGTAAGTACCGAAGCTGTAGACTTGCACACAACTTAGATTATTTAAGTTTAGAATATAAAAAACTAAGTTATATGTTTTAAGTTATATTTTTACTGATTTTTATAGAGTAAAGATAGAAATAAAACTTAGTAAAATCAGTAAAAATATTCTTGGTTTAAAGTTTAAGTAGTTTAAGTTGTGTGCAAGTGGTAGGAGAGCGTTCTACTTGCGTCGAAGGTATACCGGTAAGGAGTGCTGGAGCGAATAGAAGTGAGCATGCAGGCATGAGTAGCGATAATTAATGTGAGAATCATTAACGCCGTAAACCCAAGGTTTCCTACGCGATGCTCGTCATCGTAGGGTTAGTCGGGTCCTAAGTCGAGTCCGAAAGGGGTAGACGATGGCAAATTGGTTAATATTCCAATACCAACATTAGTGTGCGATGGAAGGACGCTTAGGGCTAAGGGGGCTAGCGGATGGAAGTGCTAGTCTAAGGTCGTAGGAGCTTATATAGGCAAATCCGTATAAGAACACTCCGAGAACTGAAAGGCTTTTTGAAGTCTTCGGATGGATAGAAGAACCCCTGATGCCGTCGAGCCAAGAAAAGTTTCTAAGTTTAGCTAATGTTGCCCGTACCGTAAACCGACACAGGTGGGTGGGATGAGTATTCTAAGGCGCGTGGAAGAACTCTCTTTAAGGAACTCTGCAAAATAGCACCGTATCTTCGGTATAAGGTGTGGTTAGCTTCGTACTAGGATTTACTCCGAAAGCGAAGAAACTTACAACAAAGAGTCCCTCCCGACTGTTTACCAAAAACACAGCACTCTGCTAACTCGTAAGAGGATGTATAGGGTGTGACGCCTGCCCGGTGCTCGAAGGTTAATTGATGGGGTTAGCATTAGCGAAGCTCTTGATCGAAGCCCGAGTAAACGGCGGCCGTAACTATAACGGTCCTAAGGTAGCGAAATTCCTTGTCGGTTAAATACCGACCTGCATGAATGGCGTAACGAGATGGGAGCTGTCTCAAAGAGGGATCCAGTGAAATTGTAGTGGAGGTGAAAATTCCTCCTACCCGCGGCAAGACGGAAAGACCCCGTGGACCTTTACTACAGCTTGACACTGCTACTTGGATAAGAATGTGCAGGATAGGTGGGAGGCTTTGAGTATATGACGCCAGTTGTATATGAGCCGTTGTTGAGATACCACTCTTTCTTATTTGGGTAGCTAACCAGCTTGAGTTATCCTCAAGTGGGACAATGTCTGGTGGGTAGTTTGACTGGGGCGGTCGCCTCCCAAATAATAACGGAGGCTTACAAAGGTTGGCTCAGAACGGTTGGAAATCGTTCGTAGAGTATAAAGGTATAAGCCAGCTTAACTGCAAGACATACAAGTCAAGCAGAGACGAAAGTCGGTCTTAGTGATCCGGTGGTTCTGTGTGGAAGGGCCATCGCTCAAAGGATAAAAGGTACCCCGGGGATAACAGGCTGATCTCCCCCAAGAGCTCACATCGACGGGGAGGTTTGGCACCTCGATGTCGGCTCATCGCATCCTGGGGCTGGAGCAGGTCCCAAGGGTATGGCTGTTCGCCATTTAAAGCGGTACGCGAGCTGGGTTCAGAACGTCGTGAGACAGTTCGGTCCCTATCTGCCGTGGGCGTAAGAAGATTGAAGAGATTTGACCCTAGTACGAGAGGACCGGGTTGAACAAACCACTGGTGTAGCTGTTGTTCTGCCAAGAGCATCGCAGCGTAGCTAAGTTTGGAAAGGATAAACGCTGAAAGCATCTAAGCGTGAAGCCAACTCTAAGATGAATCTTCTCTAAGCTCTCTAGAAGACTACTAGTTTGATAGGCTGGGTGTGTAATGGATGAAAGTCCTTTAGCTGACCAGTACTAATAGAGCGTTTGGCTTATCTTTAATAAAGCATCACTTCCTTGTTAAGGTTTTTAATAAGACTTTGAATATAGATAATATTTAGAGTTTAATAGAAATCTTTCAAGTAAAGTTTATATTAGAACTTGCTCTTAACATTGTTTTTTAAGTATTCTATATAAAAACTTATTAAAGATAAAAGATAAGTAAAGAAGAAAGAGAATAAAGAAAAAAATAAAGAAATAAAAGATTAAGCTTTATTTATAAATTAAATCTTTCAAAGAATATTTAAATAACAATGTCCGTGATTATACAGATGTGGAAACGCCTTGCTCCATCCCGAACCAAGAAGCTAAGCACATCGTGGGTGATGATACTACGCCTTACTGGCAGGGGGAAAGTAGCTCATTGCGGACTTGTTAAATGTCTTCATTACTTACTTTATATATAAATCCTATGTTTATTTTTATTGTTGTTTTAGATGACACTTAGAATAGTGTTTAAAAAAAGTTTGTTGCTAGTTAGGGGTTTTAGAGAGAATAGGGTGTTTTTAGGGGTTTGTAAAGTTTAATATATATTTGTATGGATTGTAAAATAAATTAAATTTTATTCACACATTCTTTAAAGACTTTTCCACGCTCTGCGTAAGAGTTGAACTGATCTAAACTTGCACAAGCGGGACTTAAAAGAGCCACTTCATTGTCTTTTAAGTGATTTGAAATTTCATTTACAGCTTTAGATAAAACTTCACATTTATAGGCTTTCAAATTCGCTTTTTTTGCATAATCAAGCATTTTTTCGGTACTAATACCTATAGCATAGAGTTCTATATCAAATCCTTTCATAAAATCAAATAAATTGCTAAGATCTACACCCTTATCATCTCCCCCTATGATGAGATGAATTTTTTTATCTTTATAGCGACTAAGTGCAGCCATTACCGCACTTTCATTTGTAGCTTTAGTGTCATTTACCCAAAGCCTATTTTGACTGTCTTTAAGCTCTTCGAGTTTATTTTTTTCCATTACAAAGCTATTTAAAAGCTCATAGCTTAAAGTATCAAGTAGAATTTTTTCTATAGCTAAAGCCATGATAGCATCGAGTAAAAAAGGACTTTTAAAGGAAATTTTTTCCGTATCAATGCCAAATTTAACAGCTAGATCTTTTTCATCTTCATAGCTTATTTTATGAGCTTTTGTTGGAGTATTTGCATAAATTTTAGGCAGTATTGCTACATCACATTCATTCATTCTTTTTAAAACGCTTAGCTTATCTTGAACATAATTATCAAAACTTCCATGCCAAGAAAGATGATCAGGACTTATAGGTAAAAGTGCATAAATTTCAGGTTTAGCTTTATGAGTGTAGTGTAGGGTGAAAGATGAAGTTTCAAGTATCCAAAGTTTTGCATAAGGATCAAGCTCTGCTAAAGGAGTTCCAACATTTCCACCCATAACAGCACCAATGTGTGATAATAAATGTGTAGCCATTTGAGTGGTAGTAGTTTTGCCATTGGTTCCGCTTATCCAAACGGATTTTGGCATGATATCATAAAAAAAGTCATATTCGCTTTGTAAATTTTTTGCTTTTTGAATGAGTTTGTGCTTTGGTGGAAAACCTGGACTAGGAATTTCAATATCGCTTAAATTATCATCAAAATCATTAGGATTTAAAAGTAAATTTCCTAGTGTATCTTTTTTTGTTTCTGTAAAATGATCATCATAGATATCAAAAGGCCCAAATTTATCTACCAAATTTTCAGCAATAGCACGTGTGGTTTTTCCGTATCCAAAAAGTGAAATTTTCATTATCTTAGCTTTATTGATGCAAGTGCAAGTAAATTTGAAAGTAGGGCTATCATCCAAAAACGCACTATAATTTTATTTTCTACCCAGCCAACTTTTTCAAAATGATGATGAATAGGTGCCATTTTAAAGACTCTTTTATTAAAAATTTTAAAACTTCCAACTTGTAAAATTACAGAAACAGTTTCAAGAACAAAAACAAAACCTATGAGTAAAAGTAAAATTTCATTTTTGCTAATGATAGCTAAAAATCCTATGAATCCACCTAAAGCTAAACTTCCGCTATCCCCCATAAAAACCTGCGCAGGATAACAGTTGTACCATAAAAATCCCATTAAAGCACCGATTAATGCAGCGCAAATAATCACCACTTCACCAAGTCCTTGAATTTTTGGCAAAAGTAAATATTCACTATAATTTAAATTTCCGCTCAAATATAAGAATATCCCTAAAGTAGATAAAGAAAAAATACTTGGAACTGTAGCTAAGCCATCAAGTCCATCGGTTAAATTTACAGCATTAGAGCTAGAAATTAAAACCAAAATCCAAAAAGCAATGGCAAAAATTTCCATATCAAAAAGAGGGTGTTTATAAAAAGGTATAAAAAGTTCCGTGCTAAGCTCTGAACTAAAATATAAAGGTAAGATGCAAATAAGTCCAGCGATGATTTGTGCTAAAAGCTTCATTCTTGGACTAAGTCCTGAATGATTATCTTTTTTTAGAACTTTGCCTAAATCATCTATGAGACCTATCAAACAAAAAAGTATCAAACAAAGTAAAGCACTTATAGCAAAAATATTATCAAATTTGATACAAAATAAACTTGCAATTACTGCAGAACTGATGAAAATAAGCCCACCCATGGTTGGAGTATGGCATTTGGTTTTATGAGTTTTTGGGGCGTATTCGTAAATAGGTTGACTAGCATTTTTAGCTTTTGCCCAAGTAATAAATTTAGGCATTAAAAATAAAGACAAACATAAAGCGATAAAAAATGCAAATCCTGCACGCACACTAATATAAGTAAAAAAAGCATAATGACTTAAATCTGAAAGATAATACAAAACCTAGCCTTCTTTTTGGTTTTTAAAAGTTTAATTTTAGTAAAATCTAACCAAAAAAATTCTTATAAAAGAGAGAAAAATGAAGCAAAAATGCGTTTTAATTATTACAGATGGAATAGGGTATAATAAGAATAGTAAGTTTAATGCTTTTGAAGCAGCTAAAAAACCAAGTTATGAAAAGCTTTTTAAGGAAGTCCCAAATTCTTTACTAAAAACGAGTGGTTTAGCTGTAGGTTTGCCAGAAGGGCAGATGGGAAATAGTGAAGTAGGGCATATGTGTATAGGAAGTGGGCGTGTTATTTATCAAAATTTAGTGCGTATTAATAAAACCATTGAAAACAAAGAACTTGAAAAAAATGAGAATTTACAAAAACTTTTAGCAAAATGTAAAAGAGTGCATATTATAGGGCTTTATAGCGATGGCGGGGTGCATTCTATGGATACGCATTTTAAAGCCATGCTTGAAATTTGTGCGAAAAATGGCAATGAAGTTTTTGCTCACGCAATCACTGATGGGCGTGATGTAAGTCCAAAAAGTGGCTTAAATTTCATAAAAGATTTAAAAGAATTTTGTGAAAATTTAGGCGTGCATTTTGCTACGCTTTGTGGGCGTTTTTATGCTATGGATAGAGATAAGCGTTGGGATAGGGTGAAAGAATATTATGAGTGCTTGTTAGGTAAGGCTTATAAAGTGCCAAATTTATTAGAATACCTACAAAAATCTTACGATGAAAATATTACTGATGAGTTTATTAAAGCAGCTCAAAATGAGAATTACAAGGGCATGAGAGAAGAAGATGGTATTATCTTTATCAACTTTAGAAATGATAGAATGAAACAACTCGTTGAAGTGTTAAATTCCAAGGATTTTAAAGAGTTTGAACGCGAAAAAATCTTTGAAAATTTACTTACTATGAGTGTTTATGATGATAAATTTAAACTCCCTGTGCTTTTTGAAAAAGAAAAAATTGAAAATACTTTAGCTCAAGTGATTTCTAAAGCAGGGCTTAGTCAGCTTCATACCGCAGAAACCGAAAAATATGCTCATGTAACTTTCTTTTTTAATGGCGGGAAAGAAGAGCTTTTGGAAAATGAAACAAGGGTTTTAATCCCAAGTCCTAAGGTAAAAACTTATGATGAAAAACCCCAAATGAGTGCTTTTGAAGTGTGTGATGTAGTGAAAAAAGGCATAGAAAAGGGTGAGGATTTTATAGTGGTAAATTTTGCAAATGGAGATATGGTTGGACATACAGGTGATTTTAATGCTGCTATAAAGGCTGTTGAAGCGGTGGATATTTGTTTGGGCGAGATTGTAGAATGTGCAAAAAAGCATGATTATGCTTTTATCATTACAAGTGATCATGGAAATTGCGAGGCTATGCAAGATGAAAAAGGAAATTTGCTCACCAATCATACCACTTTTGATGTTTTTGTTTTTGTGCAAGCAAAGGGAGTTTCAAAGATTAAAGATAATATGGGGCTTAGTAATATCGCTGCAAGCGTGCTTAAAATTTTAGACTTAGAAATTCCAAAAGAAATGAATGAGGCTTTATTTTAGTTTGTTTGCCTTTTTTTATAAGAAATTTGTTAAGATTGCAATTTTTAAAATTAAACTTATTAAGGATAGATAATGAAATTTAGTGGAAAAAATGTTTTAATTACTGGAGCAAGTAAGGGAATAGGTGCTTCTATCGCAAAAACTTTGGCGGGTTTTGGACTTAAAGTTTGGATTAATTATCGTTCAAAACCTGAACTTGCAGATGCTTTAAAAGATGAAATTATTGCAAGTGGTGGCGTTGCTGCTGTGATTAAATTTGATGCAAGCAAAGAAGATGAGTTTGAAAATGGTGTAAAAACCATAGTGGAGAGCGATGGAGAGTTAAGTTATCTTGTAAATAACGCAGGCGTTACAAATGATAAACTTGCTTTAAGAATGAAATTAGAGGACTTTAGTGGCGTTGTGGATACGAATTTAAGCTCAGCTTTTTTAGGTTGTAGAGAAGCTTTAAAAACCATGAGTAAAAAACGCTTTGGTGCTGTTGTGAATATCGCTTCTATTGTCGGAGAAATGGGTAATGCTGGACAAGTAAATTATTCTGCTAGTAAAGGTGGAATGATAGCTATGACTAAATCTTTTGCTAAAGAAGGAGCAAGTAGAAATTTGCGTTTTAACTGCGTAACTCCAGGTTTTATAAAAAGCGATATGACTGAAGTTTTAAGCGATGAAATCAAACAAGCTTATCAAGATAATATCCCTTTAAAACGCTTTGCAGAACCTGAAGAAGTGGCTAATTGTGTAGCGTTTTTACTTAGTGATTATGCCTCTTATGTGACAGGTGATGTGCTTAAGATTAATGGTGGTTTATATATGTAAGGAAAAATGATGGATTTAAAAGAAATAGCACAATTTTTAGATGATAATGCACCGGCATTTTTAGCCACTTTAGGAACTTGTGGAAATCCTAGAGTGCGTCCTATACAAAGTCCATTGCTTATGGGAGATAAAATTTATTTTTGCACAGCAAATACAAAAGGACTTTTTAAACATATAAAAAATTATAATGGTATTGAATTTTGTTCTTGTGCAAAAGATGGGACTTTCTTAAGACTTAGAGCTAATGCGGTTTTTGAACCAAATTTAGAAGTTAAAAAAATGATGTTTAAAAAATATCCTTATCTTGTAAATCTTTATGAAACTCCGCAAAATCCAAAATTTGAAGTTTTTTATCTTGATAATCTAAGTGCTAGAATGCAATTTATGAATGGAGAATTTAAGCTTTTTAAGGCTTAATGATTTGATAATTTTATTAACTATATATTAATTAAGATAAATATTATCTTAATTAATATTAACTTTTTGTTATTTTTTTAAGGTATAATCATTCCGTTTAATTTGCAAGGAATAGATTATGATATATTGCAAAAATTTTTTAATATTTATTTTATTATATTCATCTATCTTCTTTGATTACTTATCTTATGCTTTTTTATATTTACTAAATTATAAATTTGTTTTTAATCCATTTTATATTGAAAGGAGAGTTTGTTTTTGGATTTTTGGCATGCGATTATGTAAGATTGACTTACATTAAAAAATTATTATTAATTTTTTTAAATAAGGAGAATGATATGGGTGAATTTTCTAGAAGAGATTTTATAAAAACAGCCTGTATTAGTGTAGGAGCTTTAGCTGCAAGTTCAAGTGGAGTTTATGCTTTAGATGATTCATCTAAGATGGATAAAGATACAAATTTACCTTCTTGCGATGTTTTGGTAATTGGATCAGGTGGAGCAGGTTTGCGTGCTGCAGCCGCAGTGAGAAAAGAAAATCCAAAATTAAGCGTTGTAGTAGCTACAAAGATGATGCCATCGCGTAACGCAACTTGTATGGCAGAGGGTGGAATTAATGGAGTTACTGATTTTTCTAATGGAGATTCTTATAAATTACATGCTTATGATACTATCAAAGGTGGAGCTTACTTGGTAGATCAAGATGCAGCTTTAAAATTTTGTGAATTAGCTGGAAAGGCTATTTTTAATATGGATTTTATAGGAACCTTGTTTTCAAGAAATGAGCAAGGTGGAGTAGCTCAGCGTTTAATGGGAGGAGCTTCTAAAAAACGCTGTAACTATTCTGCAGATAAAACAGGTCATATTTTAATGCATTCTTGTTTAGATGATGCTATTAGTAGCGGTGTGAAATTTTTAATGGATCATGAGCTTTTGGATATAGGTGTTGTGGATGGAAAATGTGAAGGTGTCGTTTTAAGAGATATACAAAGCGGTGGAATTTATCCTGTGTTATGTAAAGCTTTGGTAATTGCTACAGGGGGATACACAAGGATATTTTATAATAGAACTTCAACTCCTTTTATTGCCACAGGAGATGGTGTGGCAGCTGCTCTTAGAGCAGGACTTGGTTTTGAAGATCCTGAGATGATACAATTTCACCCAACAGGAGTTGCAAATGGTGGAACTCTTATTACAGAAGCGGCGCGCGGTGAAGGGGGATATCTTTTAAATAATCGTGGTGAGCGTTTTATGAAAAATTACCATGAAAAAATGGAGCTTGCACCGCGAGATGTGGTTGCGCGTGCTATAGAAACAGAAATTCGTGAAGGTAGAGGTTATGGTGAGGGACTTGGAGCTTATGTTTTGTGCGATGTACGCCACTTAGGAAAAGAAAAAATTTTAAAAGATTTACCAAAAATTCGTCACACTGCAATGCTTTTTGAAAATATTGATTTAGTAGATACTCCTGTACCTATCCGTCCAACGGCGCATTATTCTATGGGTGGAATTGAAGTGGCTAAATTTGAAGATATGAGTACTAAAATTGCTGGAATTTATGTAGGTGGAGAAGCTTCTTGTATTTCTATACATGGAGCTAATAGACTAGGGGGAAATTCTTTAGCCGATGCAGTTGTAACGGGGCATTTAGCAGGTATTGGTGCGACAAATTATGCCAAAGATGCAAGTTTTGGAAAAGGGGTAAAAACTCATGAACTTGCTCAAAAATGGCAGGCTAGATTTAAAGAAATTACAAATAATGGCGGAAATGGTCAAGAAATGTATGAATTGCGAGAAGAGCTAGGAAGTCAAAATTGGGATAATATGGGGATTTTTAGAACTCAAGAAAAACTCGATCTTCTAGCAAAAAATTTAGAAGATATACAAGCAAGATATGAAAAAATTCGTATTCCAAATCCTAATGAAGTGATGAATACTGCTTTTACAGATTATGTAGAGCTTGGCAATTTGATTTTACTTTCTCGCTGTGCTTGTTTAGCAGCTAGAAATAGACTTGAAAGTCGTGGGGCTCATACTAGAGAAGATTATCCAAAGCGAGATGATAAAAATTTCTTAAAACATAGCATTGTAAATTTAGAAAATGATGAATTAAAGCTTAGTTATAAAGATGTCGTGGTAACTGAGTTTTCACTTGATGGAAGGAGAGTACAATGAAAATCATCATAGATCGTTTTAATGGCAAGGAAAAATATGAACAAAGTTATGATATTGATGATAAGGATATACAGGGAAAAACTCTACTCTCTCTTTTGCTTTTTATTAAAAAAACAAAAGATATTACTCTAAATTTTACCGCATCTTGTCAATCTGCGATTTGTGGGGCTTGTGCAGTTCGTGTGAATGGGCATTCTTATCTTGCTTGTGATACTAAAATGCAAGATTTGTTAAAAGAATATGATAATCCTTCAAGTATACGCATTTCTCCGCTTGGAAATTTTAGAGTAATTTCTGATTTAATTGTGGATTGGGAGCCTTCTATAGAAAATTTAAGAAAAATTCGTCCTGCCATGGTGGCAAAAAATGAATTTTCAGCGGAAAAGGGCTGTAAACAAAGTCAAGAAGAATTTGATCGTATTAGCAAGCAATGGGATTGTATTTTATGTGGTAGCTGTGCCTCAGAGTGTAATAAATTAGAAGCAGATAGTAGCGATTATATGCAACCTTTTGTTTTTACTCATGCTTGGCGTGCAGCGGCAGACTCTCGAGGTAAGGATCCTATGTTGCATGTAAAACCTAGTGTAATGAATGGACTTTGGCTTTGTGTTCATTGTCAAGAGTGCGCTGATCGTTGTCCAAAGGGTATAAGTTCAGTAAGTGATATAGCAAATTTAAGAGTGATGGCGATTAAAAAAGGTTTAAATGAAGGCTTAGGGCCTGATCATGCTGAAGCTTTTTATAAAGATTTAGTTGAAGGTTCAGGACGCTTGAATGAAATTTATCTTGCTTTGCGTTCTGAGGGTGTTATAGGTTCTATGGGCAAAACAGATATAGCTTTTAAACTTATGCGCGCAGGAAAAATGAATCCTATGCATGTTTTTGGCGAGGATGAAATAGAAGGGCATAAAGATTTGGTTAAAATGATAAAGGCGGCACAAGAAGCTGCTGTTAAGGAGTAAAATATGCAAAAAGAATACGCTTTTTTTCCAGGTTGTGTTTTATCTCAAGCTGCAAAAGAATCTAAAATTTCACTTGAAGCTATTGCACCTATTTTGGGTTGGAAGTTGAATGAAATTAAGGGGTGGAGTTGTTGTGGGGCTTCTCAAGCGCAGTGCGTTGATCCTATTGCGACTTTGGTAGCTAATGCAAGAAATATTGCTTTAGCAGAAGAGATGAAAATGCCAATGCTTACAACTTGTAGTACTTGTATGCTAACTTTAACTAAAGCAAAAAATACTCTTGATAAGGGTGCAAAAGAACACATCAATACTTTTTTAGCACAAGGTGGAATGAAATATCAAGGTTCAACGCCTATTACAAGTCTTTTGTGGGAGCTTTATGAGGATTTGGATAATTTAAAAAGCAAGGTGAAAAAGCCGCTTTCAAATTTAAAAGTAGCTTTATTTTATGGTTGCCATAGTTTAAGACCTGAAGATGCTTTCGGTAAAAAAGAAAGTTCAACCAATCCAAAAAGTTTTGAAAGTGTAGTAGAAGTTTTAGGGGCTAAAATAGTTCCTTTTGAAAAACGCCTTGATTGTTGTGGTTTTCATGCTTCTTATCCTGCAGAAAAATCTGTGAAAAAAATGTCTAGTCAAATTGTCAATAATGCAAGTGAAAATCAAGCCGATTGTGTTGTAACACCTTGTCCACTTTGTCAAATGCAGCTTGATATCTATCAAGAAAGATTTCAAGATTATACTAATTCTAAAGCAAGATTGCCTATTATTCATTTATCACAATTAGTAGGACTTGCATTAGGACTTTCTAAAGAAATGGTTGGTTTAGATTATAATATTATTAATGCAAGTAAAATTGCATAAAAACATGGGCAAAAAGCCCATGTTTAAAGATTTAATTCCATTCTTAAAGAATGCTCCCAAAAAGCCACTTCCAAGCGTGTTACAGTATGAAAAATTTCGCTGAGTTTTTGGAATTTTTGTACACTAACACTTGAAGTATAAGAATTAACAAAATCTTCAAATTCTTTAGCTTCGTTTTGAAAATTTTCACTTCCATAGGTCAAAATCCATTCTTTGTAAGGATGATCTTTTAAATTTTCATTTTTTAAACGATTTATAATTTCAGCACCTATTTTTGCATAGCCTATAGCGCAAGCACTAAGAGCAACTAACATATCTAAAAAATCTCCATTTTCACCTACGCTTAACATATAACGCGAATAGGCTATATTAACTAAACTTTCATCTTTTGTATCGAGTTCATCTGCATTAATGCCAAGAGATAAAATTGCACGATGAAGTTCCATTTCTCCTTCAACTATATAATTTTGAAATTTCATAGCAAAACGAAGTTCTTTTGCAGTATTTGAGTTAAGTGCTAATCTTGCATAACATTTTGCGTAATTAAGCAAATAAATATAATCTTGCTTGAGATAAAAAAGAAAATTTTCTTGCTTTAAGCTTTTATCTTCTAATTTTTTAACAAAATCATGATGTAGATAAGCATCCCAAATTTTTTGATTTTCTTTGATTAAATTAGAGAAAAGCATCATTTTTCCTTTATGTTTTAATATTTTATTTTCAAGTATAATGAAAAACTATAAATATTTTAAGCTTTTTATAGTAAAATACGCTTTATTTTAATTTTTTGAAGGAGAACAAATGGCAACATTTGATGATGTAAAAGCAGTAGTAATAGAGCAATTAAGTATTGATGCAGATGCAGTTAAAATGGAATCAAAAATTATTGAAGATTTAGGTGCTGATTCTTTAGATGTTGTAGAGCTTATTATGGCTTTAGAAGAAAAATTTGAAGTAGAAATTCCAGATAGTGATGCTGAAAAATTAATTAAAATTGAAGATGTTGTAAATTATATTGACAATCTAAAAAAATAATTTTTTTCTTGCAAGGAGCTTATTCTTGAAAAGAGTTGTAGTTACAGGTATTGGTATGATCAATGCCCTTGGTTTAGATAAAGAAAGTTCATTTAAAGCAATTTGCAATGGAGAAAGCGGAGTAAATAAAATTACTCTTTTTGATGCCACAGACTTTCCTGTTCAAATTGCAGCTGAAGTTAAAAATTTTGATCCATTAGAGGTTGTTGATGGCAAAGAAGTAAAAAAAATTGACCGTTTCATACAACTTGGAATTAAAGCAGCAAGAGAAGCAATGCAGGATGCTGGATTTAGCGAAGAATTAGACAAAGAAGAATTTGGCATTGTTTCGGCTGCTGGTATTGGAGGTTTGCCTAACATAGAAAAAAATTCCGTTATTTGTTCCGAGCGAGGTCCGCGTAAAATTTCCCCTTTTTTCATACCTTCAGCACTTGTAAATATGTTAGGAGGTTTGATTTCTATAGAGCATGGACTTAAAGGGCCAAATATTTCTTGTGTTACAGCTTGTGCAGCAGGAACTCATGCTATAGGAGAAGCTTATAAAAGTATAGCTTTGGGAAATGCTAAAAAGATGTTAGTCATAGGCGCAGAAGCTGCGATTTGTCCTGTGGGTATAGGTGGTTTTGCTTCAATGAAAGCTTTATCAACTAGAAATGAAGATCCACAGCATGCTTCAAGACCATTTGACAAAGAAAGAGATGGTTTTGTCATGGGAGAAGGTGCTGGAGCTTTGGTTTTTGAGGAATATGAAGAGGCTAAAAAACGCGGTGCTACAATTTATGCTGAATTAATTGGATTTGGAGAAAGTGCAGATGCGCATCATATTACTTCACCAACTTTAGATGGGCCTTTAAGAGCTATGAAAAAAGCTTTAAATATGGCAGGGAATCCAAAGGTAGATTATATCAATGCACATGGAACTTCAACTCCTGTAAATGACAAAAATGAAACCGCAGCAATTAAAGAGCTTTTTGGCAATAATATCCCGCTTATAAGTTCCACCAAAGGACAAACAGGCCATTGCTTGGGTGCTGCAGGTGCAATTGAAGCAGTTGTTAGTGTTATGGCTTTAAGAGACGGGGTAGTTCCGCCTACAATCAATCAGCTTGTAAAAGATGATGAATGTAATCTTGATTATGTTCCAAATATATCAAGAAAAGTAGATTTAAAAGTGGTGATGAGCAATTCTTTTGGTTTTGGTGGCACAAATGGCTGTGTTGTATTTAAAAAAGTAGATTAATATGGCTTCTTATTTAGATTTTGAAAAAAATATTCAGCAAATTGACGAGGACATTATCAATGCTCAGATTAAAGGAGATACTGAAGCTGTATCGATTTTAAAGAAAAATCTTGAAAAAGAAATTTCTAAAACTTATAAGAATTTAAGTGATTTTCAACGTTTGCAATTAGCGCGTCATCCAGATCGCCCTTATGCTCTTGACTATATTGAACTTATTTTAAATGACGCTCACGAAATACATGGTGATCGTGCCTTTAGAGATGATCCTGCTATTGTTTGTTTTATGGGTTATTTAGGAGAGAAAAAAATAATTGTAATTGGTGAGCAAAAAGGACGTGGAACAAAAGATAAAATCGCTAGAAATTTTGGGATGCCACATCCTGAAGGATATCGTAAAGCCTTAAGAGTAGCAAGACTTGCAGAGAAATTTCAAATTCCTATTCTATTTTTGATAGATACTCCAGGTGCTTATCCTGGAATAGGTGCTGAAGAAAGAGGGCAAAGTGAAGCTATCGCTAGAAATTTATATGAATTAAGTGATTTGAAAATACCGACCATTGCTATAGTTATTGGAGAAGGCGGTAGTGGCGGGGCGTTAGCTATAGGGGTTGCAGATAGACTTGCAATGATGAAAAATTCTGTTTTTTCAGTAATTTCTCCTGAAGGTTGTGCTGCAATACTTTGGAATGATCCTGCAAAAAGTGAAGCTGCAACCAAGGCTATGAAGGTAACGGCTGATGATTTAAAATCTCAAGGTTTAATTGATGATGTTATAGATGAGCCTACAAATGGTGCACATCGCAATAAAGAAGCTGCAGCAGTAGCTATTGCTGATTATGTAAAAAAATCTCTAAATGAACTTGAAAATATTGATGTACGAGAACTTTCTGCAAATCGTATGCAGAAAATTTTAAAGCTTGGAGCCTATCAAGAGGCTTAGGCTTTTTCTTCGCCTTTTTAAATAATTTTATTATTTATAATTGTTATCAAAATTAAGCTAATTAAAAGTATTCTTTTTTTATACTTCAAAAATGATTTTAAATATCAAAATAAATTTTTTTAAAGGAATTGATTTGACTCAAATCAAAAATATAAAATTTAAAAAAAGTTTACTGTGTTTTTTAATTTTATCTGGAGCTTTGTTAAAAGCAGAAGAAAAATATCAACTTAATGATGTTGTGGTTAGCGCTAGTGGTTTTGAACAAGATTTGGTTGATGCACCTGCTAGTATTTCTATCATTACAAAAGAAGAGCTTGAAAAAAAGCCAATTAAGGATATAGGGGAGGCTATAGGAGATATTCCAGGTGTAGATGTGACTATGAATAAAACAGGCACTTATGATTTTAGCATACGAGGTTTTGGTAGTTCTTATACTCTAGTTTTAATTGATGGAAAACGTCAAAGTGTTGCAAATGGGTTTTATGATAATGGTTTTGGTGGTAGTGAATCAGGATATCTACCACCTTTGTCTATGATAGAGCGTATTGAGGTTATACGTGGTCCAGCTTCTACGCTTTATGGCAGTGATGCTGTAGGCGGTGTGATAAATATTATCACTAAGAAAAATCCTGATAAGACTGAGGCAAATATAGAATTTAATACTCTTTTGCAACAGCACTCTAATCACTATGGCAATGCTGGGGGATTTAACGCTTATGTAGCAACTCCTTTGATTGAAGATACATTATCAATTTCTGCAAGGTTGAAGTATTATGATAAGGTAGCTTCTGATTTAAAATGGCCTACGCCGGTTTGGAATGGTGGTACTCAAAGACCTGAAAATTTTCAAATTGCTAGTCATAGTCCAGGTGCTTTTACCAGCTTAGGTTTTGGTTCTAGGCTTAATTGGACAGTAGATGATAAAAATAATATATATTTTGATATAGAGCGATATATTAATGAAATTTCGGTGAATTCTACAAGTAGTAGGGCTATTAAAAGCGAAAGGCAACTGTTTAAAGATAATGTTGTTTTAAATCATGATGGTAATTATGATTTTGGTTCAACTAACTCATATTTACAATATGGCAGCACTAAGGATAAGGAGCTGCATAGCCAAATTTGGGTAGGAGAAGGCAAGGTTGTTTTACCTTGGAATTTAGGTCAATACGGTAATTTAGTAAATACCTTTGGTGCAAGGATTGATTATGAGATGTTAAAAAATGATCAAGCAAGCGCAGGTAGTCAAATAAGAGGTAAAAATCTTGATCAAACCACGGTTGCGCTTTATGGGGAAAATGAGTATTTTATAACCGATGATTTGATTTTTACTACAGGTTTGCGTTATATTTATAGCGATTTGTTTGATTCTGAATTTACGCCTAGGGTTTATTTGGTTTATCACTTAAATGATAATATAGCCTTGAAAGGAGGTGTTTCAAAAGGCTATAAAACTCCTGCTGCCAAGCAACTTACAAATGGATATTACAATTATGCCAATAGTCGTGCTTATTTTGGAAACCCTGACTTAAAACCAGAAGAAAGTATAAATTATGAATTGGGTGTTGATTTTAGGATATTTGATTTTGCACATTATTCTATTACAGGATTTATTACTGATTTTACAAATCAAATTAGTAGTGAAGATTTAACAGGTACGCAAAATGGTATTGATTGTAACGGTGTTACTGTTTGTACGCGTCCTATTAATCTTGGAAAAACACAGACTAAAGGTATAGAATTTGCATTTAATACCAAAACTTACAATGGCTTTAGCCTAAATTCAAGTTATACTTTTATGGATAATCGCTACAAAGATGGTCAAAAAAATTGGTTTGGTGGTGATAGAATAGAAAATTTACCAAGGCATATAGCAATGTTAAAATTAAACTATGAGCGAGGTAAATTTAGTTCCTATATAAAAACACGGGCAAGACTTGATACTATAGCTAAAGCAAAAGGTGGCGGTAATGGTAAGTTGCCATGGCAAAAATATAAGCCTTTTTATATAGTAGATCTAGGGATAAATTATAAAATCAATAAGCAATCTAGTTTAAGTTTTGCAGTACAAAATCTTTTTGATAAAAATTTCTTTGATCCGCAAGTTACAAGATGGAATGGGGCTAATCCTGCTGGATATGCAAATCGTTATCAAGACTATACAGAAGGAAGGAGTTTTTGGTTGAGTTATAAATATGATTTTTAATTTTTAAGGATTTAATTACTTTTATATTTTCAAAAAAGCAAAAATAAAGTACAATGTGAAAAATAAATAAAAGGTTTTATTATGGCGTTTAAAAATTTAAAAGAACTTTCTTTTGAAAAATCAAAATATATTAAGCCTAAGAGATTTGCCTATGAAAGCAATGGTAGGCTTTGTACTTGGGATTTTATAGAATCTAAAGATAGTGTTTCAGTGCTTTTGTATCATAAAGAATTGGAAAGTTTTATTTTTGTACGCCAGTTTCGCATACCGCTTTGGTATCATCAAATGCATGATAAAGATTATATAAAAGATGATAATATGGGCTATACTATAGAGCTTTGTTCAGGGCTTGTAGATAAAAAATTATCTTTAGAGGAAATAGCAAAAGAAGAATGCATAGAAGAACTAGGATATGCTCCTAAAAATTTAGAAAAAATAGGAGATTTTTATACAGGGTTTGGTTCAGGTGTAAGTAAGCAAAGCTTTTATTTCGCAGAAGTTGATGAAAAGGATAAAATTTCTTCTGGAGGTGGAGTTGATGATGAAGAGATAGAAGCTGTTTATGTTAAAGTAGAAGATTTTGAAAAAAAATGTAAAAATATGATAAGAACACCCTTGCTTGATTTTGCTTATATGTGGTTTTTAAAGGAGAAGTGGGGAAAATTAAAGATTATTTAGGTTAAACCTTAAAAAGGTTCAACCTAGGATTTTAATGGCTTGACTCATCAAGCATTTCTTTAAATACATTGAAAAGATCAAGAGATGCATTTTCGGCAACTTCGCATTTCTTAATTATGCTGTGTTGAGTAATATCTTTGCTAATATCTTCTGTATTTGCTATTGTTATAGCATTATTCATATTTTCATGAACTTTTTCATGTGGTTCGTTAATTTTTAAGAAGCTTTTATTTTGTCCAAATCTTTCTTTTCCTGTGCTAGCAAGCCATTTTCCTAAGCGACAAGATGTGTGATCAGCTAATTGCTTTCCTGATTTAGTAAAAATTTCTTTATAACCATTTAATTTAAAAGCTATATGATCTAGTTTTGCTAAAGATACGAAAGCTTCTGAAGCGATACCAACTGCATTTGAATTAGTAGAATGTGCTTCATTTACTAAGTGAGTAAATTTTTCAGAAAAACTCATAATATGAGCATTAGAATCTATGGAAATTTTTTCAACTTGCTCACTTTGAGTATACATTTCATTTGCATTTTGCTTTAGAAGATTAATATTCATTTCAACTTCTGTGGTTGCTTTTTGTGTTTTTTCAGCTAGTTTTCTTACTTCATCAGCAACAACAGCAAAACCACGCCCATGTTCACCTGCACGTGCAGCTTCTATGGCAGCGTTAAGGGCTAAAAGATTAGTCTGATCGGAAACATCTTTAATTAGATTAATTACATTAGTAATTTCATCTACACTTCTATGCAATGTTCCTGCAACATCTCTTGTTTTATTGGCTGATTCTGTAATATCTCCTAAAGAGGCATTGATAGAATTGGCAATATGGTTAAGTTCGTCCATTTCAGCAAGAGAAGTTTTAGAATAACTAGAGATAACTTCTGCTTTATTTACATTTTCCAACATGTCGCCTTGAACAATAGTGATATTTTTTAAAACCCCAGTTAATAAAACATTTAAGAGATCTGTTTTAAGTTTAGATTCTAAAGCCGCTTGTTCTAATGATGCAATTCTATTTTTCAATTCTAAATTTTCTGATCGAAATTTTTCAATTTTATGTGTAAGATTTTTATTTTCTTCTTCGAGCTTTTGAAGATCAGAATGGTTTATTTTGCTTCCAAACATTGTTTTACCTTATTTTTTATAATTTGCTAGATATTGACTAAGTTCATCTTTTACATGGAGTTTTTCTTTTTTTAAGGTTGAAATTTCTATATCTCTAAGAGAAGTTCTACCTTCTTCTGCATCTTTAATCATGTCATCAAGTTCGTTATGACGATCAAACAATTTATCAAAATGAGCATCTTTACCTTTTAGCTCTGACATTAATTCTCTATATTCATGTAGCATAAACTCTCCTTGTATTAGTGAAATTTAAAATTCATTTAATAAGATATTTTACACTATTAAAATATATTTTTGGCTTAAAAAATAATAAAATTAATAATAATTTTTAAATTAGAAATATTAAAATTGAGGAATAAATCCTCAAGATTATTTAGAATTTTGTTTTTTTAGAGTTCTCAGAGTAGAAGCTGCGATTCTCATTTTTCTCGTGGTGCCATCTTCTAAAGTTACACGAACTGTTCTGAGATTAGGTAAAAAGCGTCTTTTTGTTTTATTGTTAGCATGGCTGACATTATTACCCACCATTGGACCCTTGCCTGTGATTTGACATACTCTTGCCATTTTCTTGTCCTTATAAAAATTTTTAAATGAAGATTTTATCAAAATTAAGCTTAAAATATTCCATAATTTATAGTTTTTTTAATATATAAGTCGATAAAATATTATTTATCACATTTATATATAGTTTAAGGTTTTGATCATGTATGTAGCTTCAAGTTTATTGTCTGCAAATTTTTTGAAATTAGAAGAAGAAGTTAAAGCTGTTGAAGCTGCAGGTGTAGATCTTTTACATATTGATGTAATGGATGGACACTTTGTTCCAAATTTGACTTTTGGACCTTGCGTGATCGAAAAAATTTCAACTATTAGCAAGTTGCCATTAGATGTGCATTTAATGGTTAAAGATGTAAGTAAATTTGTAGATCTTTTTATTCCCTTGAAACCAAAATTCATTTCTTTTCATATAGAAAGTGAAGCTCATCCTATAAGGCTTTGTGAGTATATAAGAAGTCAAGGAATCCATCCTGCTATTGTTTTAAATCCACATACCCCCATTGATTCTATCAAACACATGCTAGAATTTGTAGATATGATACTTTTAATGAGTGTTAATCCTGGGTTTGGTGGGCAAAAATTTTTACCTTTAGTGTATGAAAAAATCAAAGAATTACGCCAAATGATTGATAAAAAAAATGCTAAAGTTTTTATAGAGGTTGATGGTGGTGTTAATGGCTTAAATGCTAGCGATTTAGAAGAATCTGGAGCTGATATTTTGGTGGCTGGAAGCTATATTTTTTCTTCTAATGATTATAAAACTGCAATTTCATCTTTAAAGCTTGAATTTTGAGTTTACAGCAAATTGATCAGATTATTTCTATATTAAATAAGCAAAGCAAACCTTATGATTGGGTAATGCAAGAGTTTGCTAAAGTTGAAGAATTAAAAAATTTTGATTTAGATTTGGAAACTTTTGAGCTTTTGGGATTAGGCTTAACTTTAAATAAAGATAATATTTTTACTCTTAAAACACGTACAACAAAAATCAAAGATGAAATTTTTTGTATAGTAGATATAGAAAGTACTGGCGGGGTAAGTAAGGGTGAAATTTTAGAAATTGGAGCGGTGAAAATTCAAAATTCTAAAGAAATTGGACGTTTTCGAAGTTTTGTTAAAGTAAAGGAAATTCCAGAAAATATAACCGAACTTACAGGCATTACTTATAACATGGTAAAAAACGCTCCAAGTTTAATAAAGGTTTTAAGTGATTTTAGACTTTTTTTAAAAGACAGTATTTTTGTAGCACATAATGTGCGTTTTGATTATAGTTTTATTTCCAAGGCTTTAAATGAGTGTGGTTTTGGCATTTTGCTTAATCGTCGTATTTGCACTATAGAATTTGCACAATGTTGTATAGAAAGTCCAAAATATAAACTAGAGGTTTTAAAAGAATTTCTGGGCGTGGAAAATACGCATCATAGAGCCTTAGATGATGCTTTAGCAGCTGCTGAAATTTTTAAATATTGCCTTGGAAAACTTCCTTATCATATAAAAACTACAGAAGAACTTATAAATTTTACAAAGACTGCACGTATAAAGTAAAAATAAATATTTAAAGTGTATAATAAAACATAAATGACGGGAGCTTGTGTAACAGGCTGAGAGTAAGCTAAAAGCTTAGACCGAACCGGATCTGGATAATGCCAGCGTCGGGAAGATTTATAAATTTCAATACTTTAAAAATTTATACTCACCCTTCATTTAGCTAAATTTTTTAAAGGATAAATTTATGAAAACTCAAATGAATTATGCCAAAGAAGGTGTTTTTACTAAAGAAATGCAGATTGTTGCACGAAAAGAAAATTTAAGTAAAGATTTTTTGCTTGAAAATATTGCTTGCGGTAAAATTATTATCCCTGCAAATATAAATCATAAAAGTCTTGATCCAAATGGTATAGGTTTTGGACTGCGTACTAAGGTTAATGTAAATTTAGGAGTTTCGAATGATTGTGTTGATTATAGCGAGGAAATGAAAAAAGTAGATCTCGCTCATAAATTTGGTATAGAAGCGATTATGGACTTAAGTAATTATGGCAAAACAAGTCGTTTTAGAGATGAACTTGTTAATGTTTCAAAAGCTATGATAGGAACAGTTCCTGTGTACGATGCAGTAGGATTTTTGGAAAAAGATTTAAAACAAATTAGTGCTAAAGACTTTTTGGATGTTGTATATCATCATGCTAAAAGTGGGGTTGATTTTATGACAATTCACGCAGGTATTAATTCTCGCGCAGCACATATTTTTAAGCAAAGTAAAAGACTTACAAATATAGTTTCAAGAGGAGGATCTGTGCTTTATGCTTGGATGATGATGAAGGATGCTGAAAATCCTTTTTTTGAGTATTATGATGATTTGCTTGATATTTGTTTAAAATACGATGTAACTTTATCTTTGGGCGATGCTTTGCGTCCTGGTTCTACTCACGATGCAAGTGATGGGGCGCAAATTTCAGAGCTTATAGAATTGTCACTCCTTACTCAAAGAGCTTGGGATGTTGGAGTTCAAGTAATGATAGAAGGTCCAGGGCATATGGCCATTAATGAAATAGAGGCAAATATGCAATTAGAAAAGCGTTTATGTAAAGGAGCGCCTTTTTATGTTTTAGGACCTTTGGTAATAGATATTGGCGCAGGGTATGATCATATTAGTGGTGCTATTGGAGGAGCTGTGGCTGCAGCTAGCGGTGCTGATATGCTGTGTTATGTAACACCTGCTGAACACTTAAGACTTCCAAATTTAGAAGATGTTAGAGAGGGTATAGTTGCGACTAAAATTGCAGCTCATGCAGGAGATATAGCTAAACTTCCAAAAGAAAGAGCAAGAGATGATGAGATGAGTAAGGCTAGGCAAGAGATAGATTGGGAGAAAATGTTTAAACTTGCTATTGATGGAGAAAAAGCCAAAAAAATGTTTAATGAGCGTCGTCCTGATGATTTAAACTCATGTTCTATGTGTGGAAAAATGTGTGCAATGAATACTATGAATCAAATTTTAAAAGGCGAAGATGTGAGTTTAGCTTGAATAAACTTTGAGAGTAAGATCTATAGAGATACCTTGCTCTCCTGCTTTAAGATTAAGTGGATAATCAAGCTTGATTAAGTTATTATAGTTTTTTAGAGCATCAATAAAATCATAAAGCCTTCTAGGATTGTTCATTGTCGCTTTAATGGCTAAGCGGTTTTTTAGATATTTTTCTTGTTTTTCGGGCTTAGTTTCTTGAATTTTTACATTTTGAAAATATTTTTGTAAAAAAATATCAAAATTTCCTATATTAAAATTTTGCTCAAATTGCTCTAAACTTTTGTTGTTTTCGCTTCTTAGAGTTGATATTTTATCTTCACTAAAGTCAAATTTTGATTTAGCGGCTTTTAAGATAGCAAGTTGTGAGTTTTCTCTAAGATTTGCTTGTTTGTAATTTTTTAATGTTGGTAAAAGTAAAAATAAGATCAAGGCTGTGCAAACACTTATAAAACTTAACGTGCAAATGATAAGCTTTAATAAATCAATTTCTTCTAGACTTTTATCTTTCATCTGCAACTCCTGGAATTTGTTTACTAATACTAACAAAACGATACCACCCATTATCTAAGCGATAATAGGTTGTATAGCTTTGATCAAAGATGCTTTTTAAAGGGGTTTCTAAAAGTAGAGTAAACATTTCTCTTGTAGGAGTGACTCCGATAAGCTTTAAGGAATATTCGTCTTGTTCAACACTTTCAAGAGTAATGTTATCAGTTTTTACAATAATATCAAATAGATTTCTTAAGCTTTCTTTAATAATTTGATTTTGAGTGTTAAAATTTTTCGCTATTTGGCTTTGATCAAATAAAATTTCATAAAGCATTTCATTTTGCTTAGTTTGATTCTGAAGCACTATAACTTGTTGTTTTTCATCATCGATAGAGCTATTGATTAATGCAATTTTTATTGTATATGTAAAATATATTAGCAAGATAAATAATATACTAAAACCAAAAAGTCCTAGCCAAATTTTATCAAAGAGTGTGAAAATAGGTTTTTTTCTTGGCTGTATGAAGCTATAAGTCATTTAAGCTCCTTTTGCATCAATTCTATCATAAGATCTAAGGTGTTGATTTGTTTCGTTTTTATCTCTAAAAAAGTTTCACTTTCTAAAAAATCAATAGCACTTATGTTAATATCTGATTCGCTATATAATAAAATACCATTGATAAATACCCCAGCATATTTATCATCATTATAAAATTTTTCAATGCTCGTAATAATATAACGGCAAAGTTCCATATCATTGCTAAATTGATTTAATTCATCAAGATTAAAATTATCATTATTATCCAAAGTTTCAAGATTATTTTCTTGATCAAGTAGGTCAAATTTACTATTTAAGGCTTCATTGAAGTTATCTAAGGTAACTTCAGTATCATCGTTGTTGTTTTCAATTTCTTGATTATCTTCTGATGGAAGTTCAAGCTCTAAACCTAATTCTTGCTCAAATATTTTAAAATCACCGTATAAAATAGTATTGCCTTTAGCAACAATAATTGCCAAAAGATGTCCTTGTTTAAATCCATAAAGTAAAATTTGATCATCAGGCTGTTTTTCTTTTTGTATATTGTAGTAAAGAAGGGCAAAAGGGGAATATAAAAAATCTAAACCTCTATATTCTTCAAAAAGCTCGCTATAATATTCCACATGTTCGGTAGCCGTATAAACAAGGGCATTATTAAACAAAATATGCTGTAAGCTGATTTTTCCTATATTAAAGTGCTCACAATCTTGAATATTTGTACTAGGTATTAATCCTTGTTCTTTGGCGTCTAAAAATAAAGCAGTGTGGTAAAATAAGAAATGCTTGCTTAAATTTTTTATGTATTCTAATAAATTTTCACTTTTATCAAAAGTTTTTTCATTGCTACTGATTAGTTTATTTCCTCTGTAAATAGAAGCTTTTATAATATTTTTTTTATCTTCTAAAATAATACTAATAAAAAGTTGTGGAAATATTTTTTTAAGTAAAAATAACATTTCATTCCTTAAATTGATCAGCTAAGCTAATTTTATCAAATTGTTCCATTAGAAATTCTTTAGCTTTTTCTTTATCTAAAGATAAAATATCCAAAGGTTCACTTAGACTATAAGTAATCTTACTAAAAGGTTTTGGCAAGATCATCTTATCCCAACTTTTAAATTCCCAAAAACGATTTGCTTCATAGTTTAAAATTCTTATCTTTAGTTCTTTTTTTTGAGCCAAAATGATAGAACCATCTGAAATACTATGATAAGGCCCACGTGGACCATCAGGCGTGATAACTATATCGTCATTTTGTTCTAAAACTTTAAATGCAGCTCTAAGTGCACTGCTAGCACCCCTTGAAGTGCTTCCTCTTACAGTATCAAGACCGAAAAGCTTGATGATTTTTGCAATTTGTTCTCCATCTTTATGGTGGGAGATCATGACATAGGCTTTTTTATTTTTTTGTCTATAATGTCTAAACGCAAAAGGCATGAGTGCTAATTTTCCATGCCAAAAAAGTATCACACTAGCTTTACGGTCAACTTTTTCACCTTTATAGTGTTTTTTACAGCTTAAAAAAATAAGCCATTGCAAGATGAAAATTATATATGTTAAGCAATGGATTTTAAACGATTTCCCCATATAAAACCATACGCTTTGCATTAGTGATTTTTACTTCTTTAAATTGCCCTAAAAGTTCTTCGCTACCTTCAACTTGAACTAAAAAATTATTATCTGTTCTTCCAGCAATGCTATTGCCTGCTCTTAATTCTTCAAATAAAACTTTAAAAGTTTTATTTTCTTGTTTTTTTACAATTTCATCTAAAATTTCACTATGACGATTTTGTAAGGTGCTAAGTCTTCTTGAAGCTGTTTCTTCATCGATTTGATTAGGCATGGTTGCGGCTTTTGTTAAAGGGCGTTTGGAGTATTTAAAAGAAAAAATTTGTTCAAAACGCACTTTTTCCAAAACATCCATAGTTTCTTCAAAATCTTTTTCACTTTCCCCTGGAAAAGCTACAATAATGTCTGTAGAAATGCTAACATTTGGACAAAGTTCTCTAAGTTTTAAAGCTCTATTTAAATACCATTCTTTAGTATAGCCACGCTTCATAGCTTTTAAAATTTCACTTGAGCCGCTTTGTAAAGGCATGTGCATGGATTTGCAAACTTTTGGATTATTGGCAAAAACTTCTAAAAATTTATCATCCATATGCAAAGGATGTGGACTTGTAAAGCGAATGCGTTCCAAATCTTCTATAGTACTAAGTTCTTCTAAAAGATCTGAAAAGTCCATTTTTTTATGTTCGTTTCTAAATCTTTTGCCGTAGTTATTGACATTTTGTCCTAGCAAGAAAATCTCTTTAGCGCCTTTTTCAACGGCTTTTTGAGCTTCTTTATAGATAATATTAAAAGGTATGGAAATTTCATCTCCTCTAGTATGTGGCACTATACAATAAGTGCAGTGTTTATCACAACCTATGGAGATATTAATATAGGATTTATAAATACTATTTCTAAAATCTGCAAAAGCAAATTCACTTTCATCATAGTCTATGTCCACGCCCATAAATTTTGGAGTTTTTATAGCTTGAGTGATTTTAGAAATATTTCTTGCCCCTAGAACAAAATCCACATAAGGAGCACGTTTGAAAATTTCATTTCCCAAATGCGATGCAGTACATCCACAAACTCCTATTTTAGCACCTTCTTTTTTAACTTTTTCAAAACCACCTACTTCTGAGAAAAGTTTATGCACAGGTTTTTCACGCACTGAACAAGTGTTGATGAGAATAAGATCTGCTTCTTTGATATCTTCTGTTAGTGCGTAATTTTCTTTTTGTGTTAATTCTGCGATCATATGCTCAGAATCTCTGACATTCATCGCACAACCTAAAGTTTGGATAAAAAGTTTTTTAGCACTCAAAGAATATGTACCTCATACATAAAATCATTATCATCAAGTCCGTATTTTACGGTTCTATGATAAATGCTTACTCCTTTTTTTTCAAAATGATTTACAAGGGCAATGAGTTGTTTGTGTGTATTATCTTTATCAAAATAAAAAAACTTTTGTCCTTCTTTTTCTATAGCCTCTTCGATTTTTTCTAGGCTAATATTTTTAGGTTTTTCATTAATCAAAGTTCTTGCCAATTTTAATTCCATAGCTAAATCCTTAAGAATTTTCATTTTAATCTATAATTTTAGCAAATTTTACTTTTAATTAAACTTATTAAGGATATAATTTTTATCTACATTTTTAAATTTCCCACAAAAAAAGGTTTTATAAAATATGGAAAAGATAGCAGATATTATCGAATCTATTGCTAATGAAAAAAATTTAAACTTAGAGAATGTAAAAGAAAAAGTAGCTACCGCTTTAATCAATACTGCAAAAAGAATTTATGGACAAGAATATGAGTTTTTTGTAGATCCTAAAAATTTAAATCTTTATCAAAAAATTACCATAGTAGCAGATAATGACGAGAGATTACAAAATAAAAGTGAGAGTTTTATCGCGCTAAGTAAGGCAAAATCAGAAGCTCCAGATGTTGAAATAGGAGATGAATTAACTTATGAATGTTCTTTGGAAAATTTAGGAAGAACTGCGGTAAATACCTTGCATAAAGAACTTGAATATCATATACAAAAATTATTAGAACAAACTATTTTTGAAAAATATAAAAACAAAGTAGGGCAAATGGTTTTTGGTACAGTTGTTAGAGTGGATAATGAAGAAAATACTTTTATTGAAATAGATGAATTAAGAGCTTTTTTGCCAAGAAAAAATCGCATTAAAGGGGAAAAGTTTAAAATCGGTGATGTGGTAAAATCGGTGATACGCCGTGTTTATACAGATAAGGGTATTAAAATCGAGCTTAGTCGTACAAGTCCTAAATTTTTAGAATGTTTACTTGAAGCTGAGGTTCCAGAAATCAAAGATGGTTATGTCAATATTATAGGATGTGCTAGAATTCCAGGTGAAAGAGCAAAAATCATTCTTCAAGCCAATGGAGCAAATATCGATCCTGTAGGTGCTACAGTAGGTGTTAAAGGTGTAAGAATTAATGCAGTAAGCAAAGAGCTTCATAATGAAAATATTGATTGTATAGAATTTACAAATGAGAGTGAAATTTTAATTTCTCGTGCCTTGGCTCCTGCTATTGTAAATTCTGTAAAAATTGAAGATAAAAAAGCTATTGTAAGTTTAAATAGCGAACAAAAAAGTAAAGCTATAGGAAAAAATGGTATTAATATTCGTCTTGCTTCTATGTTAAGTGGTTATGAAATAGAGCTCAATGAATTAAGCTCGTCGCAGCTAAATAATGCCATCAGCAATGAAGAAGCAATGAAAAATCTTCAAGATTTGTTTAAAATTTAAAATATTTGTGAATTTTCACAAATATTTTTTATAAAACCACTTCCAATAAAATGCCGCAAAGATAAAAATCATACCCAATAAACTTGTAATCAGTTCTAAACTCAAGCCTATTTCAAATAAAAAGCCCATAAGCATTGAAATAATAGCGCTAAAACTAAGATAAATCATATCTGTATAAGCAATTACTCTGCCATGATATTCTTTGTCGGCATTTTTTTGTATCATAGTGTAGGTATAAGCCCAAAGCGCTGAGGTAAAAAAACCTGCACCAATTAAACCTAAAAAAGAAATATAAAAATTAAATTGAGTTAAAGCCCAAAGTATAATACCAAAACCTTGACCAAGATACATGTAAAATAAATTTTTATCATTAATAAATTTGCTTAAAACCATAGGTCCTATAGCTAAAGAACAAGCACGTACTGCATTTAAAAACCCTATTACTAAAGCAGCAGATAAAACTTCTTTATATTGATGTTGTGCTAAAAGCGTAACCAAGGTTTCATAAGCAGTTAAACCTATAAAAGCGTGAAGCAAGATAAGATGAAAAATTATCTTATTGTTTAAAACATAGAAAAATCCTTCTTTTATCATGGTAAAAAAGCGACTTTGTGTTTTTTGATGAAAATCAGGAATGCTTAATCTTACTAAAAAAGAAATGCCTATGAGTATAAGTACACAGTCAAATAAAAAAGCGGTTTTAACTCCTAGAAAATAAATAAAAATTCCCGCACTTGCCATACCTGCTGTATAAGAAATCGCCCAAATGACACTGTGCATTTCATTAGCGAGTTTAAGTTCTTGAGGGGTTAAAATTTTCGCCAATAAACTCATTTCAGCTTGAAAATAAATCGAAGCAACGCAAAGTCTTATGAAGATTAAAATAAACAAAAGCCAAAGCATGCTAAGACTTGTGACAAAAATAAGACAAAAAATAGAAATTAATTCTATGCTAATCATACTGAGTAAAAGTTTTTTAGGTTTATTTTTCTCTACTATGACGCCATTAATAGGAGCAAGTAAAACTCCAGGTAAAAAAGCAAGCATAGCACTTGTAGCTGTTGCCCAAGTAGGAGCATTAAGCTCGACTAAAAGGGTAAAAACTCCAGTTTGAGAAAACCATGCTCCAAAATATACTATAAACTGAACCGAAGCTAATATTCTGATATTTTTATTATTTTTTAATAGTTCAATGTAATTCATAAGCGAAACTATAGCATAATTTATATTTTAAATGCTATAATTATTTTAATTATGTAAAAAACAAGGAAAAATTTTGAAAAGACTGGATAAAAAAGAAGCTTTAGATTTATTACATCATGCGAGTTTAACAGAACTTGGAGAAATGGCTTATAAAAGAAAATTAGAATTTCATCCTGAAAAAATTACCACTTTTGTTGTAGATAGAAATATTAATTATACCAATGTTTGTTGTATTGATTGTTCTTTTTGCGCTTTTTATCGCCATCATAAAGAAGATGATGCTTATATTTTAAGCTTTGAAGAGATAGGCAAAAAGATAGAAGAGCTTGAAGCTATCGGGGGTACACAAATTCTTTTTCAAGGCGGGGTGCACCCAAAATTAAAAATAGAATGGTATGAAGAATTAGTTTCTTGGATAAAAGAACATTATCCAAATATCACTGTGCATGGTTTTTCAGCAGTTGAGATCGCTTATATTGCAAAAGCATCTAAAATTTCAATCACTGAAGTGTTAAAAAGATTACAAGCTAAGGGTTTATTTTCTATACCAGGAGCGGGAGCTGAGGTGCTAAGCGATAGGGTGCGTGATATTATCGCACCAAATAAATGTGATACAGCTACTTGGTTAGAAGTACATCGCCAAGCTCATAAAATCGGCATGAAAAGTACAGCTACCATGATGTTTGGAACGGTTGAAAATGATGAAGAAATCATCGATCATTTTGAGCATTTGAGAAAATTACAAGATGAAACAGGTGGTTTTAGAGCTTTTATTTTATGGAGCTTTCAAAGTGATAATACTGCTTTAATCCAAAAACATCCAGAGATTATGAAACAAAGTTCTAACAAGTATTTAAGACTTTTAGCTTTAGCAAGACTTTATTTAGATAATTTTAAAAATTTACAAAGTTCTTGGGTAACTCAAGGCTCGCTTATAGGTCAACTTGCTTTAAAATTTGGGGCTAATGATTTAGGCTCAACCATGATGGAAGAAAATGTAGTAAGCGCTGCAGGAGCAAGTTATAGAATGAATCAAGATGAGATGATAAGGCTGATTAGAAGTTTAGGCGAAAATCCAGCTAAACGCAATACCGCTTATGAAATTTTAGAAAGGTTTTAATGCAGTATTTAGAGAGTAGGGGTGTTAAAATCCCTTTTATTTTTGAAAAAAATTCCGATTTTCCTATTGTTGTTTTAAAGCTTGTTTTTAGAAATTGCGCTAGAAGTTATGATGAAATAGCAGGCTTAGCTAAGATGTTTTCACGTATTTTAAATGAAGGCGTGGATGATAAATTTTTTAAGGATTTAGAATTTAGAGCGATAAATTTAGAGGCAAGTAGTGGTTTTGAAAGCTTGGAAATCAATCTTTCTTGCTTGAAAGAAAATTTTGATTTTGCTTTAAAGAGTTTAGAAAAATTGCTTTTAAAACCAAGAATGGAAGAAAAAATTTTGCAAAAATTAAAAATCAATGCCTTAGGTGAACTTGCGAGTAAAAATAGTGATTTTGATTATTTAGCAAAAAATTTACTCAATGCTCAAATTTTTAAATGTAAAGAATTTCAAAGTCCAAACGATGGAGATGAAAAAAGTATAGAAACTTTGTCTTTAAAAGATCTGAAAAATTTTTATAAAAATTTTATCCATCTTAGTGATTTGGTTGTGATTTTAGGAGGAGATTTAGAAGAAAAACAAGCCAAGGAAGATCTTTTAAAACTCTTATCAAAACTTCAAATAGGTAAGAAAAATACTCCAAAAAAATATGAGTTAAGTAAAAACATCAAAGATGAAATTTTGCTACGCCCAGAAAGTGAACAAGCTTATATTTATTTTGCTACGCCTTTTTTTGCCGATTTTAAAGATAAGGATTTATATCTTGCAAAAATTGCATTATTTGTTCTAGGGCAAGGAGGATTTGGTTCAAGGATTATGGAAGAAATTCGTGTTAAAAGAGGTCTTGCATACTCAGCTTATGCTATGCTTGATATGAATATATCTTTTTCTAGAGTTTTTGGATATTTACAAACTAAAAATGAAAGCGCTAAAGAAGCTAAAAAAATCGTAAAAGAGCTTTTTGAAGATTTTATAAAAAATGGTATTACTCAAAACGAACTTGATCAAGCTAAAAATTTTCTCATAGGATCAACTCCTTTGCGTTATGAAAGCTTAAGCAAGCGTTTATCTATGTCTTTTAACGAATTTTATCAAGGTTTAAAATTAGGATATTATAAAGAAGAGTTAAAACTTATGGAAAAGGTTAAACTTGAAACCATAAATGCTTATATTAAAAAACATCAAGAGCTTTTAAATATAAGTTTTGCAAGCATACAAAATGAAAATTAAAGAAAGTGATTATGAATTTTTTAAAAAATTAAAAATTAGAAGTGCTATTGATTTAGCGCTTCTTTTACCTAAAAAAATTGAAAATTTAAATCCAAGTAAAAATCCTAAAGAAAATGAAATTTGTACCCAAAAAATCACTATAAAAAGCGTTAGTTCAAGAAAAAATCAACTTTTTGGTTTGGGTTTTTGTGAAGAATGGCAAGAAAATATCTCTTTTGTGTTTTTTCATCCTAGAGCTTGGCATTTTGGGATTTGTAAGGTAGGAAAAGAGCTTATTTTTAATGCTAAACTCTCACGTTTTAATCACACTTGGCAATTTAACAATCCTAAAATTTTAACTTCTTTTGAGGGTTTTAGTCCAAAGTATCAAATTTTAGGCTTAAAAGATACAAAAATTGCTGCTTTTATACATAAATATCTTAACTATGAAAATTTAAAAGAAAGTGGCATAGAGGATAAATATATACATTTTCTTTTAAATTTACATGCCTATGATGAAAAAAGTTTTTTTATGTTTGAAAATTTGCAAAATTTTAGCAAAGATTTAAAATATATAGAAATATATAATTTTTTAAAGCGTTTAAAAGCTAAAAAAACACATTTTAAAGCTCATCAAATCAATGTTTTTAATATAGCCAATTGGCTTAAAGATTTGCCTTTTTCTCTTACTAAAGATCAGCTTAATGCCTTAAAAGATATAGAAAAAGATTTGCATTCAAAAGAAGCTAAAAGGCGTGTGATTATGGGTGATGTAGGGTGTGGTAAAACCTTGGTTTTGCTTGGTGCGGCTTTGATGGTTTATCCTAAGCAGGCTATTTTAATGGCACCTACTAGTATTTTAGCGTATCAGCTTTATGAAGAGGCTAGGAAATTTTTACCTGATTTTATGAATATTTTGTTTATTAAAGGGGGTAAAAAAGAAAAAGATTTAGAACAAAATATCCAAAAAGCAAATCTTATCATAGGCACTCATGCTTTAATTCATTTAGAAAGTCATAATGCCGTACTTGTAATGATAGATGAACAACATCGTTTTGGGTCAGCTCAGCGTGAAAAAATTCATTCTTTAAATAAGCAAGAATTTACCCCTCATTTTATACAGTTTTCGGCTACGCCTATTCCAAGAACTTTAAGCATGATACAATCTGAACTTTTAAATTTTAGTTTTATTAAGCAAATGCCTTTTAAGAAGGATATTGCAACTTATTGTATACAAAATGAAGGTTTTTCTAAGCTTAGCGAGAAGATCAAGGAAGAAATTGCTAAAAATCATCAAATTATCATTATTTATCCCTTAGTGAGTGCTAGTGATAATATTCCTTATCTTTCTTTGGAGCAGGCTAGGGAGTATTGGCAGAGTCATTATGAAAAAGTTTTTGTAACTCATGGAAAAGATAAACAAAAAGATGAAATTTTAGAGCGTTTTAGGGATGAGGGAAATATTTTATTAAGCACTACAGTGGTGGAAGTGGGCATTTCTTTGCCAAGATTGAGTATGATAGTGATTGTGGGAGCGGAACGTTTAGGACTTGCTACCTTGCATCAACTTCGTGGTCGTGTAGGTCGTGTAGGGCTTAAAAGCACTTGTTATCTTTATACTAAACTTAAAGAAATTCCAAGTCGTTTAAAAGAATTTGCTAGCACTTTAGATGGGTTTAAAATAGCAGAGCTTGATCTTAAAAATCGTTTGAGTGGAGATTTGCTCGATGGTTTTATGCAGCATGGAAATGAGTTTAAATTTTTTGATTTTTCTAAGGATGAGGAGATTTTAGAAAAGGTGAAAAAAGATTTGGCAAAAAAATTGCCAAATTAATGTCCACCGTACTTATAAAGCATATTTTGAAAATGTGAGGCTATCATTTGTGCACGCTGTAAAATGACATTTTTCATTTCCTTATTATAAACTATATTTAAACTTTCTTCAAAAAGTTTTAGCCAAATTTCAAAAAACTCTTGAGGAAAAGGAGGTAGATCTAAGTGCTTTTTTAAGGGTTGCCCATTATAATCACCTTCGCCTAGAAGCATACCTGCCCAAAAATTTCCTATTTTTGCTTTATGTTCTTTCCATTCTTCATCGCTTGTTCCAATAGCATTGTTAAAAATAGGACCTAAATCTTTATCTTTTCTAACTTTTTCATAAAATATTTCCATGAGTTTTGCTATGCTTTCTTGATTAATTGTTTCAAATTTCATATAAACCTTTCTTAAATGTTAATTTTATGGCGTTAATATAGCAAAAATAAGATAAATTAAATTTAACATAAGTTAAGAATGGAAAATGTATATAATGAAAGATTATTTAGAACTTTTATCTAGTGTAGGAAAATTAAAAAAATTTCAAAAAAATAGTATTTTATTTTATGAAGGCGAAGAGGCTAAAAAATTTTTTATTTTAATCAAGGGAAAAATACGCATTTATAAAAGTACAGCAAGTGATAAAGAAATTACTTTGCATTATTTTAATCCTCCAAATTTTATAGCAGAAATGCCTGCTTTTAAAAAATTAAATTATCCTGCTAATGCTATATTTGAGGAAGATGGAGAAATTTTGGAAATTGATTTTATTAATTTTCAAAATTTATGCAGTGAAAATAAAGAATTCAATTTTTTACTTATCAGTTCACTTTTTGATAAAATTAAAATTTTAGAAAAGAAATTATCTCAAAATGCATTAGATTTAAGGACGAGATTATTAAAGTATCTTTTGGAAAATGAAAAAAAATTAGATACAATTTCACAAAAACAAATTGCAATTGATTTAAATGTTAGAGCACAATCTTTATCTCGAGTGTTAAAAGAACTTAAAATTTCAGAACTTATTGATACAAAAAAAGGTAGAATTGAAATTTTAAATAAAGATATGATCATGAAAGAACTTTGGTAAAATTTAAGGTAGAGAATGGATTTTGATTTTATATTAGCTCAAGCTCCTGCTTTTTTAACGGCTGCTTGGCTTACGATAAAACTAAGCTTTTTTGGAATTATTTTTTCTTTGATAATAGGCTTGTTTTGTATTTTAATGAGTTATTTTAAAATAAAAATTTTAGAAAATATTTGCAAGCTTTATATAGAGTTTTCAAGAAATACGCCTTTATTAATTCAACTTTTTTTCTTATATTATGCTTTACCTAAATTTAATATACATTTAGAACAAATTCCACCGCTTAGTGTGATTTGTTTAAGCGTAGAAGAAACTTTAAGACCTTCTTTTGCTTGTGCTATAGTAGGACTTAGTTTTTTAGGGGGTTCTTATATGGCTGAGAGTTTAAGGGCGGGATTTGAAGCCATAAGAAAACAGCAGTTTGAAGCCGGACTTTCTTTGGGTTTTTCAAAATTTGGAAATTTGCGTTATGTGATTTTGCCGCAAGCTTTAGCTATTTCTATGCCAAGTATTAGTGCTAATATTATATTTTTAATCAAAGAAACTTCAGTGGTTAGTATTATTGCCTTGCCAGATTTGGTGAATTTAATGAAGAGTTTAAATTCCTTAACCTATAAGACAGATGAGCTATTGTTTTTGTTGTTTATGGGATATTTGTGCATTATTTTGCCTTTGTCTTTTATTTTGCTAAAGTTTGAAAAAAGGTTGATTCATGCTTGAACTTTTAAATACCGATACGCTTTTAAGACTCTGGCAAGGGCTTTTTGTCACTCTTGAAATTTCATTTATCAGCATTATTATTACTTCGATAGGTGGGTTGTTTTTGGGAATTTTAATGAGTTTTAAAAATACCTATATCTATGCTTTTTGTCGTTTAGGTTTAGAATTTGTGCGTGTTATGCCACTTTTGGTATGGCTTTTTGTGGTGTATTTTGGTTTTCCTAGATGGTTTGAGTGGGATTTGAGTTCTGTAAGTGCAGCTATTATTGTCTTTAGCATTTGGGGTTGTTTTGAGATGATGGATTTAGTGCGTGTTTCCTTGCAGAGTATTCCAAAACATCAGTATGAAAGTGCATCATCTTTAGGTTTAAATACGGTGCAAAGTTTTGTTTATATTATTATTCCACAAGCTATGCGTCGTTTAACTCCTATGAGCATGAATTTACTTACTCGCATGATTAAAAGTACAACCTTTGCTTATTTAATCGGTGCGGTAGAGCTTGTAAAAGTAGGGCAACAAATTATAGAATTTCATAATAGAAATGATTTTGCACCTTTTATTATTTATGGTTTGATTTTTTTTATCTTTTTTATACTTTGTTATCCCATCACTTTATATTCAAGAAAATTAGAGAAAAAATGGAGCTAAAATGAGCATACTAAAAATAGAAAATTTACAAAAGTATTATGGTTCGCATCACGCCTTAAAAGATATTAATTTAGAAGTTAAGGCTAAAGAAGTTGTGGTGATTTTAGGTCCTAGCGGATGTGGAAAATCTACGCTTTTGCGTTGTATTAATGGGCTTGAAGAGATTGCAAGTGGTAATATTTATATTGATAATGAGAAAATAGATAAAGATTTTAAAGAATGGCCAAGAATGCGTCAAAAAGTTGGTATGGTTTTTCAATCTTATGAGCTTTTTGAGCATTTAAGTGTTGAAGAAAATATACTTTTAGGGCCTATGAAAGTGCAAAAAAGAAAGAAAGATGAGGTTTTAAAAGAGGCTAAAATTTGGCTTGAAAAGGTGGGGCTTTTGCATAAAATTCATGCTTATCCAAGAGAACTTAGCGGAGGACAAAAGCAAAGAATTGCCATAGTAAGAAGTTTATGTATGAATCCTGAGTTAATGCTTTTTGATGAGGTTACAGCAGCGTTGGATCCTGAGATTGTTAGAGAAGTTTTAGAAGTGATGTTAAATCTTGCAAAAGAGGGTATGACTATGCTTATTGTTACTCATGAAATGGGTTTTGCTAAAGCTGTAGCAGATAAAATTATTTTTATGGATGAAGGAAAAATCATCGAAGAAAATGATCCTAAAAGTTTTTTTGAAAATCCAAAAAGCGAAAGAGCAAAGAAATTTTTAAATTTGTTTGATTATCATAAATAGATAAAAATAATATTGGTTTATGATAATAAACTTTACAAGACTAAAATTTTATAGAAAAACTAAAAAAGTCTTGACAAAAATTTTTTTTTGAGTTATAATCTCACTTTTATTTTTGCTGGTTTAGCTCAGTTGGTAGAGCAGCTGCCTTGTAAGCAGCAGGTCGGGGGTTCAAGTCCCTTAACCAGCTCCATTTATTTTAGCAGTGTTTGACCAGAATATTGAAAAAGCAATATTTTTATGGTGAGTTACTCAAGTGGCCAACGAGGGCAGACTGTAAATCTGCTGGCTTTCGCCTTCCGTGGTTCGAATCCACGACTCACCACCATGCTTTGCGGGAGTAGCTCAGTTGGCTAGAGCATCAGCCTTCCAAGCTGAGGGTCGCGGGTTCGAGTCCCGTTTCCCGCTCCAACAATTTAAAAGAACTGGGAGCTGTATTTTAAAACCTTTAACTTACAGTATATATCCCATTTAAGAGTTTTTGTTGTCTGTTATTGTGTATAATTTTTCTGAGCGCTCGTATGGCTCAGAGGTAGAGCACTCCCTTGGTAAGGGAGAGGTCGCGGGTTCAATTCCCGCTATGAGCTCCATGAATTGAAAAAATTATATAGATATAAGACTTGCTTTGCTCAATTTATTTTTTATACGGAGGAAAAAAATGGCTAAAGAAAAATTTTCACGTAATAAGCCACACGTAAATATTGGTACTATTGGTCACGTTGACCATGGTAAAACTACTTTAACAGCTGCTATTTCTGCTGTTCTTTCTAGAAGAGGTTTAGCAGAGCTTAAAGATTATGATAATATCGATAATGCTCCAGAAGAAAAAGAGCGTGGTATTACTATTGCTACTTCTCATATTGAATATGAAACAGACAATCGTCACTATGCACACGTTGACTGCCCAGGTCACGCAGATTATGTTAAAAACATGATTACAGGTGCTGCACAAATGGATGGAGCGATCTTGGTTGTTTCTGCTGCAGATGGCCCTATGCCACAAACTAGAGAACATATTCTTCTTTCTCGTCAAGTAGGCGTTCCATATATTGTTGTTTTTATGAATAAAGCAGATATGGTTGATGATGCTGAACTTTTAGAGTTAGTTGAAATGGAAATTAGAGAATTATTAAGCTCTTATGATTTCCCAGGCGATGATACACCTATTATTTCTGGTTCTGCTTTAAAAGCTCTTGAAGAAGCTAAAGCTGGACAAGATGGTGAATGGTCGGCAAAAATTATGGATCTTATGGCTGCAGTTGATAGTTATATTCCAACTCCAACTCGTGATACTGAAAAAGACTTCTTGATGCCAATTGAAGACGTTTTCTCAATTTCAGGTCGTGGTACTGTTGTTACAGGTAGAATTGAAAAAGGTGTTGTAAAAGTAGGTGATACTATCGAAATCGTTGGTATTAAAGATACTCAAACAACAACTGTAACAGGTGTTGAAATGTTCAGAAAAGAAATGGATCAAGGGGAAGCAGGAGATAACGTAGGTGTTCTTCTTCGTGGTACTAAAAAAGAAGAAGTTATCCGTGGTATGGTTCTTGCTAAACCAAAATCAATTACTCCACACACTGACTTCGAAGCTGAAGTTTATATCTTAAATAAAGATGAAGGTGGTAGACATACTCCATTCTTTAACAACTATAGACCACAGTTTTATGTAAGAACAACTGATGTTACAGGTTCGATTAAATTAGCTGATGGTGTTGAAATGGTTATGCCAGGTGAAAATGTGAGAATTACTGTAAGCTTGATCGCTCCAGTAGCACTTGAAGAAGGAACTCGTTTTGCTATTCGTGAAGGTGGTAAAACTGTTGGTTCAGGTGTTGTTTCTAAAATTATTAAATAATTTAATAAAGCCAAGTTAAAAGCTTGGCTTTAATTTTTTAAGGAAAATTGAAATGAGAATTAAAGTTGGTTTAAAGTGTGAAGAATGTGGTGATATTAATTATAGCACCTATAAAAATAGTAAAAATACTACTGAAAAATTAGAATTAAAAAAATATTGCCCAAGATTAAAAAAACATACACTTCACAAAGAAGTTAAGCTAAAAAGTTAAGCTTGCGCCCTTAGGGCAATAGCTCCAACGGTAGAGCGCCGGATTCCAAATCCGATGGTTGGGGGTTCGAATCCCTCTTGCCCTGCCATAATTAAGGTTTAAATAAATGGAAAAATTAATAACTTATTTTAAATTATCAAAAGCCGAATTAAGGAAAGTAATTTTTCCTTTAAAAGAACAGGTAAGAAATGCCTATATTACAGTTTTTGTGGTTGTTGCGGTGATTTCTTTGTTTTTGGCGTTAGTGGATTGGCTTATGTCCTCTATTGTTTCTGCGATCGTATAAGGAGAGTAAATGAGTACTCATAAATGGTATGCAATTCAAACTTATGCTGGCAGTGAAATGGCAGTTAAAAGAGCCATTGAAAATTTAGTAAAAGATAACGGAATTGAAGAACAACTTAAAGAAATTGTTGTTCCAACTGAAGATGTTATTGAATTTAAGAATGGAAAAGAAAAGATTAGCGAAAGAAGTTTGTATTCAGGATACGTTTTTGCACTTCTTGATTTAAATACAGAGCTTTGGCATCGCATTCAATCTCTTCCAAAGGTTGGTCGTTTTATTGGAGAATCTAAAAAGCCAACCCCTTTAACAGAAAAAGATATTAATTTGATTTTGGAAAAAGTTCACAATCGTGCAGCGCCTAAACCAAAGATTTCTTTTGAAGAAGGGGAAAATGTGAGAATCACAGAAGGGCCATTTGCAAACTTTACTGCAATTGTAGAAGAGTATGATATGGTTCGTGGTTTATTAAAATTAAATGTTTCTATTTTTGGACGTTCAACTCCAGTGGAGATCTTATATTCTCAAGTTGAGAAAATAATTTAATTTATATCAAGTAAGGAGATTTGTTATGGCTAAAAAAGTCGTAGGCGAAATTAAATTGCAAATTGCTGCCACAAAAGCAAACCCATCACCACCTGTTGGTCCTGCTTTGGGTCAGCAAGGTGTTAATATTATGGAGTTTTGTAAGGCTTTTAATGAAAGAACAAAAGATATGGCAGGTTTTAATATCCCTGTTGTTATCACTGTTTATGCAGATAAAAGTTTTACTTTTATTACAAAACAACCGCCAGCTACGGATTTGATCAAAAAAGCAGCTGGAATTTCTAAAGGTACGGATAATCCACTTAAAAATAAGGTGGGTAAGTTAACTCGTGCTCAAGTTTTAGAAATAGTAGATAAGAAAATTGCAGATTTAAATACTAAAGATAGAGATCAAGCTGTTAAAATTATTGCAGGTTCAGCTCGTTCTATGGGTGTTGAAATCGTAGATTAATCCTTTCACCGCCAAGGTAAAAGGCGGTAGCACTTTAAAATGCGGAGAAAATAAATGGCTAAGATAGCAAAAAGATTAAAAGAATTATCACAAAAAATTGATTCAAATAAAGAGTATGCTTTAAGCGATGCAATTGATACAATAAAGACTTTAAAGTCTGCTAAATTTGATGAGACTGTAGAAATTGCTTTAAAACTTAATGTTGATCCAAGACATGCAGATCAAATGGTAAGAGGATCTGTTGTTTTACCTGCTGGAACGGGTAAAAAAGTTCGTGTTGCTGTAATTGCAAAAGACGCAAAAGCTGATGAAGCGAAAAATGCTGGTGCAGATATTGTGGGTAGCGATGATTTAGTAGAAGAAATTCAAAAAGGTAATATGAATTTTGATGTTTTGATTGCTACTCCAAATTTAATGGGACTTGTTGGTAAAGTTGGTAGAATTTTAGGGCCAAAAGGTTTAATGCCAAATCCTAAAACCGGAACAGTTACTATGGATGTTGCTCAAGCAGTTAATAATGCAAAAAGTGGTCAGGTAAATTTCCGTGTTGATAAGCAAGGAAATATCCATGCAGGTCTTGGTAAAGTAAGTTTTTCCAAAGAACAATTATGGGACAATGTTAGCACTTTTGTAAAGGCAATTAACAAACACAAACCTGCCGCAGCTAAAGGTAGATATATTAAAAATGCGGCTTTATCTTTGACAATGAGCCCTTCTGTAAAGCTTGAAACACAAGAATTGCTTGATATGAAATAAGAGTTGCTTTTTTGCAACTCTTTTGTTTTAAAATAAACATTTGAAAAAATTTTTGATTTTTTGAGATGTTTATTTTAGATTGAAGATAGTCGAGGCATAAGCTTAATTGGATTTCCACTCTACTTGAAATCTCAATCGGAAAGGAGAAAATGTGACTAGAAGCGAAAAAGTTGAGATTATTGCTAAACTTGAAGAAGGTTTTAAAGCTAGTGAAGCTATTGTAGTTTGTAATTACAGAGGTCTTAGCACAAAAAAACTAGAAGAGCTTAGAAATAATGCAAGAGAAAACAATGTAAAAGTTCAAATTGTTAAAAATACTTTGGCTAACATTGCTCTTAACAATTCCGGTAAAACAGGTCTAGTTCTTAAAGATACAAATATTTATCTTTGGGGCGAAGATCAGCTAAGTGTTTCAAAAGTAGCTGCTAAATTTGAAGAAAATAACGATAAATTTGAAATCAAAACAGCTTATATTGAAGGCGAAGTTGCAGATGTTGCTAAGGTTAAAGCTCTTGCTAAAATGCCTTCACGCAATGAGTTGCTTGCTATGCTTTTGCAAGTTTGGAATGCGCCAATTACCAATTTCACAATAGGTTTAAATGCGCTTAAAAATAAAAAAGAATCTGAATAAATTAAATAAAAGGATAAAAAATGGCAATTTCTAAAGAAGATGTATTAGAATATATTTCAAATTTAAGTGTTCTTGAGTTATCAGAACTTGTAAAAGAATTTGAAGAAAAATTTGGTGTGTCTGCTGCTCCTGTAATGGTAGCTGGTGGTGCTGCAGCTGGTGGTGCTGCAGCTGCTGCTGAAGAAAAAACTGAATTTGATATCGTTTTAACTGATGGCGGTGCTAAAAAGATTGAAGTTATTAAAATCGTTCGTGCTCTTACAGGCCTTGGTCTTAAAGAAGCAAAAGATGCAGTTGAGCAAACTCCTTCAACTCTAAAAGAGGGTGTGGCTAAAGCTGAAGCTGAGGAAGCTAAAAAACAACTTGAAGAAGCTGGTGCTAAAGTAGAACTTAAGTAATTTTAAGCTTTAAAGTTTAGAAGAAGATTTGCCAAGGCAAGTCTTCTTTTTTTATTTTTACCTAATTTTTAGGTCTTCTTTTTTAAATTTACAAAATTTACCATGAGGTATGTGCGATATGTTAGATAATAAATTAGGAAATCGTTTAAGAGTAGATTTCTCAAACATTTCAAAACAAATAGAAATCCCAAATCTTCTACAATTACAAAAAAAGAGTTTTGATTATTTTTTAAATCTTGATAATGGTGAAAGTGGTATAGAAAAAGTTTTTAAATCAATTTTTCCTATTCATGATCCGCAAAATAGATTGAGTCTTGAATATGTTAGTAGTGAAATAGGCAAGCCAAAATATACCATTCGCGAATGCATGGAAAGAGGTTTGACTTATTCTGTAAATTTAAAAATGAAAATCCGTCTTACTCTGCATGAAAAAGATGAAAAAACAGGGGAAAAAGTTGGCGTAAAAGATATTAAAGAACAAGAAATTTATATCCGCGAAATTCCTTTAATGACAGATCGTGTATCTTTTATCATTAATGGGGTTGAGAGGGTGGTTGTAAATCAATTACATAGAAGCCCTGGTGTTATTTTTAAAGAAGAAGAAAGCTCAACGGTTGCAAATAAGCTTGTTTATACAGCACAAATTATTCCTGATCGTGGTTCGTGGCTTTATTTTGAATACGATGCCAAAGATGTTTTGTATGTAAGAATCAACAAGCGTAGAAAAGTTCCTGTAACTATGCTTTTTAGAGCTTTAGGGTATAAAAAACAAGATATTATTAAGTTGTTTTATCCTATTCAGACTATACATGTGAAAAAAGATAAATTTTTAACAGAATTTAATCCAAATGATTTTATGGATAGAATAGAATATGATATTAAAGATGAAAAAGGAAAAATCGTTCATCAAGCTGGAAAAAGACTTACAAAGAAAAAAGCAGAACAGCTTATTAAAGACGGTTTAAAATGGATAGAATATCCTGTAGAAATTTTACTTAATCGTTATTTAGCAAATCCTATTATTGATAAAGAAAGTGGAGAGGTTTTATTTGATTCTTTAACTTTGTTAGATGAAAGTAAGCTTGCTAAGATTAAAGAGCAAAAAAGTTTTGATATAGCAAATGACTTGGCTAATGGCGTTGATGCAGCGATTATTAACTCCTTTGCTCAAGATGGAGAAACTCTAAAACTTCTTAAACAAAGTGAAAATATCGATGATGAAAATGATTTAGCTGCGATTAGAATTTACAAAGTTATGCGCCCAGGTGAACCTGTGGTAAAAGATGCAGCGAAGGCTTTTGTAAATGATTTATTCTTCAATCCTGAAAGATACGATCTTACCAAGGTGGGTCGTATGAAAATGAACCATAAGTTAGGTCTTGAAGTGCCTGAGTATGTTACTGTTTTGACTAATGAAGATATTATTAAAACTGCAAAATATTTAATTAAAGTAAAAAATGGTAAAGGACATATTGATGATAGAGATCATTTAGGAAATCGTCGTATCCGTTCTATAGGTGAACTTTTAGCCAATGAGCTTCATTTAGGTCTTGCAAAAATGCAAAAGGCGATCAGAGATAAATTTACTTCTTTAAATGCGGATCTTGATAAAGTAATGCCTTATGATTTAATCAATCCTAAAATGATTACTACAACTATCATTGAATTTTTTACAGGAGGTCAGCTTTCGCAATTTATGGATCAAACCAACCCTTTAAGTGAGGTTACTCATAAGCGTCGTTTGTCAGCGCTTGGTGAAGGTGGGCTTGTAAAAGAAAGAGCAGGTTTTGAAGTGCGTGATGTTCACGCGACACATTATGGTAGAATTTGTCCAGTTGAAACACCTGAAGGTCAAAATATTGGTTTGATTAACACTCTTTCTACTTATGCAAAAGTAAATGAACTTGGCTTTGTTGAAGCACCATATAGAAAAGTTGTAAATGGTAAAGTGACTAATGAAGTTGTTTATCTTACAGCAACACAAGAAGAAGGCTTATTTATCGCACCAGCTTCAACTAAGGTTGATGCTAAAGGCAATATAGTAGAAGAATTTGTTGAGGCTAGACAAGATGGTGAAACTATACTTGCAAGACGCGAAGAAGTGCAATTAATCGATCTTTGCTCAGGTATGGTTGTTGGGGTTGCGGCTTCTTTGATTCCGTTTTTAGAGCACGATGATGCAAACAGAGCACTAATGGGTTCAAACATGCAACGTCAAGCTGTGCCACTTCTTACTGCTTCAGCTCCGATAGTAGGAACAGGTATGGAACAAATTATTGCGCGTGATGCTTGGGAAGCTGTTAAAGCAAAGCGTGGCGGTGTGGTTGAGAAAGTGGATAATAAAAGTATTTTCATTTTAGGTGAAGATGATAAAGGTCCATTTATTGACCATTATACTATGGAGAAAAATTTAAGAACCAATCAAAATACAAATTATATTCAACATCCTATTGTTAAAAAAGGTGATATAGTAAAAGCAGGACAAATTATCGCAGATGGTCCTTCTATGGATCAAGGCGAACTTGCTATAGGTAAAAATGCTTTAATCGCTTTTATGCCTTGGAATGGTTATAACTATGAGGATGCTATAGTTGTAAGTGAGAGAATTATTCGTGAAGATACCTTTACAAGCGTGCACATTTATGAAAAAGAAATTGAAGCAAGAGAACTAAAAGACGGCATAGAAGAAATTACCAAAGATATCCCAAATGTAAAAGAAGAAGATGTTGCACATCTTGATGAGAGCGGTATTGCAAAAATTGGTACTCATATCAAACCAGGTATGATTTTGGTGGGTAAGGTTTCTCCAAAAGGTGAGGTTAAACCAACTCCTGAAGAAAGACTTTTAAGAGCTATTTTTGGGGAAAAAGCAGGACATGTTGTGAATAAATCACTTTATGCAACCGCTTCTTTAGAGGGTGTTGTTGTGGATGTTAAAATTTTCACTAAAAAAGGCTATGAAAAAGATGATCGCGCAATAAAATCTTATGATAAAGAAAAAATGGCTTTAGAAAAAGAACATCATGATAGACTTTTGATGATGGATAGAGAAGAAATGCTTCGTGTTTGTGCTCTTCTTTCCAAAGCCCCTTTAAATAGTGATCAAAAAATTGGAGATAAAAATTATAAAAAAGGACAAACTGCAGATATTAGCGAACTTGAAAAAATCAATCGTTTTACTTTAACAACTTTGATTAAAGCTTATTCTAAAGAGATTCAAAAAGAATACGATGATTTAAAAAATCATTTCCAAAATGAGAAGAAAAAATTAAAAGCAGAACACGATGAAAAGCTTGAAATTTTAGAAAAAGATGATATTTTACCAAGTGGGGTAATTAAGCTTGTTAAAGTTTATATTGCTACAAAGAGAAAGCTTAAAGTCGGTGATAAAATGGCAGGACGCCACGGAAACAAAGGTATAGTTTCAACTATAGTTCCTGAAGTGGATATGCCTTATTTACCAAATGGCAAAAGCGTGGATATTGCGCTTAATCCACTTGGCGTTCCAAGTCGTATGAATATAGGCCAAATTTTAGAAAGCCATTTGGGTTTAATTGGACTTAGACTCGGAGATCAGATTCAAGAAATTTTTGACAGAAAGCAAAAAGATTTTCTTAAAGAATTAAGAGCAAAAATGCTTGAAATTTGTTCTATTCCAAGACTTGCAAGCGAAAAAGAATTTATTAAAAGCTTAAGCAATGAAGAGCTTTTAAACTATGCTAGAGACTGGAGTAAAGGAGTTAAATTTGCTACTCCTGTTTTTGAAGGTGTAAATATAGAAGAATTTAGCAAGCTTTTTGAAATGGCCAAGATAGATATGGACGGCAAAACAGAACTTTATGATGGACGCACGGGTGAGAAAATCGCAGAGCGTGTTCATGTAGGATGTATGTATATGCTAAAACTCCACCACTTAGTTGATGAGAAAGTTCACGCAAGAAGTACAGGACCTTACAGCTTAGTTACCCAACAACCTGTGGGTGGTAAAGCACTCTTTGGGGGACAAAGATTTGGAGAAATGGAAGTTTGGGCACTTGAAGCTTATGGAGCGGCTCATACTTTAAGAGAAATGTTAACCATAAAATCAGATGATGTAGAAGGTAGATTTAGTGCTTATAAAGCATTGACAAAAGGTGAAAATGTTCCAGCAACAGGAATTCCTGAAACATTTTTTGTATTAACCAATGAGCTTAAATCTCTTGCTTTAGATGTTGAGATTTTTGATAAGGATGAAGATAATGAGTAAATTTAAAGTAATAGAAATCAAAGAAGATGCAAGACCTAGAGATTTTGAAGCGTTTCAACTAAGACTTGCAAGTCCTGAAAAAATCAAATCATGGTCTTATGGAGAAGTAAAAAAACCAGAAACTATCAATTATAGAACCTTAAAGCCTGAAAGAGATGGGCTTTTTTGTGCAAAGATTTTTGGACCTATAAGAGATTATGAGTGTCTTTGTGGTAAATACAAAAAAATGCGTTTTAAAGGCGTTAAGTGTGAAAAATGTGGTGTTGAAGTAGCAAATTCAAAAGTGCGTCGTTCTAGAATGGGGCATATTGAGCTTGTAACTCCTGTGGCTCATATTTGGTATGTTAATTCTCTTCCAAGCCGTATAGGGACGCTTTTGGGTGTTAAGATGAAAGATCTTGAGCGCGTGCTTTATTATGAAGCTTATATCGTTGAAAACCCAGGAGATGCTTTCTATGATAATGAAAGTACTAAAAAAGTGGAATATTGCGATGTTTTAAACGAGGAGCAATATCAAAATTTAATGCAACGCTATGAAAATAGTGGCTTTAAAGCAAGAATGGGTGGAGAAGTTGTTCGTGATTTACTTGCAAATTTAGATCTTGTAGCGCTTTTAAATCAGCTTAAAGAAGAAATGGCGGCTACAAATTCAGAGGCTAAGAAAAAAACCATCATTAAACGCTTAAAAGTTGTAGAAAATTTCTTAAATTCAAATTTAAACGCCAATACCGATAGCGATGAAGCCGTACCAAATCGTCCTGAATGGATGATGATTACAAATCTTCCAGTTTTACCGCCAGATTTGCGTCCTTTAGTGGCTTTAGATGGTGGGAAATTTGCAGTTTCTGATGTGAATGACTTATATCGTCGTGTTATTAATAGAAATACACGTCTTAAAAAACTTATGGAACTTGATGCACCTGAAATCATTATAAGAAATGAAAAAAGAATGCTCCAAGAGGCTGTTGATGCACTTTTTGACAACGGTCGTCGTGCTAATGCTGTAAAAGGAGCAAATAAACGCCCATTAAAATCTTTAAGTGAAATTATTAAAGGCAAACAAGGACGTTTTAGACAAAACCTACTAGGTAAGAGGGTTGATTTTTCAGGTCGTAGCGTTATTGTTGTAGGTCCAAAACTTAGAATGGATCAATGCGGTTTACCTAAAAAAATGGCTTTAGAGCTTTTTAAGCCACATCTTTTAGCTAAGCTTGAAGAAAAAGGTTATGCAACCACAGTAAAACAAGCTAAAAAAATGATAGAAAACAAAACTAATGAAGTTTGGGAATGTTTAGAAGAGGTGGTAAAAGGGCATCCTGTTATGTTAAACCGTGCGCCTACTTTGCATAAACTTTCTATCCAAGCTTTTCATCCTGTTTTAGTGGAAGGTAAGGCTATACAACTTCATCCTTTGGTTTGTGCAGCATTTAACGCGGACTTTGACGGGGATCAAATGGCAGTGCATGTACCGCTTTCTCAAGAGGCCATTGCAGAATGCAAAGTGCTTATGCTTTCATCAATGAATATTCTTTTGCCGGCAAGCGGTAAGTCTGTAACCGTTCCATCTCAAGATATGGTTTTAGGGATTTATTATCTTTCACTAGAAAAAGCTGGTGCTAAAGGTTCGCATAAAATTTGTACAGGTATTGATGAAGTGATGATGGCGCTTGAAAGCAAGTGTTTGGATATTCATGCGAGTATACAAACTATGGTAGATGGTAGAAAGATTACCACTACAGCAGGAAGATTGATTATTAAATCCATTTTACCTGATTTTGTGCCTGAAAATAGTTGGAATAAAGTCTTAAAGAAAAAAGACATTGCCGCGCTTGTGGATTATGTTTATAAACAAGGTGGTTTAGAGATTACAGCAAGTTTCTTGGATAGACTTAAAAATTTAGGTTTTGAGTATGCAACTAAAGCAGGTATTTCAATTTCGATTGCAGATATTATTGTTCCTAATGACAAGCAAAAAGCTATCGATGAAGCAAAAAAACAAGTAAGAGAAATTCAAAATTCTTATAATCTTGGTTTGATTACTTCAGGGGAAAGATACAATAAAATCATTGATATTTGGAAAAGTACAAATAATGTCCTTTCAAAAGAGATGATGAAGCTTGTAGAAAAAGATAAAGAAGGTTTTAACTCTATTTATATGATGGCAGATTCTGGTGCTAGGGGTAGTGCGGCTCAAATTTCTCAGCTTGCTGCGATGAGAGGACTTATGACTAAACCTGATGGTTCTATTATCGAAACTCCTATTATTTCGAATTTCCGTGAAGGGCTAAATGTTCTTGAATACTTTATTTCAACTCACGGTGCTAGAAAAGGTCTTGCAGATACCGCTCTTAAAACAGCAAATGCGGGTTATTTGACAAGAAAACTTATCGATGTTGCACAAAATGTAAAAATTACTATTGAAGATTGTGGAACGCATGAAGGTGTTGAAATCAATGAAATTACCGCAGATAGTTCTATTATAGAAACTTTAGAAGAAAGAATTTTAGGCAGGGTTTTAGCTGAAGATGTGATCGATCCTATTACAAATTCTGTGCTTTTTGCAGAAGGTACTTTAATGGATGAGGAAAAAGCAAAAATTCTTGGAGAAAGCGGTATAAAAAGTGTCAATATCCGCACTCCTATTACTTGCAAAGCTAAAAAAGGAATTTGTGCAAAATGTTATGGTATCAATCTTGGCGAAGGTAAATTAGTAAAACCAGGTGAAGCAGTAGGAATTATTTCCGCTCAATCTATCGGCGAGCCAGGGACGCAGCTAACTCTAAGAACTTTCCACAGCGGGGGGACTGCAAGTACGGATTTACAAGATAGACAAGTAAGCGCACAAAAAGAAGGTTTTATAAGATTTTATAATCTTAAAACTTATAAAAATAAAGAAGGTAAAAATATCGTAGCAAATCGTAGAAATGCGGCGATTTTACTTGTGGAGCCAAAAATCAAAACTCCATTTAAAGGTGTGATTAATATAGAAAATATTCATGAAGATGTGATTGTTTCTATTAAAGATAAAAAACAAGAAGTAAAATACATACTAAGAAAATACGATCTTGCTAAACCAAATGAATTAGCAGGCGTAAGTGGTAGTATAGATGGAAAACTTTATTTGCCATATCAAAGTGGTATGCAAGTAGAAGAAAATGAAAGTATCGTGGAAGTGATTAAAGAGGGTTGGAACGTTCCTAATCGTATTCCTTTTGCGAGTGAAATTTTAGTAGAAGATGGCGAGCCCGTGGTACAAAATATCAAAGCAGGAGAAAAGGGAACGCTTAAATTTTATATCCTTAAAGGCGATGGTTTAGATAGAGTAAAAAATGTTAAAAAAGGCGATATTGTTAAAGAAAAAGGATTCTTTGTGGTGATTGCTGATGAAAATGATAGAGAAGCAAAAAGACACTATATCCCAAGAGAATCTAAGATAGAATTTAATGATAGTGAAAAAATCGATGATGCAAATACCATCATTGCAAGTGCTCCTAAAAAAGAAAGAAAAGTGATTGCAGAATGGGATGCTTATAATAATACTATCATTGCAGAAATTGATGGTGTTATAAGCTTTGAGGATATTGAAGCAGGTTATAGTGCTGATGAGCAAATTGATGAAGCTACAGGTAAGCGTTCTTTAGTGATTAATGAGTATTTGCCAAGCGGAGTTAGACCAACTTTGGTAATTGCAGGAAAAGGTGATAAGGCTGTGCGTTATCAGCTTGAACCAAAAACCGTTATTTTTGTTCATGATGGTGATAAAATCGCTCAAGCAGATATTTTAGCAAAAACTCCAAAAGCTGCAGCTAAATCAAAAGATATTACAGGAGGTCTTCCAAGAGTTTCTGAACTTTTTGAAGCAAGAAAACCAAAAAATGCGGCTGTGATTGCAGAAATTGATGGTGTTGTTCGTTTTGATAAACCTTTGCGTTCTAAAGAAAGAATTATTATCCAAGCAGAAGATGGTACAAGTGCTGAGTATTTAATAGATAAATCAAAACACATTCAAGTAAGAGATGGCGAGTTTATCCATGCAGGTGAAAAACTTACAGATGGAGTTGTTTCAAGTCATGATGTGCTTAAAATTTTAGGTGAAAAAGCCTTGCATTATTATTTGATTTCTGAAATTCAACAAGTTTATCGCGGACAAGGTGTTGTGATTTCTGATAAACATATAGAAGTTATCGTTTCTCAAATGCTAAGACAAGTAAAAGTTGTAGATAGTGGACATACGAAATTTATCGAGGGTGATTTGGTTTCAAGACGTAAATTCCGTGAAGAAAACGAAAGAATCATTAGAATGGGTGGAGAACCTGCTATTGCTGAGCCTGTGCTTTTAGGTGTAACAAGAGCAGCGATTGGAAGTGATAGTGTGATTTCTGCAGCTTCATTCCAAGAAACTACTAAAGTTCTAACCGAAGCAAGTATAGCGGGTAAATTTGACTACTTAGAAGATTTAAAAGAAAATGTTATTCTAGGTAGAATGATACCTGTTGGAACAGGGCTTTGTGGTGAACAAAATTTAAAACTTAAAGAACAAGAATAACTTTTTATCAATAGCCCTTTTTTAGGGCTATATTTCCTCATTTAAATATTTTTTAACTAAATTATAAGCAAAAATTAGATATCATCCAAGGTTTATTACATTTTTAAAGAAAGGAATTATTGTGCCTACCATAAATCAATTGGTTAGAAAAGAGCGCAAAAAAGTTTTAGAAAAATCTAAATCTCCAGCGCTTAAAAATTGTCCACAAAGAAGGGGAGTTTGCACTAGGGTTTATACTACAACACCTAAAAAACCAAACTCAGCGTTAAGAAAAGTTGCCAAAGTAAGACTTACTAGTGGCTTTGAAGTGATCAGCTATATCGGCGGTGAAGGTCATAACTTGCAAGAACACAGCATTGTTTTAGTGCGTGGCGGTAGGGTAAAAGACTTACCAGGGGTTAAATATCACATCGTTCGTGGTGCTCTTGATACAGCAGGTGTTGCAAAAAGAACAGTTTCTCGTTCTAAATATGGTGCTAAACGCCCTAAAGCAGGCGCTGCAAAATAATCATTCATACAGACAAATCCGTTAGATTTGATTTTGTTTGAGTAAAATTTAAAATTTGAAGGAAAAATAATGAGAAGAAGAAAAGCTCCGGTAAGAGAAGTCTTGCCTGATCCGATTTATGGTAATAAAGTAATCACAAAATTTATTAATTCTTTAATGTATGATGGTAAAAAAAGCACAGCTACAACAATTATGTATGGTGCTTTAGAAGCTATTGATAAAAAAGGTGGCGAGAAAAAAGGTATTGATATTTTTAATGATGCGATTGAAAATATCAAGCCTTTATTAGAAGTGAAATCTCGTCGTGTAGGTGGTGCAACCTATCAAGTTCCAGTAGAAGTTCGCCCTGCTAGACAACAAGCTTTGGCGATTCGTTGGATTATTTCTTTTGCAAGAAAAAGAAGTGAAAGAACTATGATTGATAAACTTGCAGCTGAGCTTTTAGATGCTGCTAATAGCAAAGGTGCTTCATTTAAGAAGAAAGAAGATACTTATAAAATGGCTGAAGCAAATAAAGCATTTGCTCACTATCGTTGGTAAGAAGGAGTGTGTATGTCAAGAAGTACTCCTTTAAAAAAAGTTAGAAATATCGGTATTGCTGCTCACATCGATGCGGGTAAAACGACTACATCTGAAAGAATTCTTTTCTTTACAGGCATGAGTCATAAAATCGGTGAAGTTCATGATGGTGCTGCAACTATGGACTGGATGGAACAAGAGAAAGAGCGTGGGATTACTATCACTTCTGCGGCTACAACTTGTTTTTGGAAAGACCATCAAATCAACCTTATTGACACTCCAGGCCACGTTGATTTTACAATTGAAGTTGAAAGATCTATGCGTGTTCTTGATGGTGCTGTTGCGGTATTTTGTTCAGTGGGTGGGGTGCAACCTCAAAGTGAAACAGTTTGGAGACAAGCAAATAAATACGGTGTTCCAAGAATAGTATTTGTAAACAAAATGGATAGAATCGGTGCAAATTTTTACAATGTAGAAGATCAAATTCGCAACCGTTTAAAAGCTAATCCAGTTCCACTTCAAATTCCAATTGGTGCTGAGGATAATTTTAAAGGCGTAATCGATCTTGTAACTATGAAAGCTTTAGTTTGGGAAGATGATACTAAGCCAACTGATTATGTAGAAAAAGAAATTCCAGCTGAACTTAAAGAAAAGGCAGAAGAATATCGTACAAAAATGATAGAAGCAGTTTCTGAAACTTCAGATGAGTTGATGGAAAAATATTTAGGCGGAGAAGAATTAAGCCTTGAAGAGATTAAAACAGGGATTAAAGCAGGATGTTTAAGTCTTTCTATCGTTCCTATGCTTTGCGGTACAGCGTTTAAAAATAAAGGGGTTCAGCCTTTACTTGATGCTGTTGTGGCTTATTTACCAGCTCCTGATGAAGTGGCAAATATCAAGGGTGAATATGAAGATGGCACAGAAGTTTCTGTAAAATCAACCGATGATGGCGAGTTTGCAGGACTTGCATTTAAAATCATGACAGATCCATTTGTAGGACAACTTACTTTCGTGCGTGTTTATCGCGGTTGTTTAGAAAGCGGTTCTTATGCTTATAACTCAACTAAAGATAAAAAAGAAAGAATTGGTCGTTTGTTAAAAATGCACTCTAACAAAAGAGAAGAGATTAAAGTGCTTTACGCAGGAGAAATTGGTGCTGTTGTAGGACTTAAAGATACTTTAACAGGGGATACTCTTGCAAGTGAAAAAGATAAGGTAATCCTTGAAAGAATGGATTTTCCAGATCCAGTTATTTCTGTTGCAGTTGAGCCAAAAACTAAAGCTGATCAAGAAAAAATGTCTATTGCTTTAAATAAATTAGCACAAGAAGATCCAAGTTTTAGAGTTTCTACAGATGAAGAAAGTGGTCAAACTATTATTTCAGGTATGGGTGAGTTACACCTTGAAATTATCGTTGATAGAATGCTTCGTGAATTTAAAGTTGAAGCTGAAGTAGGTCAACCACAAGTTGCTTATCGTGAAACTATTAGAAAAGCTGTTGAACAAGAATACAAATACGCTAAACAATCAGGTGGTCGTGGTCAGTATGGACATGTATTCTTACGCCTTGAACCACTTGAGCCAGGTAGTGGATATGAATTTGTTAATGATATCAAAGGTGGGGTGATTCCAAAAGAATACATTCCTGCAGTTGATAAAGGTGTTCAAGAAGCATTACAAAATGGTGTTTTAGCAGGTTATCCTGTAGAAGATGTTAAAGTAACTGTTTATGATGGAAGTTATCACGAAGTGGATTCATCTGAGATGGCGTTTAAACTTGCTGCTTCTATGGGCTTTAAAGAAGGTGCTAGAAAAGCAGGCGCTGTGATCTTAGAGCCTATGATGAAAGTCGAAGTAGAAACTCCTGAAGATTACATGGGTGATGTTATTGGCGATCTTAACAAACGTCGTGGTCAAGTAAATAGCATGGATGAGCGTGGTGGAAATAAAATCATCACAGCATTTTGTCCTTTGGCTGAAATGTTTGGTTATTCAACTGATCTTAGAAGTCAAACTCAAGGTCGTGCGACTTATTCTATGGAATTTGATCACTATGATGAAGTTCCTAAAAATGTTGCGGATGAAATCATCAAAAAAAGAAACGGTTAAATTTTTAGCGGGATTTTTCCCGCTTTCTGTCCTCGTAGCTCAGCAGGATAGAGCGCAAAATTCCTAATTTTGAGGCCGTGAGTTCGAATCTCGCCGTGGACACCAAGTAGTAATTCATTAAGTAATATTAAGACACAAAATACACTATTTTAACAACTTTTCTACATTAAAATTTTTCATTATGATTGAAATTTTTTCTATTTTTTCTTATAATTCTGTAGCCATTTATGTAGCCAAAGTAAAAAAGCTAATTCTGGCTACAAAAATACTAAAAAAAGGTTTTTTTAATGCTAACTCAAAAAGATATAGATAATTTAGAAATAAAAGATAAAAGGTATATGATTAGCGTAGGAGAACCAAAAGAATTATATGTCCGAGTTAATCCAACGGGTAAAAAAGTTTTTTATTTAAGAGCTTCAAAATTTAAAAATTTTATAACAATAGGGGAATGCCAAAAAGGTGTTTTAAATGTTACAAATGCAAGAGAAAAGGCAAAAGAGCTCTTAAAATCAATGTATGATGGAAAATTTATCGGCAAAAATGATAAGGTTATGACACTTGAAAAAGCAAATTTTCTTTATGTTGATATAAAATCTAAAAAATTAAATTCAGCTACAATCAAAAAAGAACAGTCAATTTTTAAAAAATATATTGTTCCCACTTTGGGACAAAAAGATATAAATGAATTGAAAAAAGATGATTTTCTACCTATTTATGATTTAATGCAGAAAAAAGGAATATACGAAACAATAAAGAAAAATATATCTTTGCTATGTAGGATATTTGAGATTAGTAGACAAAGAGGCGATTTAAAAACAGATATAATACTTCAATTGAAAGATTTAAAGAAATTTTACAATGAAGCAAATCATAATAAAGTTAAACATTTTAAAGCTATAGTAGAAGAACAAGAAATAAAAAATATGTTAGAATGTATGAAAGAATATAAAAATCATCCACGGACAAATACAACTATAATTAATGCAATTTATTTTACGCTGTTAACAGCACAAAGAAGTAAAAATATTCGATTTGCTAAATGGAGTGATATTGACTTTGAAAACAATCTTTGGATTATAAAAGCAGATGAAATGAAAGTAAGATCTAATGGTGATAATATTATCCCTTTAAATAAATATGCTTTAAAGATACTAGATATGCAAAGAATTTTAAATGGAGATAAAAAGTATATTTTCGCTAATAATAATGGAACTATTAGCGAGAATTTTGCTGTAAGATTTTTTAAATTTTATAATTTAGAGCACACTATACATGGATATCGTTCTACTTTTAGAAGTGTTTATACTAATAAAAGCAATGAGTTAATTCAGCAAGGTATTAGTAAAGATATAGCAGAAATGATATTACATCATATAAGCGGCAATGAAATAGAAAGGGCTTACAACAGAGCCAAGGCAATTGATTTAAGAGCAAAACTTATGCAATGGTATGGAAATTACTTAAACTCTCTTTGTGAGTTTTGCTTTTAATGTCTCTTAGCTTTAAGCCATTTTTCTATTTCTTTTATTTCATATCTTATGGATTTTCCTATGCGAATGTAAGGTATTTTACCATCTTGTCTTAACTTAAATAATGATGTTATACTAACTCCTAAATATTCGCTCAATTCTTTTTCTCTAAAATATTTTTTAACCATTTTCAACTCCTAATCTTTTATCTATAATTTCAAAAATAGTATCCTTGTAATAACTCCAAAGCCATTTCTGTTCTTCATCTTCTAAATCATCAACGCTTAAATTACGCCATTCTTTTATTGTTTTAGTATCACAACCTAAATTCATCATAGTTTTTGTAAAAGTCATAACATAGGTATCAACGACAACACTAAAGATATTTTTCATATCTCCTATACAGTCCCTAAGATCTACATTTTCAAATATACAATTTTCAAATTCTGTTCTTAGAAAATTACAAAAATTAAAACTTGCTCCACTAAAATCGCAATCTATAAAAGATGCATTCTTGCTTGAAATATCATTTAAATTAGCGTTTTTAAAACTAGCACCATTTATAAATACATTATCAAAATCCAAACCACTTAAATTTAGATTTTCTAAGTTTGCATCATTTAAAGAAATACCTTCTAAAATGCAATACTCAACTAATTCTTTTTCATTTTTTCTATCATCTTTGATAATGATAGTTTCATCAAGTCTTTTTAAAATTCCCATCTCATCTCCTTAATATTTTTTTCCATTTTTCTTCGTATTCATCATAATTTTGCCAATAATCAAGAGTTTGTTTTAGCTTCTTAACAACAGCATCCCAAGTTGTCATTTTTGTACTTTCTAATGCTATTTTTTCAGCCAAAAATTCAAATTCCCACTCTTTAAAGCAAAGCATATTATAATCCTTAGCTAGTATTTTTCTAAGCTCTAGTAATTCTTCCTTGCTAAGCTTTCTTTTAAAGCTTAGTTCATTCTTGTGTTCTAAGTCGTATTGTAAGGCTTTAATTTTGTTTTCATATTTCTCCTTTTGTTGTTTAAGCTGTGATTTATAACCTATCTTTTGATGATGATTTAAAGAATTAAGCCTTAGATTTTCATCGCTTAGGGTTTTAAATCTAGCCTGTGTTTGCTCTCTTAAAAGCTTAGCTACTTTTTTGCGGTATTCTTTAGCCTTAGGACTTTTTATAAAAAAGCCTAGCATATAAACACCTTCTAAGGTCCATTTGATTACTCTTTGCCTTCCGCCTTTGGTTTGCTCATAATCATAGAAATAGTGTATATTTTCTATGAGTTCATCGGCGTGATAGTTTTTAGTGCTATTTATGTTTTGTTTTGAAGTTTCATAAGATATTGCAACTTCTGTATTTAAAAAAATTGTTTTTTGGGTTAAAGTTTGCATAATTACTCCTGCTTTTTAATTTAAAAGCAAGAGTGTTTGTAAGTTTAGTGTTGTTTTTTTACCTTTTTATAAGCTTTGTAAGCCTCATAAGAAGCAATAATAAGACAAATAGTTAAAAATCCGCTGATTATATATTCACCGCTCATTTTTTCTCCTTTCTATCTGCATAAATACTAAGTGCCATAAGTGCCACACTGCCAAACACTATATAAATGTTATTTAGTGTGATGTTGCCACTAAGTAAAGCATAATTACCATTGACAAATAAGCCAAGTCCTATGTTCTTAAGTAACTCTAACATAGTCAAATTTTAACAAAACTAACTTAAAACACTCTTACTTTAAAAGAACATTACAGAATTATTCTGTATTCTTAGAGTAATTATACATAAATATTATATAAAAGTCAATATATTTTATAGAAAATATATATATTTTTTAAAAATAAATACATAAATTTTCTGTATTTTAAAGGTATAAAGAATTTCTTTACACCTTTAAATGCTTATTTTTGAAGCTCTTTAAATAGTCTTACAAACTCATCAAGCATTTTAAGTCTTGTTTTTAAATGATGATTTTCTAATACTAAATTTAAAGATTTTTTAGCTTGTAAAGGCAAATCATTATCATTAGCTACCCATTTTTGAATAGTAGTAAGATGCACCCCCAAAATCTCGCTTAACTCCTTTTGCGTGATATTTAACTCTTTGCAAACCTTTTTAACGATGTTTTCTTTCTCTTCTGTCATATTACTCCTTTATATCTTTTGGTATAATACTATGTAATGCTGTAATACGATAAAGCTTAACTAAGCCATCTATTTTATGCACTGATAAATCTACTAAGTAGTAATTATCGAATGGATTTTTATTGATAAGATCTTTTGCTTCTTTATCTACTATTTCAGTGCTTATTGCTTTATTTGGAACAATATCATCACATATAGCCTTATCTTTTACTATGCGTTCGCTATCTTTAACTTCTTTCATTCTTATTAAAACATTTTGGAAGTGTTTTTGTTCTTTGTCTTCATAGTTTTTGATTTGTTTTGCTGTGGCTATGCCTTGTTTATAAGCGTCTTTGTTTTCTTGATTAATAATAATGCAATCTTTATAATCATTAAAAGTAATACTAAGATTTAAATCTTTTTGCTCTGCTAAGGCTAAAATGCTTTCTAAGTTGTCAAGATTACTCTTAGTTAATGTTTTATCTTCTTTAATCTCTTCTACACTTTTTTTACCTATATTTTTAATATTGTTAAAGAATTCAAAATAAGCATTTATATTTGGTAGCAATTCTCCAAACATAAGAGCACCACATACAACAAGATTAAAAACATCACTTCCTTTTTCTACTGATTTTAAAGTTGTTTTAATACCGCTAGTTCCTTGAGTTATATAAATATACTCATCTATAGAATTGTTTAATGCCAATAGTGCGTTAGATAAAGTTTTAATATCTATTGGATTATCTTTTTGTATGGTAAATCTTATATTTACATTTTCAATTGCATCTCCCATAATACCTCCTTTACAATTCCTTCATCACCTGCTAAAGTTTCATCTTTAAATATTTCTTTTCTATATTTTTCTAAGTTTTCCATTAATTCTCCTTTATTTAAAACATAAATTTAAGGCTCATTTCTAAAGCCCTATTTACAATACTTCTTATAAGCTCATCTCTTCCTGTACTTAAAGCTTTTTTAAGTTGAACCCCTAAGCCATCTTGTTTTAAAAGCTCTAAGGCTTTCGGTTTTAAAATAGCTTTTTTAACTTTTCCGCTTTCTAAATCCATACTCTCAAAATCCAAAAAATGATTATTTTTTAGGTAATTTATCGTATGATAAGCGTTTAATTGATGTGTTAAAAACTCTTCATATTCTAGTTTTGGGATAAAATCAAAAAAGTTAAAATCGCTTGGAATAGGAAAGGTACTATAAAGTTCTCCCAAAGTTTTTGCCGTATAGCTTTCAAAAAGCTCAATATTTTCACTCATTTAAATCCCCATTTATTGCAAAGCAAATTTAAATCCGTATTTGTCTTTAAAAGTTCATCAAAATAAAGCTCTAGTTTATCAATATAAAGTCTAGCACCTTTTAAATCATCATTTTGTATATTTTTAATTGCTAGATTTTTACTATCTTTGATAAGTCTTTGAAGCTCATCTTTTTTATCTTTAAGCTCAGTTAAACGACCTCTTGCGTAAGTAATTGTTTCTTCTTGCATTTTAATCCTTTATCTCATACAAAATTCAATCAGATCATCAATATCATTAAAATCATTTTTAGAAAAGTATAAATAAGCTTTAGGACTGATTAAAACTCCTGAAAAATCGCTATTGTTTTCTTTGTCGTATTTTAAAACTTTGCATTCTTTTAGAAAATGAATACAAGAGCTAAAGTCTATTTTATATTCTTTACAATCTTTGTTAAAGTCATCTGAAAAAAGTATGCTTTGATTTGGAAAATCATTTAAAAGTGTTTTTATAATACGTTTTGAAATAAGCTTAAAAGCTTTGAAATTTTGCATTAATTCTCCTTTATTTTATTTTATCAAAATTTTACTTAAGCAAATAGACTTCTTTCTATATGTTTAAACATAATTTCATTAGCACTTTTAAAAAAGTCTTTTTTAATCTCAAAGCCATAAGCTTTGCGGTTTAAATTACAAGCTGCTAAAAGAGTACTTCCGCTTCCAGCACATGGATCTATAACAACATCACCTGCATCTGTAAAAATAGTGATTAATCTTTCTAGTAATTTAACAGGCTTTTGTGTGGGATGCACTTTAGGAATGCCTTCATCTTTTTGCCAATCCATGCAGTTATAAATCATCTTTCCATCATTGTTAAATTTTGGAAGTTTTTCACGATATAAGATTAAAGCATATTCACAATTTCCAACTATTTTCATATTTGCTTTTAAAACTTGAGATGAGCTTTGTTTTCTAAAAACCAAATTTATATAATGATTAAAGCCATATTTTTTAGCTACTTCAATTAACATTGCTTGTTGCTCAAAAGAGCAAAAAACAATCATGCAAGGACTTTTACCGCATTCTTTAGGTTCTTTTATAAGCATTTTAGAGCAAAAGTGCATAAATTCGCTAACTCTAAAATCATTATCTGTGTCAAAAAATGCTTTGTTTGCTTTTTTGCTTTCTCCATTTTTATTATCCCCATTTATATACCATTCAGGAGATGAAGCATAAGCATTGTTGCCTAAATTATAAGGAATATCAGCTATTACAAGCTGTGCTTTTGGTATATTATATCTTTTAAAATTTTGAAAATGGTCGTTATATAAATTTGGTTTCATTCTAACTCCTTAAAAATTTTTCAACATCTTCAAAAGCTTTAACAATAAGCTTTTTTTCATGAAAGAAATTTCTTCCGCTTGACTTACTTTTGTAAATTTTGTAAGCCTTTCTGAGTTCTTTTTTGCTTATGTGATTTTTATAATTTATTTTTTCGATTTTTATTTCATTTTGTTTAGCAAATTCGCAAAAACAAGTTCTTCTTTCACTAAATGGTATGATTTTTACAATTTCAAGATAATTAGAACGGCAAACTTTCATCATCATCTCCTATTTCGATATATTTTTCATTGTTATTGTTTTTTACTTCATTTCCATAAGGATTGTAACTCTGATTTTCTTTTGGAATAAATGATTTATTATTGTCGTTATTTAAAGATTTATGCCTTGCTTTAAAAGATTTTATAGATAAAGGCTTTTTATTATTTTGAAACTCATCCATGTTTTGCATTTTTTCATTAAAAATTCTATCAAGAAAGATTTTGTTAGCAAGCTCTCCATTTTTACTTAAATATTCTTCTGTTCCAAAACCTAAAACTAAAAGTTTATTAACTAAAGAATTTAGATAAATAACTTCAGTCTGCACTCCAAAAACATTCTCATTTCCCTTTTCGCTAAAATCAAGTTCATCAATTCCAAAGAATTTCATAATAGCGTTTAATTGTCTAAATCCTAAATAATTTTCTTTTTCTCCATTTTTATTGATATAGCTAAAATCGTTATTTTTAGCTACAAAAAGATTAAAAATAGCTAGTTTTTGCTCTTTTCTGGTTAAAAATTCAAAACAAATAAAAGTATTATTGCTTCCATCACTTGCCAATTTATCATATAAAAAGGCTTTGCGGAAAACTCCGCTATAAATCCCACCTTCACTTAAATACTCTACGCTTGGCGCATAATTTGCCACTTCAAAACTTGCCTTAAATGCTGGTAGCATTATAATTCTCCTTTTAATTGTGTTAAAAATTCATCTTTATTACTTAGAACTTCTTGTATTTTTTCACTTGTAAATAAAGAATGTTTTTTTATAAAATTGTTTTGCTCTTGGGTGTTTAAACCATTATCACTCATAAATTTTCTAAGTTCAGCACCTAAAGCTTTTAATTCTTTTGCTTTATTTTCTATAGCTTTTTCATCACTACCCCAAACTTTTAAATCTTCATTTGGATTTAAAAATCGCTTTTCTTTTATCGTTTCTAATTCACTCTCATCAAGCATTCCAAGTCCGCAAATACTTAAGGTTACACGCCTTTTTGCTTTTGTGATAGTTTTCATTATTGCGTTCGCTAAATTATCGCCACCTAAATTTTTAATATTTAAAGCACCTGTATCGCAATCAGTTCTTCCATCTGGTGTTGCTGCGTAGGCTGTAACCATATAGATATCGCCAACTTGTGCCACTTCTGTTTTTGTAATACTTACTTTTCTTATTTGTCTTAGTTGATCTGTTGCTGATTTGTTTGCGTATAAAGTAAGTTTGCCATTTAATACTATGTATTCAAAAGGCTTTGTAAGCATGTTTAAGCCTAAACTTTCACAAAGATTTTTAACATAACTCGCTCGTTCTACATCACTAAGCTTTGATAAATCACCTTTTACCAAAGCCAACTCATAAGGATTAAAATTTATTTCTAATTTATTTTCTTCTTTTAATACAACTTCATTACTCATTTTATGCTCCTTTTTTGATTTTTAAACACATTGAAGTACTTTCTTTATAAAACTCTTTAGGCACAGTAATATTTTTTTGCTCTAAAAAGCCCTTATAATCAATTGTAGTTCTACTTTGCGGATAAATTGTAATATCTAAACATCTTGCTTTTTCTCCATTTGCTAAGGCTATGAGTTCTTTTTTAAGACTTTCTAGCTTTTCTTTAATAGGTTTAATCGTGTTTTCAAGCCTTATGATTTCAATCGTTAGATTTTTTGCTTTAGTATCTTTAAGCTCTTTATATTCACTTTTTTGATCTATGATATAATCTAATATAAATTGCTTTATATTTTTAACTAACCATTTTTGATAAGCTTCATCTTTTAAAACTTCGCACTCTACAATCTCTTCTTCTTTATTCATGGCTACAAAAATGCATTTTTCTTTACCACTGATATAGAGTTGAAATTGAACTTGGGCGTAGTATTTATCGCTTGGCTTTTTATTTCTTTTGATAAAATCATACTCATCTTGCGAATATTTAAACTCATAAATAACGCCGTTTTTATCGATGCCATCTAAACTTGCAATAAACATTTCATTTTCTAAACTTTGTAAAACTATAGGAGTGATACTCACAGAATGTAAAAACTCAACTCTAGCTCTAATCAAAGCTTCATAATTATTGCCTTTTTTCATAGCTTCGTTTTGATAGACTTCTTTAAGTCCCAAGATGATATCTCTTGCTTCTTCTTTGGAATTAAAAGCACCTTTGATACCTACGCAAGATGCTACCATCGATGCACCTATTTTTCCTTTTCTAAAATTTAACCATTCATGGCTACCTTGTTCTAAGTCGATTATTTTATACTGCATGATTAATTCCTTCTAATAATAAATTTGCGATTTTAATTTGTCCTTTGCCTGTGATTTTCGTTGTGCTTACTAATCTATCTCCATTTATTGTGCTGATAGTTGTTTCACTTACTTTAAAAAGCCCTTGTTCTATGCATTTTTGATAAGGCTTATTATCACTCATTAAAAAGCCATTATCCCTTAAAAAAGCAAAAAGTCTTTTTTCTCCGATTTCAATTTTATTTTTTTCATAAAGTATTTTTGCGAAATCTCTTATTAAAATAGCATCATTAGTATCTTTTATACGATTTGCAAAGTGAATAAGTGGTGCGTTTTGTTCGGCTTCGTTTTTTAGGCTTTGATTTTCTATTTGAAGCTTTTCATTTCTCTCTAAAAGTTCTAATTGCATTTGCAAACTTTCTTTTAATGAAAGCGGTTTATAACTTTGTTTTTTAAGCTCATTTTCTAAGTATTCTAATCTATCAATTATCTTTGCTCTTAGTTCTACACTATATCCACTCACTAAAATTAGCACTTCTCTTTTTGGTAAGCGATAATACTTGTAAAACTGCTTATTTTGTGGGTTTTGGTAGGTATGCTCAAATTTGAAGACACCCCCTTCAACCACTTTTTCTAAGTAAGTTTCTATATCTCTTGTAACATTTCTGTGTTCTTTTCCTGTAAGCTCTGCTATCTCTAAAGAAGTTAAGCTTATTTCTTTGTTTTCATCTTTTCTAAACAGCTCTAAATTCATTTTTCATCTCCTTTTAATAATTTTAAAATTTTTTTATCTCTAGCCTTGTTATTTTGAATATAATTATCAAGGCAACAAAATATACTGAAAGCAAATTCCAATACTTCAAAATTGCTTAAATCCTTTTTTCCTTTAGTCGCTTTTGCTAAACATTCTAAAAACTTTTCTTCTTGACTCATTGGTATCCTTTTGTAATTTTTTGTATTCTTAAGAATTACAAAATTATATAAAATTATTTTTGTATTGTCAAGTAATACAATGTATGCTTTACAAAAAAAAGTTTTTTTTGTAAAATTACAATAAATTACAAAAAGGAAAACATTGGAAGAGAAACAAAAAACCAATAAATCAGAAATAATATCGATAAGGCTTGATACTGTAACAAAAAACAAACTCGCCTATATATGCGAACTTGAGTATCGCCCTATGGCTTTACAAATAAGAAAAATCATTGAAGATTATATTAATGCCTATGAAAGCGAAAATTCATTATGGCAAAAAGGTGATTACCCTAATTAGTTTTATTTTTATTCTTAACATAATCGCTTAAAATTTTAACTATTTGAGTTGCTAAAGGGCGGTATTCTTTATCTGCTATTTTTTGCAACTCTTCTTTTAATTCTAATGGAATTCTTATACTTAGCGGTTTTGTTTGTTTTTTCATAATTCTTTCTCCTTTAATCTTTTTACTTCTTTAATAGCTTTATCATCATTTTTAAAAACGCCTATAAGCCCTAAAGCATCAAGTATTTTTATACGAAAATTACTAAGTTTTACATTGATTTCAATTTCTTCTTCGAGTTTCAATGAAATTTCATTTATAGCAGTATCTTTTAATGCTATTACACCTTTTAGCCTTTGAATTTCTTTTTCTAAATATCTTATTTTTTTATTCTTTTTACTATTTAAGAACATAGTTTCGACCTTTCTTTTGCATAAAGAAGCTCATAAATTTTATTTTGCAAAGAGCTAATTTCTTTTATATTTTTCATATTTGCTTCTATTTGGTCTTTTAACTCTTTTAAAAGTTCTATTTTTTCATTTTCAAGATTAGAAATTTCAGTTTTTAAAGATTTATTTTCATCTTTTAAAGACTTATTTAGCTTCATTTCTTTTCTGTACTCATCTTTACTTAGTTTTATGATGACTTGTTCTTTTGTGTGATAAGCTTTCATTTTTTCTCCTTTTAGATTAATGCTTAAAAGGGACAACTGAGTTCTTTAGAAGGGAAATAAAACAAAAAGGCAAATTCTCAAGTAGTAAAGTTGCCCCATTTAAGCATTAAAGGAGTTTAAGAAAAGCCAAGAGCCTTGCTCTCTTGGCGTGAGTATTGTTTAAGTATAGGCTAAGCAAGGCTATTCTATAATTTTAGTGTTAAGGTTATTGCTGGTTGATTATTTCAATCAGCTCTTTTACTATTTTTAATAGCAAGAAAATAATATTTAAAATCTTTTCTATCATTAAAAATAGCTCCTTTCCCACCAAGAGAAATTAGCCACTTAAACAATGTTATTTTATCAAATTTATTTTTATTTTTGATAAAGCCGAGTAAATCCGCAAGTCTCGGCATTGTATAATCGTTTAAGTTTATGCTAAGCGGATTTGGTTAGAATTTGTCTGTGTTTTATAAAAGTGTGGCTATTTAATTGTAAAGTCTTAATAGCTCTAAAACTAATTGTAAAATTAGAATTAAAATAGTTATTAATTTTTCAATCATTTTAGCCTCCTTTCTCAACACCGAGACAAGTTAGCAACTTAAACTTTATAATTATACTTTCTTTTTCTTAAACTCTTGATTTTCTGTCGTTTTTAAAGTGCAAGAAAACCTTAAAAATAGCACTATAAACAATAATAACGAGCCAAGTTTATGGATAACTTGCTAACCCTTCCGCTATGTTATTGCTATTGTTTTATCCGAAATAAATTCGTTTAAAACCGCTTTGCTAAAGCCCCCGTCCCACTTCGTGGGTAAGAGTAAAGCAAAGAAAAGAACATTAGCAATTAAGCTTAATTTTCAAGCGGTCAAAAGCTTAAGAAAGCCCTTTTTTAAAGGACTTGTTAAACTTTTAAAAAAGCTTTTTGCATTGTTTTTCGAATTTTCTAACTCTCTCTAAAAGTTCATAAGCATTTCTCATAAATTCATCTCCATAAGCTTGTAAAGATATAGATATTTCTTCATCATCTTCTAAGCTTATTTCTAAAGAGTTTTTAAAATCTTGCAAGTTTGCAAATATATTTTCTAAATTCTCTTTGCTTTCAAACTCATTTGCAATTAATTCTTTTGTTTGGCTAGAAATTCTTTTTTCTTCTCTATCAAAATAAAAATCTGTGAAACTCATTTTTTATCCTTTTTTAGTTATAATCACTTTCACTCTAGGAAGGTGATGTAATGGACGAAATACAAAGCTTAAAAGCTCAACTTAATAATCTTCTTTTAAGAGTTAGCGAACTAGAAAGTAAAGTCGCAACCCTTGAAAAAAGACTAAATGACAAAGATTTTCAAGTTTTAAATGAAACTCCTAATCTTTTAGAGAAATAACAAATCCTTTGTTTTCAAACGCTTCTTTGGTGACTATGTTTTTAACTGCATTATCAAGAACATCAGCTAAAAACTCTTCCAAAGAAGCGTAACTTTTTGAATAATTTCTTTCAAAAGCTATTTCTAGCATTTTTTTAAAATCAGGTCTTAAATCTAATTTAATCTCTAGCATTTTTTCTCCTTTTTGTTTTGTTGAAATAATTCTACAAAATGGATAATTAAAACAAACTTAAAATTTATACAATTTGGATAATTTTTAAAAAATATTTGTGGTATAATTTGTTATATGAATTAAAATAAAGGGTATATTTTTTGAAAAATCAAACATATGAAGATAAACTAGAAGAAGCATTTGATGATTATCTAGATGATAGAATGAGTAAATATGAACTTTTTAAAAAAATCAGTGAAATAAAAATTGAAAATTTAAAAAATATTAAAGATGTTTATCTAAAAGTTCCTAATTTATTTCAATTTAAATGGCTCCTATTCTGTGTAGTAATGTATTTTATTTGCGTTTTTATATCTATGAGTTTTTTAAAAAATGAAGTTTGGTTTTTTGTTTATTTTATATTTTTTCTATATGTTTATGCAAAAGGAGTTGACAGAAAAATTTTAGATAGAGATTTAAGATATTTATCTAATAGCATAGACAATTGTGAAGAATATATAGAAAAATTAAAAGAGAGAATTAAATATATCGAAGATGAGCTACTTGATTTTATGGATGGAGCGAAAGAAAAAGCAATTATAGAAGATTATTTTAAATTAAAAAAATATGCTGAATATGTAAAATTTCAACTTAAAATTTTAGAATCACAGCCAACGTTACAAAATGAATTAGATAAATTGAAAAATTCTTTTAAGTTTGAACCATCACATAAAACAATTGATTTTTATTTTTCTGGAATTGAAAAACAAATAAAAAACGAAATGGGATTTAGCGATAAGATGAAATCGATAATAGAGAATGAAGAAACTCTTTGGTTTAATAAAGATAGCTACAAATTTTATAATTATTTCTATAAAGAACGAGAAGAAGATTAAAAACTATTTGCGATGGATATAAAAGGTTTATGGGGTATTGAGAGTAAGACTATAAAAAATAACCAAGAAAAAATCTTGGTTATGAAGTTATATTGATTATCGTTCTTCCAAGTTTCATAAATGTGTTATGAAAATCTTGTATTTTTTCTTTACTTGTTTGTTTAGCTGCGCCAAACTGATTGGCCTCATCTAAATCTTTATCATCTAGTAAAAATACTGGTTTTTTACTTCTTTGACTTATTGCTATTAAAGTATTAAAATCTGGAATCTGTGCTAAATCATATGGGGATAAATTTGGAAATTCATTTTTTATTCCATTTTCAAATTTTTCCTTTTCGATTACACAATTAATATCTGACAATTCTGTTACGAGTGTAGTATTAATAGCTTCTCTTATAGCGCTAATCCATTTTTCAAACGCCTTTGTAGGAGCCTCATTTCTAAGTCTGTATCTTTGTTGGATTGCTCCTATGAATAAAGGATTATTGGATATACCTTTTACACCTGTAGCTTGTTTAAAATCTTTTATTTCTTTATGCCATAATTTAATAGTTTTACTTAATGAATGTATTGCTTGTAGGCAAAAATAATCCGGACTTGTAGGAACTATAAAATATCTACTACCCATAAGAGCAATTTGATTTAGACCACTAATACTAGGGCTTAAATCTAGCAATACATAATCTATTTCATTATTTATTGCTATTTTGTTTAAAACTTCAAAAAAGCATGTTATGATATTGCCCAATATCGGAATACCTGCGGTTATTTTCAATGCCGTTGTTATTTGACTATCTAATTGAGAAAGATTTAAACTACCAGCTAATAAAAATAAATTATCATTTACTGGAAAAATTTTACCATCATTGGCTAAATCATAACTATTAGCTCCAGATATAATTTTTTCAATAATAGGCTCGAATGTTATAAATTGTCTACTCTGATAAAAACTAGCCATAAAGTCATCATCTAAGGCTTTGCTTGATAAAACAAGTCCTGTTAAATTACATTGCGGATCTAAATCCACCATCAAAATCTTTTTACCCAATTTTGATAAAGCCCAACCTATATTATAAGTTGTTGTTGTTTTGCTAACTCCACCTTTGTGGTTAAAAAAACATATTGATTTTGCCATCAATTCAGTTCTCCAATATTTTTATAATAAATTATATATTATTTTAAATAATATAAACTATAAATTCTGTATAATTGTATAAACTTTCAATCTTCGCTTGTAATATGTATAATCAGCAAAAGCTAGAGTTGCTAGCAGTGGTAAGATTATAGTTTTTTCATTTTGTTTAACTTGTTGCTTTAATCATTTCTTTTAAAGTTCTGCTTTGGTTTTCTTCATCATAAAAAGGTTCAAAGTTAAAATGCACTTTTTCTAAATTTTCCCTACCCTTTTGAGTTTTTTTACCAAGCGTAAATTGTTCACATTGTAAGAAATATAAAAGCATATCATATTCTAAAGTTTTTGCAAAAGCTTCTTTTATATCATCTATGTTTGCTATATTTCCAAGTCTTGAAAATATTTCATTTTTAGAATGCTTATTTATAATATGAAAGTTATATTCTCCACGCTCAGATATTAGTTCTAAATCATTTTTAAAATCAGTATCTATTAAATTAATAGCATTATTTTTTATTTCCTCGTATCTTATATTTCTTTCTTTTGATTCAAAATTTTTAAATTTTTCTCCTATTTTTTCATAATATAAAAAATTTTTTGTACTTTCTAAAGTATCATGCAATATAGTATCAAATTCGCTAAACCTAAAATGATTACCATACCAATATTTTTCATTTGTTTCTAATTTTAATCTTTCAATACTATTTTTAATAAAATTGGTATTTAGAAAATGACATTTAGATAAGATTTTTAAATGTGTATCGCTAATATAATGTTGTATTTTATTTCCATTCTCATCCCAAAGCCAAAAACCTATATTTATAAATTCTTCACTGGCTGAGTAAGGAAAATATTTTATCATTTTATATTTAAACATTTTCATGACTATATACCGCTTTTTGTCCTTGTCTTTTATATATCATATTGCTTAAAGCTTGTTTTTGTGCTGAAGTCAAGCTTAGCCATTCTAATGGTATAGCGTTTATTATATCTAAAATTTCTTGACAATTTAATTTCTTTTTATTTATTTTGATATGTTTTAAGTGGTCAAGCAATAAATAATTTTTATCGAAAGTATTTTTATCAAAATACTGATTAGAGTTAATCTCATCATCTAAAATAATATTTAATGCCTTTAATATATCAAAAGCTAAACCAAAATCAATCAAAAAAATCTTTTTTAAATCATTGATTAAAATATTTGGATTTTTAAATTCTCTATCGCTATTCATTAAAATTCCATCATACAAGCAAGTATAATTTTTAAATTTATTTGTTAATTCTTTTGGATAAATTTTACTTGCATTAAATATATATGAAATTCCTAAATTTAAACCTTTTGAATTTTTGATATTTTCTAATGCTTCTTTGTCTCTTTGAGTTCCATTTTTTAATTTGTTATCTGCTAATTTTATAAAATCATCATCTATATTTAATAAAGCTATACCGGGGATATCTTTAAAATTTAATTCTTGCAAATATAAATAAGAAAAAAGTTCAGCAAATAAGCTTTTTCCAGTTCCGCAAACACTGTTATATTTAGTTTTTAATATAAATTTAGAATTATCCTTAATACTTACTTCTAAAGGACAACTAGTTCCATAATCAGTAACCCTTATAATATTAGATATCTCAAAAATATTTAATTTTACTCTCATCCCACCACTTCTATAAAATTTTTAAAGGTTTCAATTTTCATTTACCAATTTTAAATTAGATTTTGCGTTATTTGGTGTCTTTTGAATTTTTACAACTTTATAGATTTTCAAATCATCGATATCATCGATATCAATCCTAAAAGTAGTCGTTTTAAAACTATCACTTTGGTTAACTGGTTTAAATTCAATAACTCCAACATCTTTCTTTTCTACAAAAATCTTGCAAGCAATTTCATTATTATAGGTATAAACAACAAGATCTCCATGTCTTGGTTTTGAACTGTCTGTATCATATATAATAATGTCTCCATCTTCAATTATAGGAAACATGCTATCGCCATTCGCTCTAGCTGCTTTTAAATTTGATTTATTTTGTGATAATGGTATATAAGTAAATTCATCTTGACACTCATAAACATCATTAATTGGCAAGCCGCAACTTACAGAGCCAGTAATTCTAATTCTTTGTACTTCAATTGGCTCATCTGATATTAAAACATTTGCATCAGTTTCTCCAAGAACTTTCATAACCGCTTCGATAAATTCTGCAGTCATTTTTCTTTGTCCTAATGCATATTTTGAAATTGCAGCGGTTTTAATTCCATGTCCATTTCTATACCCATATGCGGTTAATTTCTCTGCTAGCTCATTTTGTGTTAAATTATGCTTTTTTAAGAGTTTCTTTAAATTCTCTCCATTCATATTTTATAACCTTATATTCCAAAATAATTATACATATTGTATAATTTATAATTCTACAAATCGGATTATTTTAAGAAAATTTTAATTATCCATTTTGTAGAATTATATTTATGAAAAGAATAGATTTAATTAAAAAAATAACTTTGAAATTTGGAGGAGCCAATAGCTCTTGGTATGCAAAACTTAACGGCAATAGGAAGGTTGATATAAAAACCGCATTAAAATTAAAAGATGAATTTAATATTCCATTAGAAGCATGGGGAGATTCTGAAATTTTGAGTAAAACAATGAATGAAATTATAAACATACCTAAGCGTGGGAGAAAAAGAAAGGATAGAGAATGAAAAAGGCAATGAAAAGGGTTAGGATTGAAATTGATATTAGCGATGAAACCTATGAGATAATGCTTAAGCTTATGAAAAAAAGAAAATATGAAAAAGTAGAAGATTTACTCTTTGCATATATGGGAACTATGTATAAAATGGAGCTTGCTGGTGCTTTGCTTGAGAATGATAAAAATCTAAGTCTTATTAAGACTTAGATTTCTCCTAAGTAATTTGGAGTTTCCAAAGAGTAGTGTTGTGGTTGTACAGCTTGTTCTAGCTGTTTTATCCTGTTTTCTAACTCTTTGATTTGTTCTTCTAACTTTGAAACTCTAGCTTCTGTAGATTTTTGATTTTGCTTTTCATCCATTTTGATAAGTCCTTTTCTTGATTTGGTGCAAAAAAATTATAGCAAAGGACTTTTTAAAACGGATTAAGGAATGAAATGCTTGAAAGATTGATTGAGATTATAGGATTATTTATTTTTACTTTGATGATGTTGCATTTTAGACTGTTTCTAGTGGCTGGTATTTCGGCTGGGATTTTAATATCTTGCATTTATCATTATCTAAAACGCATTTTTTATCACGGTAGTGAGGACAAATAATGTATTTAAATTTATCTTTTTTAAAAACCATTTCAAAAGGAGTTTTTTTTGTAACTAATTTATATCCTAAGTTAGGATATAGTCTTTTTGTCAAATCGTTTTCTAGCTTCATATCTTTAATACAAACTCTTTTTAGTTTTTGTTTTTTAGTTAAATATAAAAACAAAGGACGCATACTTAAACCAAATAAAACACCTATTAAAAAATATAACAAATTTTCTAAAGTGGCGGTTTTTAGCATTTCGGATAAGAAAGAATTAAACATAAAAAACCTTTTTAATTTAAATTATAACATAAAGGAGAGTTGGTGATACCAAGTTTTATAGCAAGTTTTGATGTAGCTTTGGGGCGTAAAAGCCTAAGAGAGAGAAAAGGCTATTTAAAATTATCAAACACTATAGCTTATGGTGGTCTTAGTGTTGATGCTTTAGCATTGTATATTCAATTAGCAAAGCTTAGTGAAAAAACGATTGTAAGTGAGATCTATCTAAGAGAGTTTATAAAAGTTAAAAATAATCAAAGAATTAGTTTAAATAGACTAAGAATTGCTAAAAAAGAATTAATTGAACTAAGACTTTTGGAAATTAAAAAGGTTAGAAATGGCTCTTTAAATTTTTATGAGTGGATTTTAAAAGATGAAAATTATCAAGTTAAAAAACATTTTAACAAATCTTTATCTTTGCTTAAAAACAGTGATGAAAAGCTAAGCAAAACTCTTAAAAATAACACTTCATCAATCGACAGAAAATTAACTACTGAAAACGAAAAAAAAGAGAATTTGCATTATATAGAAACACGCACGCACGCACGCGATAATAAATTTATAAATAATATAAATATTAATAATAATAAATTTATAAAAAAAGAGAATTTAGAAAATTTAAAAAATAATCAAGAAAAGAAAGAACGCGTTTCTAATCAAAACGCCTCTTTTGTGACGAGCTTTATTGATTTTAGCAAAAAGGAGTTAGAGAAAATGGCAAAAAAAGAGTTTAAAGTCCCAAATGCAAATGAACTCATGAGACAAATAATAGCTTTTAATGAGAAAAATGGCACAAACTTTGGTGAAGAGTTGGCTAATGATTTTATAGGCTATTGGGATGCTAGGGAATGGAAAAGAAATGGAAAAAGAATGTCAAGTGTGGCAGGAAGTCTTTATACATGGCTTAAATATGCTAAAGAAAATGAAGCAAGAAAAAATCAGCGTTTTAACAGAAAAAAAGAAGCCAATCCTAGTGTGGTTGATAGCTTGATGGAGTATTACGGAATGAAAGATGAGAACAAAAACAAGCTCTTAGGATGCTTTTAAGGAGTAGAAAATGCAAGAAAAAATACAAATTTTAATGGACTTATTGGAAATTAATAAGGCTCAAGCAACTGATATAGTAGGTAGATATTTGCAAGATGCAAAAGATATTCATGCTTTCTTAGATTTTTATTTCGAAACTTTAGAAAGAGAGAATATCGTAGGGACAACCTATGAGAAATTAAGAAGAGTTTGCAAAAGGGCTCAAATCGAGTTTAAAAAGCGTTTTGAAGATAAGGAAATATTTTTAGAATGGTTAAAAAATAAATATAAAAATAGTCCATTTTTTAGATTGCTTGAAAGTGATTTTAAATACTCATATGTTTGTTATGATGGACAGGGCAACCTTTTTAAACGATTAGCAAAATCAATTAATATGTTGGTTTGTCTAAATAATTTTGGAGAATTAACCTACGAAGATGGAGAAATGCTAAAAAATAACGAATTTAAACACGCTTTAATAGATTTTATATTTAAAAATCAAGAGCGCATAGGAAAAGATATATATATAAATACTTCTTATAAGATAAAAGGATATACATCTTTAAGCCATGAAGAAGAATATAATAACTTTAAGAAGGTGCAGAAAAAATTTTTTAAGGAGAATCAAGAAGAATTTCAAAAGAAAGTAAAAGTCAAAATGGCTTTTAAAAATATAAGCTAAATTTAAGAAAGTCTGAAATGGAAAAGTATATTTTAAAAATTGATTTAAAAAGCAACCCAGTTCCTTATAAAAGAACCACGCAAAGATCTAAATTTGCATGTAAAGATTATCTTAAATATTTAGATTTTAAAAAACTCTTGCAAATGGAGTTTAGAAGACAAAATAATATTAGCTGTTTTCAAGCCTTTGATAAGCAAAAAAAATATGAGTTTTCTTTAAAAATAGGATTTAACAGCAAAAGGCATGGCGATGGGGACAATATCGTAAAATGCGTGTTAGATGCGTTATTTGAAAACGATAAGAATGTTTTAAAAGGCGATTATGAGATTATTAGTTTTAAAAAATCTTTTTTAAACTTAGAAATCAAAGAATTTAATTTTAAAGAAGGGGTGGCTTGATGGCTAGAATGATGACAAATGGCAAAAGTATGACAAAAGAAGAGCTTGTTTCAAAAATAGAGAGTTATTTTAATGAAAGAGTTGTCTTAAAAGAAACTAAGGAGAGTATTATTTTTGCACCTAAAACAAAAGTGGGATTAGCTGTGTATTTAGGAATTACAATGCAAACCTTAGGCGAGTGGGAGAAGGATAAGGATTTCGGAGAAATTGTATCTCAAGCTAAGCAAAAATGTGAAATGGATATTTTAAACCATTCCTTAATCGGCACTTATACTCCTAGCGTTAGTATGTTCTTGCTAAAAAATCAACATGGCTACGTGGATAAACAAGAAGTAGTTAGCGATAATGTTCAAAAAATAGAAATTATAAGAAGTGAAATCAAATGAAATTAAAGCTTGACTTTTCTTACACTCCTGCACAACTTAAAGTTTTTGATGATAAAAATCCACGCTTTATAACTGTAGCAAAGGGCAGAAGACTTGGTTTTACAAGGGGAAGTGCTAAGTTTGTTATCGAAAACTTGCTTTTAGGACAAAATGTTTTATGGGTGGATACCATACAAGCAAATTTACAAAATTATTACGAGTTATATTTTACACCTGAGTTAAAAAACTTACCAAAAGATTTTTACTCATGGAGTGTGCAAGACAAGAAACTAATTATTAATGGAGCAGTGCTTCATATGAGAAGTGCTGAAAGAAGTGAAAATATCGAAGGTTTTGGATATGACCTTGTTATCTTAAACGAAGCAGGAATTATTTTAAAAGGTAGTAAAGGAGAGTATCTTTGGTATAACGCCATACGCCCTATGTTGCTTGATAACCCTAAATCAAGAGCAATTATCGGTGGAGTTCCTAAAGGAAAAAATCTATTTTACGAGCTATGTAGAAAAGAACTCAGCGATAAAAATTGGAAACATTTTCAATTCTCAAGCTATGATAATCCATTTTTAAAAGAAGAGCAAATTAAAGAATTAATTGAAGAAGTAGGCGGAGAAGGTAGTGAAGTTGTCAAGCAAGAAATTTATGGTGAGTTTATAGATAGCTCGAGTGCTGAATTATTTTCTCTAAGTGAAATTGAAAATGCGATGAGCAAGAACTCTTTTAGCATTGAAAAAATGCAAGGCGAGAATATTTGGGGGCTTGATGTAGCAAGATATGGAGATGATAAGAGTGTTCTTGCAAAAAGAAAAGGTTTTGTAATTGATGAGATTAAAAAATACTCACAACTTGGAACTATAGAATTAGCAAACAAAATACTAGCTGAATACAATCAAAGCGAAGATAAACCAAAAGGTATTTTTATAGATACTTGCGGTCTTGGCGTTGGCGTATACGATGTCTTGTTAAATTATGGTTTGCCTGTATTTGAGGCAAATTCTGCAAATTCTGCAACCAGTAATGAATACTTAAATAAAAGAGCACAAATGTATTTTACATTTGCTAAAAACTTAAAACACATGGAGCTTTTTAAAGATGAAGAATTAAAAAAAGATATGAGAATGATTGAGTATGAATATAGCGACAAGGGGCTTTTAAAGATAGTTTCAAAAGAGTATTTAAAAAAGAATTATGGCAAAAGTCCTGATGTTAGCGATGCGGTGGCATTAACTTTTTTTGAAAAACTATACAGCAGAAACAATACTAATGAAGATTGGAGTTATGATGGCTGGTGAGTTTTTAATGATCTATGATGCAATTGATGTAAACAAAATAAAAAAGCTTTCAAATTTAAGCGATGAGGCTATAAAGTCAAGTCTTGCAAATGAATTTTTAGAGCTTGTATCAGGGTTTAATAATATTTCTAAAAAGAAATTTAAAAGAGAATTTGCGGAGTTTTTATTTGAAAAAGGAGTGAATGAAAAAGATATTTTAAAAATAACAAATTTAAGCAAAACAACAATATGGAGAATTATGAATGAAAACAAAAAGAACTAATGATGAGAGAGTGTCGTTTTTAACACAACTCATTAGCGAAAGTAAAAGTGGATATGAAAATTACAAACCACACTTTAAAGAGTTGCAAGATGCTTATTTGCTTGAAAATAAGGTAATGCAAAAATTGAGAAAAAGAAATAAATCAAGTATTTACATACCAAAAATAAACGCTAAGGTAAAGTATTTAATCACTAGCTTAAATGATGTATATTTTAATAGTGAGAGAATGGCAGATATTGAAACTTACATTAATAGCGATGATACGATTATAGAGCTATGGCAGAATGCAATTGATTTTTATAGTGGTAAAATCAATATGTTTAAGATTTTTCAACCGCTTTTCTTAGATGTTTTACTTGTGGGAACAAGTATAGCCAAGGTTACTTGGCATAAAGGAATGCCACGCATTGAAAGAGTAGATATTGATAGTATATTCTTTGATCCAAATGCGTTAAATAGCGAGGATGTAGGATATATAGTCAATGAAATTTACCTAACCTATAATCAAATCCATGAAAGACAAAAGCTAGGTTTTTATAAAAAAAATGAAATTGAAAAGCTTTTTGATGAAGATGATGAGTATAAAAAAGTAAAGCTTTATGATATTTATGAAAGAAAAAACGATGATGAGTGGGCGGTTTCTACCTTATTTGAAAATAATTTACTTAGAAATGAAGTTACTTTACAAGATGGACAGCCTTTTGTCTGGGGTTCAATGCTACCACAACTTAAAAAGATAGATAACGAAAACTATGTAAGTGCTTATGGCGAGCCTATAATGGCTTCTGCTATGCCTTTGCAAGATGAAATTAATATAACTAGAAATCTTTTAATAGATGCAGTAAGAACTCATATCATGCCTAAAATAATGATGCCAAAATCAATGGGAGTAAGCAGAGAAGATATAGAAACCTTAGGAAAACCAATATATACAGACGATCCAAAAGGAGTGCAGATATTACCACCACCAAATGTAAATAGTGCAGGAATGAATTTACAGCTTTTAGAAAGCGAACTCACAGAAGTTACAGGAGTTAGTCCACAAAACAATGGAGCTCAAACTGCACAAAATGAAACAGCAACAGAAATTAGCATAAAAGCACAAGAAGGCGGAAGAAGAAGTGCTGACTATATAAGACAGTATAACGAAACTTTTATAGAGCCTTTATTTGATAGATTTGCAATGCTTGTTTTTAAGTATGGAGAAGATAGTTTTTTTAATGGTTTTCAAAGAGAGGATATACCTAGTTTTAGATTTAAAATTCAAACCGGCACAGGTGCCATGAATAAAGAAATTAGACGTGCAGGAATTCAAGCTAGTATGCAAGTTTTTTCACAATTATATCAAATGTATATGAGCATAGGCGATGCAAATTCTGCTTATGGGATTATAAATGCTAGCAAAGAACTTACTAAAGAATTATTACCAATTTTAGGTGTAAAGAATGTAAATAGTTTATTTGCTTTTGAAAATAATGAAGATATTAATCCGCAAATGCAAGGAGAAGCTAATGCTTAATATTGAAATTAAAAGCGATATATCTAAAACTAAAGGAGGAAAGAAATTAATAGATTTTATCAAAGCAAAATATAGTGAATGTTTTTATATAGCAAAAAATAACGATGAAAAAGAGTTAAGGTTAAAAGCTTTAGATACTATGGCTTTTTTAGACATAATAATCAATAAAATAAAGGATGAAGAAGATGGAAAATGATGCTTTAAAAGATTTAATAAATGTCATAACAGATGATGATAAAGGAGATGTTGCTAATAATGGCGATGAACCTACGCAAGTAGCAGATAATGAACCTACGCAAGTTGACAATGAGAACGAGCCTGATTATAAGGCGATGTTTGAAGCTTATAAAAGTGAAAATGACAACAAATTAAATGCTTTAATGAGTGAGCTTGAAGCTTTAAAAAATCCAAAAAAAGAGCCAAGCGAACAAGAATTACAAAGAGAGCAGTATTTAAAAGAATTAGGACTTGATGGACTTGATGAGAAATTAAAAAGGCTTGAAGAGCTTGATAAAAAGCAAAAAGACAAAGAAGAGCAAGATGCGCTAATCGCTAAATACGCACAAGTAGAAAGCGAGTTAAGAAAAGCCTATCCTGATGCGGATTTAAAGGCTATGGCAGAACTTGCCACAAAATTAAATGGTTTAGGCGAAGGTAATATTGACAGCTGGAAAACCTTGCTTAATTTGGTCGGAAAATCAAATAATGCCAAAAAAGCTGAAGATTTATCAAGCGCAAATAATAATGTAAGAACTAGTGATTTTAACGATAAGTTAAAAAAAGGCGAAGTTAGCGAGATAGATCTAGGCAAAGAATTATTAAGTTTGGTATAAAGGAGAAATCATGGATTTTATAACAGCTTTAAAAGGTGGCACAGGATTAGGCTCTAGCTTTGCAGATACTTTGATAAAAACAAGCAATTTTACTCCAAATTTAGCAAGTAGTAGTAGTGGTTTTTTAAATGGATTAAAAAATTCTTTTAGTAATTTTGGAGATTGGTTATTTAAAAGTTCTGATGCAAATAAAGTAACTAATTTTGATAGATTAGGAAATGTTTTAGGTGGTGCTGGTGCTTTATATGGTGCTTATAATCAGCAAAAGATGGCACAAAAGAATTATGAGCTACAAAAAGATGCTTATAACTTCAATAAGTATCTAGCTAATGAAGAATTAAATAGAAGAAAGAATATGGAAAATAAACTTCAAAACGTTTGGAGTAATTAAATAGATTTGGATTTAAGGAAGCCAAAGGGAAATTATAGCTCCCCTTTAAAAAGGGGAAATCAAGTATTAATAAACCTTGACTATAATTATACAAAGTAGTATAATTATAACTATAATTTTGGTTAGCAATTTAATCACCTCCCAACTGGGCGGTAAATTAACGCTAAAGGGTGGCGACCCTTTGGCGTTGCACCCTTTTAAAATTATACACAAACTTCCTTAAATCCTTTATTTTAAAAGAAAGAATAAAGGAAACAAAATGGCATTTTATAACCCACAAAGAGTAGTATTTAATCCTGATACAGGCGTTATACAAAACGCAGGAAAAGTCGGTGGCGTCTTATATGACATCATGAGCAAAAGTTTTGATGATAAAGTTAAAGCTAATGAGTTTCAGCAAGAGCAAGATTTAAGAAAGCAACAAATGGAATTTAATCAGGCTATGCAAAATAATCAGCTTTTGCAAAATGAGAGAAACTTTGATTATCAAAAGGAAAGAGCAAATATAGCAGATCAGCAATGGCAAATGAATTATAATCAAAGAGCTAGACAATATGCCATGCAAAATGCTTTAAGACAGCAAGCAATAAATGCAAGACAGCAAAAAGATGAAATTTTAGCAGGCCAAGCAATACTTAATCTACCAAGCTATACAAAGTCAAATCCTGAGATGAGAGCAATACAAGAAAGATTTAATACCATAAAAAAAGGTGGTGGTGATTCTTATTATGATGGGCAAGGTCTTTTTGGTGGAACATGGCAAAACATAAAAGGACTTTTTGGTGGAGATAATATAAATGATGCTCAAGATAGCTTATTTAAATTTATAAGCGATAGTATTTATAATGAAAAGGTTAGAAGAGACACAAACTATAATAGAACAAGGCATGATGAAATTTACAAAGAGCCTTCAGCTTGGAAAGCTCAAACTATAAATGCTAAAGAATATGAAAAAGCAATAAGGGATTATATAGCCACTAGTGAAGCTAAGATTAATGCTTATTATGATGAGCAAATGGCAAAGATTTCTAATTTAAAAAATCCATACATCAATAATCTTTATGAAGAGCAAAGACAAAAAGATTTAAAATATTTTAGAGAGGGATTGGCAAAGGATCTTGAGTCTTATTACATTAAAGATGAAATCTCAAATAAACCTAGTAAAAATGCAGTAATTATAGATAATTCAACAACTAATCAAAATACACCAAAATTACATAGCGTTAGTTTTAATGGAATTAATGCTCAAATATCAGAGCCTGATGCTAATGGTAATGTAATATTAGTTAATCAAGCAGGTAGAAAAATGCAAGTTAGCGTAGAAGAATTAAAAAAACAAGGATTAATATAATGAATATAAGAGAATTTTTATTAGAAAAACCACAAGAAAATAACATTATTTCATTTTTGCAAGATGGAGCAAGTCAAAGTGAAAATCAAAATACAAGTGAATATTTATCAAATTTAAAAAATGAAGTAATAAATGATTTTTATAAAAATAAAGATAAATATGCTAAAGAATATGAAAAATATAATTTCAAAGACCAAAATTTAACAAATCCTATGGGCAATATTAGTGAATATAAAAGGGATTTATATGATTATAATAAAAATCCATCCATGAATGCTGATGATTTAAGTAATTATATTTTAGACAAGCAATCTAAATTTAATGCCTCTAAACCTATTTTTGCTGATGATAATGAAGTAGCAAGAAAAAGTAATCAGTTTATGAGAGATTTAGGCGATGAGTTGCAAAAATCAGGGCGTGGAAGATTATTGCAAGATGATGATGGATCTTATTGGGTGCAAGATAATAACGGAAATTATTCTAAAGTGCAAGGTAGCACAATGGGTGATTTATATCGTGGATTAAGAGATAATGGTGCTAGTATGGCTTTAGGAACAGCAGGTGCCATTGGCGGCACAATGCTAGGTGGCGGAGTTGGTATGGTTGCAGGGGGTGCATTAGGTGCATCTTTAGGGGCAGGATATGATTACTACGGAAATACAAAAGATACAAATCAAGATATGAATTTAAAAGAAGCTCTTATGCTTATGGGTGAAAATGCTGGACTTTCTTTGATAGGAGACGCAGCTTTTACAGGAGTTGCTAAAGGAGCAAGAGCTTTAAAAAATACCTATAATATGGCAAAAACAGGAGCACAAGCCGGTAAAGATATGATAGATGGCATGGCAGTAAAAGGTGGTAATTTAGGCAATAGATTTATAGATAAAATAAGCAAGACAGATATACCTATGATAGGAAAATTTACAGATGGTGGCTTACAAAATGCAGAAACAATTTTTAATAATCTTACAAAAAATGTAGAGAATAAAAAACAAATAGATGAACTTATAGCAAAAGAAAATCCAACTTACCTAGAAAATGGAAAGCCTACAATAGAAATATTAAAAAACATTGTCGAGCAAGGACTTAATAAAAATAATCCACAATTTATACAAGATAGCGCTAAAAGAACAAGTGCTATTTTAAAAAATATTTCTAATAGTTTACAAGGAATGCCAACTACACAAAGAAGAGAAGTATTATTAAAAGCGGCTCAAGCTTATCCAGAAATAGGAAGTTTTTTAGATGATGTTTTAAAGGCTGATAAGGATGCTAGTATTTCTTTTTTAAATATGATTAAAGGGCAAGATGAAGTATTTAAAAACAAAACAGGTTTAAATGGTGAGTTTGGTTATAAGGCTTGGCAAAAAGATAATCACGCTTATGAGAATAGAATAAATCAAGAGTATGGCAGTGCTATAAGTAAATTAAATGAGCTTAATAATGGAAAAATAGTATTAACTAGTGAAGATTTAGTAAAGCTTGAAAATTTTAAAAATAATAATTTTTTAGAGCAAGATGTAAAAAATAACATACAAAGCTATTTAGATGAAATAAAAGGGAAAGAAGTAAGTGCGGAGCAAATCTTTGGATTAAGAACAGCTATAAATAAGCAATTAAACACAGGAAATAAAACATACAATACAAAACAAGCTTATGGAATAGTAAAAGAAATTTTAGATGATGCGTTGATAAGAAATGCTAGTGATAAGGTATTAGCAAAAGAAATCCTAAATAATGCAAATAAAAATTTTGCTTTAAAGGAAAATTTTAAAGAAAGTTATTTAGGCATGATGAAGTCACAAGAAACAAAAGAAGGGCTTACCGATAGATTGGTTAAAGGGCTTAGAAATATAAATGAAGATAAGAATTTAGAAAATGCTTTTAAAGGAATGAATGAACAAGAAAGATTGGCTAATGAAACTCATGCTATGAATGCTTTGTTAGAAAAACATAGGATTGAAGGTGTGGGGTATGATTTTAAATCCTTAGCAAAAGATTTAGAAGATGTCAATTTTTCAAGTAAAAAAATAAAAGATGTTAAAGGTGTTATTAATACATACGCTTTGATATATAACAATAATAGAGATTTGATAATGACAGCTTTAGCAAGTAGTGGTAAAAAGACAAACTCTTCAATGGCTACAACAATACAGGGTGTTTTTGATAGAATATTAATAAGTGGTATTTTTGCTAGATTACACGCTTTAGCTCCTTTTTTAAAAAGTGCTAAAGAACAAGCATTAAGAAATCAAATACTAGATGCTCTAAAACTTGCTAAAACCAATAAAGAAGTTATATCTAATCTTAAAAACATAAAAATAGCAGATCAAGAACAAAGTAGAATTTTTAAAGATGCTTTGGATAATTATATTAAAGTAGATAAAGAACAAAATAAAATATTAAAAGATGCACTAATTAAAGAAGGTGTTATCAAAGGCGACAACTTCTTCATGGATAAAGCTGATCCTAAAGACAATTCTTTAAGATTTATAGGCAAAAATGGCAAAGAGTATACTATAAATAAAGATGTTAGAAATGAATGGATGAAAACTTTCAATCTTAAAAATATCGATGATGAATATATCCCTAATATACCAAAAGAAGCAAAGATAGCTTTAAAAGATAGAGAAATAAAACTTACAAAAGGAAGTTTACTAAAGCTGATTGAAAAAGATAGAATTAAATACATACCACATATCAAAGAAACTTTAGAAAGCCCACAGGCAATCTTAAAAGATAAAGATGATTTTATTTTTATTAAAAATATAGATAATCAGACTTATTTTACAAGTATAGGCAAAGACTATGAAACGCATTTGACTATAATTAGCAATTCGCCAAAGAAACAAAATAATATAAAAAATAAAATGAAAAATGCTGAAGTAGTGTATTATAATAATGCGAGAGCCTTACCGACATCTAGGGCATCTTCAGAGACAAAGCAAGTGTCGTTCTCTAACGAAAATTCTACCCAAGCTAAGCCTAAAAAAAACTTAATGGATGATATAAAAGAGAACATTAAGGCTAAAGAAGTAAAGAAAAAGAATAAAAAAAGCGTAAAACAAAGGCTTGATGAGAAAATACAAAATGATAAAAAGGCTAGTGAAGATATTCTAAAAAGATATGATAATTTTCTAAAAGAGAATAAAGATTATAATCTTGATGTTATGGGTAATTTAGATGTTATTACTAGAGAATTTATACTCAATGCTAAAAAAAAGACACATAAAGGCAAAAAAGCTGATATACCTGATCTAATGCGCTCTAAAATCGAACAAGAATTAAACATACAGCCTTTAAAAGAATTTGGAAAAAATTATGCAGAATATTATCACGATGGAAAAGGTGCTTTACAAAAACTACTCATTGAAAAACAAGGACAGGTAGCAGGTGCTTTTCATAGAAAAGATTTAGGGGATATTGATTTGGTTTGGGGAGATGGAAACTTTGGATTAAGTCATATTGTCAATCGAAGAGAAGAAGATTTCATTAAACAAGGGTTAAATAAAATAGAAGCAAAAAATAAAGCTTTAAATTTTATAAAAGAAATAGAAAATATTATAAATAATGGAAATGTAAAAAAAGGTAATAATAGAGCTTTTATTGAAGTTAAGAATAGTAGAGTTATGGTAGCACTTGATTATAAAGGTAAAGATAAAAAGTGGATTATAACCGCATATAATTTTTATTAATATTATCGCCCCTAGCTTAGCCGATACGCACTAAAGCTAGGCTTAATACTGACACTTTAAGCGTGAGTAGTGTCAATGGCGATTATTAATTATAGCATAAATTCATGTAATTATTTTTTAAAACATAAAAGATAATTGGAATTAGAATTATAATAAAGTTTATATACATCTTTCACAATTACAAAGAGCGAGATTCTGCCTTTAAACTCTTAATTAAAATTCTAACAAGCAAAGTTAAAAACAAAATTAAGTTAGTTTTTAGATGAACCAACACCTGCTAAATATCCAAAAACGCTTGCTAGTGTTGTACTAAGCAAACCTAATCCTATGTCTATTTTTTCAGTAAATAAAACAAGATAAAGACTAGCTATCAGAAGAATAAAAACCGCAGTACATGCTATATTCATAGATTTGTGCCATTTTTTATTTTCTTTAGTCAGTTTATTAACAGCAAAATCATATTGTCTTTGATTATCTTCTCTAGTGGCTTCAATTTGAGCTAAAGTAGCCTTTTGCTTGCTGACTTCTATTTCAGCCATAACTTTGCCTACTTTTTCAAAAGTTTCAAGTTCTTTATTATCTTTAACTATTTCATTTTTCATATTTAAGTTTTACATTATCTTCAAATTTTGTATTGTTTTGTTGTATAGCTTTTAATACACCTTGTATTATCAATAAATCTGTATTTTGTATTTTTGGATAATACCCTTTATAGTTTAAATAAGAAATAACAACAGCATTGTTTGGATTTTTCTCTTGAAGTATTTTTGTTTCATTGTAGGCATTTAATATACTACTCATTTTAATTCCTTTTTTTATGGTTAAATTATACCTTTTTTATAGTTAATTTATACTTATTTTATAAAAGTGTAAATATTTGAAGTCTTCACCCTGCTTTTTTTGAAGACTTTTAGTGTTTTAAGGACAAACTAAGCAGGGTTTCTTTAAAATATCATTAACTATATTAAAAGATTAGTTCTTATCTAGCTCTTTATCGCTACGATAAGGACTACTAAAAGCATTAAGATTATAATAACTTCGTTCATCTTAACCTCCTTTCAAACTTTTTACAAAGTCTTCAAAGAGATATCCTTAAAACCATAAAATTATATACAAAAAATACTTAAAAATTTAATTTCATTTCAAAACACACTATATTTGAAATAGCTATTTTTGGAAAAATCCTTAAAACTAAACTAAGGAGAATTCAAAAATGGCTTTACCTTCAATGGGGCATACAGCACCCGCAACAGAAAATGTTAAATTAAAACAATCAATATACGAAACGATTATTAAAATCGGAGCTACTGAAACACCAATTTTAAATAAAATAGGTACTTCAAAGGTTACAAATCCTTTAACTCATAGTTGGATTACTGATACTTTTGAAGAACCAAAAAAGAATGCAAATTTAGAGTTAAGTAAATTTGTAGGTGAAACAAAAAACACAGCTCAAAAAACTACAAATGCTACTCAAATATTCATTACCGAAGCCATGGTATCAAAAGCTTTATTAAAAGCAAATCAATATGGTGGCAATGAAATGGAGTATCAAATCGGCAAAAAAACCAAAGAACATAAAATGGATATGGAATATGCTTTATTTGGTCTAGGTAGAGATAGTGATGTAAAAAAATCAGTTTTCAAAGATTATGTTCAAGCACAAGAAGCAATAAGTGGAGAAATGGCTGGACTTTTTCATTATATCGCTAAAGGAAAAGATAGCTTTTCTGATGGAAAGCGTGGAAATGTATTAGCTTTTGATGAAACAGGAGATTGGAGTGGAACTGCAACAGAACTAACAGAAGATAAACTTAATCAAATTTTGCAAACCATTTGGAATAGCGGAGTGACGCCTAAAGATGTCTTTTTAGGAGCTGACTTAAAAGGAGCTATCAATAAATTCGCTACAAGAATTTTAGGCAATGAAACAAAACTAGCAGGACAAGTAGTGAGCCTTGAAACAGATTTTGGAACGGTAAATTTCCATATGCATAGATTATTAAGCCCTAAATATGGTTTGGGTGATGTTTTAATTGCTGGGGATTTTGAGTATATGAAACATGGGCTTTATATTCCTACTATGATTGAAGATGTTCCAACTGATATTACTGCAAAAGCAAAAAGATTTTATACGCAAAGCACTTTAGAAGTAAGAAATGCTGATGCTTTTGCTATAGGAGTGGGATTAACTAGCGGAAATAATGCAAAGGCTAAAGCGGTTTTAAAAGCAGCAAAAGGTGTGTAATGCTTTGTATTATGGCTAAAAAACTCGTTATCGCTAAAGTTAAAAATTCTTACAAAATGATAGAAGATGATGAAGTTTTAAAAGCCTATTTTATGGAAGCATTTTATTATATTTTATCAAAATGTGTTCCTAGCGTTCTTTTAAAAAATGTAGAACAAGGCGAAAAAGTTTTTAGGCAAGTTAGAAATAATCATTTTTTGATTATTCCTGATGAGCCTGATTTTGATAATGAAAAAGAACATTTAATGATAGATGAAACACTTAGTTTTGCTGTGATTAATTATGTTTGTTATTTGATTACAAGATGCGAAGAAAAAGACTTTCTGGCATTATGCGACAAGATAATTTATGAGTATATAGCTAATGATGGCAAGGAGCTTGATGATGAAAGAACATGGTTGTAATTGTAATTTCACAAAAAAATTTAATAGAGCTTTGAGTTATAAAGACTATGTGCAAAGTATAAATAGTGCTGATTTTATAGCTTATTTAGATGATAAAAAATGGCTTTTAGCCATGGATGATCTGCTTTTCTTTTGTGAAAAGAGAATTAAAGACAGTGATTATTACGAAGGTTAAAAATGGGAACAAGTTTAAACGAATTAAAAACAGGTAGAGAAAAACTTGAAATCATAAATCAAGTTTTAGCTAGAATAAACAGCATTTCAGAAGCAATAGACAATACAAGACTTGATGAAGTTGTAGGCTTAAAACAAGCTTGCGAATCTTTAAAAAATGAATGTTTAAAATTTAAAAATGATATTGTAGATAAAAATGATGATATTTTAAGCAAATATGATGATATTAATAAAAAATATTCAAATATAAGTGAAAAATACAACAATGTAAATGCAAAATTTGATTATATTAAAGAAGCGTATGAAGATTTTTCTTTAAATAAACAAGAAATACAAAACATTAAAGATTTTTTAGAAAATAATACAGAAGAGTTTGAGAATTTAAAAAAAGATATACAGAAATATGAAGAAATAAAATTTAATTTAGATAATTATATTAATGAAATTAAACAAAATAAAGATTTTGTAAAAGAATATTTTGATTTGAACACAAAAATTAAAGATGAAATTTTAAGTGAACTTAATCATGCTTTAGAAATTGTAGATAGCTTACATTTAAATGTTGATGAATTAAAAGAAATAAAACCTGAATTAATAAGTATTAAAAAAGAAGTAAAAGATTTAGCAAATGAAGCAAAATTAGTAGTAAGTGAAGCAAGCGAAATTATAAAAAATAAAATTAACACTATATTCTTTGAAAACCAAAGATTAAATCAAGAAATGATAGATAGTGTTAAAAAGCTAGAAGAAATTAAATTTGATATTGGAGTTAAATATAAAGAAATAGCTAGTGCATATGAACTACTTTTAGAAAGCAAGCAAAATATAGAAGATTTAAGAGAAGTTATAGCTTTATATAAAGAATTTGAAAATGATATAACATCTTATTCCCAAATTATAAAAGATTTTAAAAGTAAAATAGAAAATTTAGAACGAGATTTAAAATCACAGTCTGAAAGTATCTACTCTTCTTTAAATGATAAACAAAATGAAATATTAAAAAATTTAAATGAAGTAAAAAATGAAGCTTTAGTTAAATTTGATGAACTTACAGCAAAATGTGAAGGGTATAAAATACATTTTGAGCAAAGTTATGATAGGTTTAATCAAAGAGCTTTGATAGCTAATGAAGATTTAGGTAGGTTAGCTGAAGTTGCTAAAAAAGAACTAGGTAATGATAAGTTAATTTATGAAACAGAATTAAAAGTTTTAGCTGAAGAAACAATAAAACAAATGGAAGAAATGCTCAAAGGTTTAAGTGATGAAAGAAATGAAGTCACAGAGGTTTTTGAAACTCAAAAGAAAGAATTTACTACTCTTGTAGATACTTCTAAAGTTATGATTGACAACTTAAATCATATTTTTAATGCGAATTATCAAGCAAAGAAAAATGAGTTTAGTATTATTTTTAATGAAAAATTGCATAGTTTAAACGAGAATAAGCAAGATTTTTTAAATGAGCTTGTGAGCGCAAAAGAAAACGGACTCAATAAAATAAATGAAACAAAAGATCAAAGCCTTAATGAAATAATCCAAACAAAAGAACAAGGACTTAATGAGCTTGAAACTAAAAAAGGTGAGTGCATAGATGAGATTGACAATCAAGCAAGAATCTATGATATAAGTGGTGTTAAGGCTAATGTTGAATATCTTCTTTCTTTGCTTAATGAGAAAGATGATGGTAAAGATGATGGAATTAAAGATGAAATTGCAAATATAGAGCAAGGTATAAAAGATAAAGAACAAGAGCTTGAAGAGATAAAAAAGCAAATTGAAGAAGCTTTAAACAATAATGATGAATTAAAGCAAAAAAATGAGGAATTAAAGGAAATTAAAAATCAAATCGATGAGGCTTTAAGTCAAGAACCACCTGCTGATACAAGCGAACTTGAAGAGAGAAAAGAAGAACTTGAAAATCAAATTGCTGAGCTTGAACAAGAGATTGCTGGTGAATTAATTAACAAAAAAGAGGAAATTGAAAAAGAACTTGAAGAAGCTAATCAAAACTTAGAGGACAAAAACAATGAGTTAGAGCAAAATGAAAAAGATAAAAAGCTAATTACACAAAAAGTATTAGATATAACTATTAAAACTTTAGAAGCACTTATAGATACAAAAGTAAGTTTAAATGGTGATGAAGAGATAAATGGAAATAAAACTTTTGCTAATCCTATTTTAGTAAAAGTAAATCCAACTAATGATAACCATTTAACAAATAAAATCTATGTAGATACCGCTTTAAATACAAAAGCAAATTTAAATGGAGATAATATATTTAATGGCACAAATACTTTTAATCAGGCATTAACTTCTCCAACCAATCCAACAAATGATAATCACTTAACTAGAAAATGGTATGTAGATTATGGTGGTGGAATTAAAAATCTTGGCACAACTGGCAGTATAAATCTAGATTTAAGACAAGCTCAACATTTTATTTTAACAGCAAATGCAGGAACAAGCATAGGAATAGCTAATTTTGGAGGAGTAGGAAAAAGCGGAACAATAACCATAAATAATTGTCAAAATGTAGTAGCTTTTAATGCCCCTTTTAATTTTAGAATAGCTCAAAGTGGATTTAGTGGCACTGAAACTTTTGCTTATTTTTGCATAGCTTCGAATAATGTAAGATTAGTAAGGACTTAAAATGAATTGTCTCCTTCTTTCTAATAATGGTATAGCACTAAATTTACCTCCATCTTTAGGAGGCTCGGTTGCAAATTATAATTATATGTTAAAGCTAGACATGATTTATAAACAAGCAGTGGTATTGCCATCAAATATTAATAATAAAGAAGTGGTTATGTTAGGAGAAGTTTGGACGACTGGAAATATGTCTAATAAAACTTCTGCAAATACTTTGCATATCACATGGAACAATTTTAACTCTAGTGTAGAATTGCATGCTTTAAGTAAATATTACACTGCCAATGCAAAAATCAAAGTAGAGAAAAAATTCAATTTTGGAAATATTGATAATTTACAAATAATGCTAAGTTCTTGGCAAAGCGGTAGTGCAAATGCAAGTGCTGGTTGGAACTTAAATGATGGGGATAGATTAAACCCAAGAGCAAATTTAACATTATACTGGAATTAAGAAAGGGTGAATATGTTTTATGATTTAAAAAATAAAAGTTTAAAATATGATGATATTTTTTTAAAAGATGTAAAAATACAAAACGAAGAAGGTGAAATTGATGCACAAGATACTTATTTTTTAAGTGCTTGCGATGATAAGCTTTTAAAAGAGCTTGGTTTTGCTAAAGTTAAAGAAGAAGAAATCCCAAGTTTTAATGAAAAAATTGAAGAACTTCGCCAAATTCAAACTTATGATGAAGAAAATAATCTTTATATTATTTCTTATGAGATTAAAGAAAAAGCATTAGAAGAGTTAAAAGAATTAAAATTAGAAGAACTAAAAGCTATAAAAGAAGAAAAGCTTTTGTTTATGCCTTTTAAAAATACTATATTTCAAATTGATACGGAAGCAAAAATTAATATTAGCGGAAAAGTTAGCGAGATAATGTTAGCAAATCTCAATAATACTCCTTTGGAAAATATTGCTTGGATTGATAAAGATAATAAAATCATTACATTTAACAAAGAAGAATTTTTAGAATTTGGGGTTGGTATCGCTAAATATACTGAAAGTATTATTTTTAAAAATGATGAACTAAGAAATAAAGTGAAAAATGCCACATCTTTAGAAGAATTAAATTTAATTGCATGGGAGAGTGAAAAATGAGTACTGAAAATATAATAAAAGAAGGTGCTATACTCGGTTCTTTAAGTGGATCTGCATTATTAGGATTGATGGTTTTTGTCTTAGCTGGGATTGCATGGCATTTATATAAAACTTTACATAAAGAAGCTGGGGAAAGAACAAAAGAACTTATAAGTGAAACCAAAAATACTAATGTCCTTATTAGAGAACAAATTGCAGTATCCAGAGCAAGTAGCGATAGTTTGGTTAAATTTATAGAAACACATTGCTCAAAAACCAATGACAAGCTAGAAGCTATAGAAACAGATCTTATGCGAATGGATGAAAGGCTTGTTAAGCTTACTCAAATAAGAAATGATGAATTAAGAAGTATTTTTAAAAAAAGGGAAAACAATGACTAAAACAGAATTAAAAAGGGTTTGTGTAAAGCCATACGATAAGGACAGATTTGAAGTGATACAAGATTATGAGTTTATTTTACCAAATTACAAAGGCATTGTACCACAAGGTTTTAAAACTGATGGAGCGAGTATTCCACGCCTTTTTTGGTCTTTGTTTCCACCTTTTAAAAGTGAGTATTTTAGCGCTTGTGTTGTCCATGACTATTTGTGTATAAATGCAAAATCAAGAGATGATTATAGGTTAGCTGATCTTGTTTTAAAAGAAGCAATGCAAGCTTTAGAAATAAATAAATTTAAGATTTTTGTTTTTTATTGCTCTTGTAATTTATTTCATCAGATCAAATGTTTAATAAAGGGGATAAGATGAGTTTAGAACAGGTTATAAATACTCAAAATGAAAGTTTAAATCAAATTATAAGTAGTTTACAAGAATTAGTTTTAAGTTATAAAAATGGTAATTTGAGTTTAGAAGATGTTAAAAAATTAATTAACGAAACTATTGAAAATATATCAAATGATTACATAAAAGAAAACGAGCTAAAAGAAAAACTAGAAGCCTTGCTAGAAGAGCTTGGAATCAATGCAAATATCAATGAAGAGAGTTTAAAAGAAGTTGTATTAAAAGTTGTTTTAGAAAATCAAGAAAGTTTAAAAGGTGATAAAGGAGATCCTTTTACTTATGAAGATTTTACAGAAGAACAGCTTGAAAATTTAAAAGGGCAAGATGGAGCTAAAGGAGCTGATGGTAAAAGTGCTTATGAACTTTGGCTTGAAAATGAAGAAAACACAGGAAAAAGTCAAGATGAATTTTTAGAAAGTTTAAAGGCTCAAACACCAACAAAAGAAGAAATTAAACCTATTATAGAAGAGATGCTCGAAGATATGAAATTAAATTTAGGCATTAATGGAATAAAAGTATCTAATTCTATTCCCACTCCAAAAACAAAAGCTAATGTTAATGATTTAATTATAACTTATAATGAAAATGTAAAACAACTTTGGCTTTGTGTGGCAAGTGATGATAAATACACAAGTTGGATTAATTTGCTTGGAAATGAAAATATTACAGCACAAGAGTTGATTATTATTAGTTTTGATACAAATTTAAATAGTGGTCAATATGGCGGATGTTTAAGTGATTTGCGTTTTGGTTTTGAAAATTCTTTAGCAAGCACTACGCAAATTATAAAAGGACTTAATGAAGGCAGTTTTTTAATCACTAAAGATGGAATGGGTTTAAAATCTAAAAATTATACTGAAGTTAGCGTTCTTTCAAAACCAAGTAAAAATCAAATAGAAGGAAATATCAAAACGAGCGGAATTTATAATGATCCTGCTTGGCATAATATTACCAATGCTTTAAAAAAATATGATGGCAATGCAAATGAATGCTGTCTTTGGGCTTCTAATATAAAAAATAGTGTAAGTATAGAGCTTTTTACAAATGAAATTCCTATGAGTCTTTTTTATAGGCAAGCTGGATATTATGGAAATGTCAATCTTTCAAATATAAAAATGCAAAAAGCCCTTAGAGTTCAAAATGAAATTATAGTCGAGAGAAGCTTTATAGGAATAAAAAAAGAAATTGATAAAACTACCTATGGTGATAATGCTTTTTTATTTGAATTTGAAGAAGAAAAATGAGTTTAAATCTAAAAATAAAATACAAAAAATAAAAAGAAAGGAATTATAATGAAAATAACAATTAATAGAAGATACATAGGTAAAACTTGTGTTATTGGTAAATTTAAGGTTTTAAGTGATGAAGAAGAAATTCTTTTTGAATGTTTTTCTTTGGAAGAAGATAAAGAGGGTTTAGAAAGTGGTAAAGATTTAAGAATACCTGAAGGAAATTATAATTTAAAAAGACATAGTCCTTCACGATTTGAAAATACTTTAAGAAGTATTACAAAAAAAGATGATGATACAATGATAAATGTTTATAATGATGAAGTTCTATCAAGCCGTGCAATTTTAATACACTGGGGAAACACTGACAAAGACACAAAAGGTTGTATCTTACTAGGACTTACCAAAGATAACAATAACGAAAGCATAGGACAAAGCAGACAAGCTTGCAAAGAATTTTATGATTTGGTGTATGGTAAAAATCTTGAAGACATTAAATTAGAAATAACAAATGAGTTAGCATAGAAAGGAGATAAAAGTTTAAGTAGGTTAAAGTTTACACCCCGCTTTTGCGGGGCAAGGCTAATAAGCCTTGACTATAATTACACAAAGTAGTATAATTATAATTATAAACTTCTGGTATGACATTTATATCACCACCTTTCGCGGGTGGAATTTAGCCATAGGGGGTCAGACCTACGGCTAACCCTTAGGGGTATTATACAAAAACCTTACTTAAACTTCTAAAACAAAATATGATAAATCTTTTATTTGGAAATGCAAAGCTTTATATCGCCTTAGCTTTAATGGCAATCTTAGCAGGATATTTTTATCTAAGACTTGATAGTACAAAGGCAAAATTAGAAAAAAGTCAAAATGATTTAGCCTTAGCTTTAGAGATTAATAAAAACAACGAAGCAAGGCTAAAAGAACTTACGCAAATTCATAAAGCAGAATTAAAAGCAATCAATGAAGCAAACAATCAAAAAAACGAAGTTAAAGAAAGGATAGAATATGTTAAAGAATACATTTATAAAAGCAATGAAAATAATATTACCAAGCTTTTTAACGATGTCGTTGATAGGTTGTGGGATGCAAACTCAACAAGTAGTAACCAAAATAGAAATTCAAAAAGTAAGAATTCCGCAAGAGTTATTAACACTAAGCTCCCTTGAAAAGCCAATAGCAAAAAATGAACTAGATATTTTAAATGCTTATTCTATGCTTTTTTACAAATACAAACAGTGTGAAATTCAGATAAGCAAAATAAAGGAGCTAAATAATGAGTAATACAAATGTTGATTACAACAAAAGACTTGAAGCATTTAAAGAAATTTATCCGCAAATTTTAGAAATGAGTTTAGCAGAAAAATCTCCATTTGGAGAATTTAAAAAGCTTTTAGAACAATTTGGAAACGATAATGTTATAAGAAATGACCAACAATTTCAAAGCTTGGCACAAGCGTTGGTAAGTGTTGGACAAACCATAGTGGCTCAAAGTCAAAATACAGCTTTATCCATGATTTTACAAGGCGATGAAAACGAGCTTAACGCTGAAAAAGCTTTACTTTTAAGAGCTCAAACAGAAACAGAAAAAGCAAAACCTGCATTAATAGCTAGACAAACTTCACAGATAGATGATAATTTAAGAATAGAAGCTGCAAAAGTTACACAGAGTGTTCAATTTGGATATTGTACCGGTGGTCTTGATATACCACAAGAAATTATGAAGCTTGTTAAAGAAAAGATAGAAAATATAGAAAAGTCTTCATAATGCTTATAGATGAAAAAAGGCTTATGAGAAATTATACTCTTAAGCCTGCTTATCCATCAAACATAGGAGAATTGGATACACAAGAAGTATATAAACAATGGTTTACCTATGCTATGATAGGGGTAAATAAATATGTTGAGCTTTTACATAAACAACTTGTAAGAAAAGGTAGAAGTCAAATTCAAAATATAAACCATCCGCTATTTAAAAATTCGTATATAGTGAAAAAATATAACATTAAAAGTTCTAGCACTGCACCTTATAATAAGGAAAACTATAATGATTTAGGACTTAACCAATTTTTCGTAGGGCAAGATCCATACAAACCTTATCAAGGAGATCCTAGTAGTGAAAATGGAATATATCATGATATTTGCGAAATAAGAACTAATTATAATTTAGGGGGTATGCAGTATTATTATGGTTTTCCAAATAATTTAGCTCTTTTATTTGAAAAAGAAAAAGCTTGGAAATATAATGGAAAAGGATTTTTTTATATTGATGAAAAAATAAATTTCAAAGATATATTAAATAAGGCATTGGAAAATATAAATTATGACATGCTTATAAATGATATAGAAGTGGTTATTTTTTCTCAAACCATCCAAAAAAATAATGAATGGATATATCCTAGTATTGATGATATTAAAATACCAGAAATTAAAGTAGAAAATGTTGAATTTAAACCAACTTTTGGAAAACCTTATAAAAAATTATGCATTGATGTTGAAAAATTTTATAATGATTTTAAAGAATTAAATAAAAATATATTTAGAATCGAAAAAGTAGAAATAACCTATAATGTATATGAGAAAGCACAAAAAACTAGAGAGAGTGATCCGAGTAAAATATATTATACTTTAACAAGCAAAAAGATATCTTTTTTTGAAGTGTTTAACTCAATAAAAGAAAATTATAAATGCAAATATGCAACTCCTTTATGTTTTTATAATAGTTTTAATTTAGTTTGTTATGAAGAACCTTATATAGCTTATTCATATCCAAGTAATAAAAGCTTTGGAAAAAAAGATACAAGTGTTACGTCAAGCGTATATCCACTATATAGAAAAAGTTCAAATTTGCCTTATGGGCGTAGAGATAGATGGTTTGCATTATGGGATAGTTTTTATTATCTTTATGTATATGAAAAATCAAATAAAGGAATTTTAAGCTTTTTGGCACCTATTGTTACTATCGTTTTGGCTGTAGCTACTTGGTGGATAGGTGGACAAGGTGCATGGCTAGGAACATTGATAGGGGTTAGCGAAGGTGTAGCTGCGGGTATCACACTAGGAATTAGCTTAGGTTTAACTGTGGGTTCACTTACTGGAAATAAATTATTTTCAATTCTTAATGCTGTTTGGGGTTTGGTTAATTTTTTAGGTGATTGGAGCTCTAATAGTTGGAATTTAGCTGCAGATTTTGCAAAAAATACAGCACAAGTAGCACAAGAAATGACAACTTTTGAATCAACTTTAAATGTTGTTGGAAATTTGCTAAGCGGTGCGAGTAAAATTTATGATGTTGTTCAAAGCATTACAGCAGATACTCCTAAAATGATGAATGAGCAAAAAGGTAGCGATTTAGACAACAATGAAGGCGGAAATGGGAGTGAAGCTTTGGAATTAGCAAAAGATGCAATTAATCCAACTTTATGGTATAATTTTGAAACTGCAGATATATTAAATGAAAAAATAGAAAAGAAAGAAAAACCTATTTTTATATTTTAATTTTTGTAGCCATTTATGTAGCCAAAGTAAATTTTAAATATTTAAAATTTATATTTTATGGTATTTTATAGTTATTGTTAGGTGTTCGCCGTGGACACCATTTTATGAGGTGTTATTATGATAAAAATTGCTTTTTTTATAACTTTTGTAATTTCTTTTTTGGTAGCACAAAGCCCAGTAAATTTTAAAGAAGATAATAATATAACAAAAGAACAAAATATATTTAAAGAACAACCTCCAAAACGCATTAAAATTCCAACTCATTAAAATATGGTTACGCTAGCGCAATTATCACAAGGATATCGTTACAATAGTGATTCTTTAATTTTAGCCGATTTTATTTTAAAACAAGGAATTAAAGGCGCTGTTTTTGATGTAGGTGCAGGCTGTGGTATCATAGGTATTTTACTTAAAAAAAATATTGCAAATTTAAGTTTATCTTTGATTGATATTCAAAAAGAAAATATAAAATTGATTGAAAAAAATTTAAAATCCAACCAAATACAAGGCGATATTTTTCATGATGATTTCAATCAATTTCAAAGCATAAAAAAATTTGACTTCATAGTTTGCAATCCTCCATTTTATAGACAAGGAGCTTACAAGAGTGAAGATCGGCATAAAGCTATAAGTAAATTTCAAGAATTTTTACCCTTGCACAGCTTTTTAACCAAAGCAAATTCTATGCTTAAGTCAAATGGTGCTTTGTATTTTTGCTATGAAGCTTTAGCTTTAGATGAAATTTGTTTTATTTTAAAAGATATGAAAATGAAAATAACAAAGCTTTGCTTTGTACATACACATCAAAACAAAAAAGCAAGACTTGTTTTGATACAGGTAAAAAAAGGTTCAAAATCTCCTTGTGAGATTTTACCTCCTTTTTTTGTATATGAAAATGAAATTTTAAGCAAACAAATGCAAGAAATTCACTTAAAATTTAGGTTAAAAAGTTATGATATTTGATAAAAATTTTTCTTATGCTTTTGATGAAAATGCTTGTGAGAAATGCGGTGGAAAGTGTTGTACTGGAGAAAGTGGTAATATTTTTGTAAACAAGGAAGAATTAGAAGCATTAAGAAAGCATTTAAATTTAGAAAGCAAAGAATTTGCTGAAAAATACTTGAGAAAAGTGGGTTTTAAAATGAGTTTTAAGGAAGTCGAATTTGAAGATGGCTTTGCTTGCATTTTTTTTGATACTCAAAAAAGAAATTGCAGTATCTACGATTTTCGTCCAAAACAATGCAGAACTTTTCCATTTTGGGAATATTTTAAAACACATCAAAAGGAATTAGAAAAAGAATGTATAGGTATTTGTTATTTGTCTTAGCAGCCTTTTTTTTGGCAGCTTGTGGAAGTTTAAAAATCAATGTTGTTTATCCTGATTATACAAAATATAAAAGCAATGATTTTGATTTAAGGGTTATGAAGGCTTATAATTATGAGTATTATAAACAATACAAAAAAGCCAGAGATGAATTTTTAAGTCTTTATCAAGATTACAATAATACTCATTTTTTAGAAAATGCATTTTTGCTTACTTTAGCAAACAGTCTTGACAGGCAAGCAGAGTTAAATAATCTAGCAAAGCCTTATTTAAATCAAAATGACAATCTTAAGCGACTTAGTGCTCTTTATGCTTTAAATTCAAATGATATCAATAATGCTCAAAAACTTATGAAAGAGCTTTTAACAAAAAAAGATAACGATCCTAGAAATTTAGAGCTTTATGGTGATATTTTGGTTAAAAAAAATGATTTAAAAAACGCCACAAAGTACTATAGATCTGCTTACAATCAAGTGCAAAATGAAGAAATTTTATTTAAACTCATAGGAATTTATGCGATTTTAAATGATACTTTAAATATTAAAAATGTTTTAGAATTTTCAAGAAAAACCAATGGTTGCACTCTCAAAACTTGCGTTTTGCTTGCTAAAATTTATTTTGATGAAAAAAATATCGAAGCTTTAAAAAGTATATATAAAGAGCTTTATCAACTTACCAAAAATAAAAGTTTTGCATTGGCTTTGGTTGAGCTTTTAAATTCTCAAAGCAAAACAGAAGAAGCTTTAAAAATTTCTTTGCAGTATGATTTAGATGATGATATTAAACTCGCTTTGTATCAGAATTTAAAACGCTTTGATGATGCTAAAAAAATGAGTTTAGCTCTTTATCACAAAACAAAAAATAAAGAATATCTTCTACGAGCGGCAGTTTTTGAATTTGAAGCTGCAAATGAAGCTAAAAAAATCACTCCAAAAGTTATTGATTCTGTAAAAGAAAAATTCGAACAGGCTATCGATAAAAATAGCAATGCTTTGTATTTAAACTACTATGGATATTTGCTCATAGATTACGATTTAGATGTTAAAAAAGGCATAGAGCTTGTGAAACTTGCCTTAGAAAAAGATCCACAGAATTTGTATTATTTAGATTCTTTAGCTTGGGGGTATTATAAACTAGGTGATTGTAAGCAAGCATGGGAAATTTTAAAACAAACATTAGATGATAAAGAATTCGCAAATTCTGATGAGAGCAAAGCTCATATAAAAGCGATAAAGGCGTGTATAAAACCATGATATTGGATAAAATTTTTGAAAAAACAAAAGAAGATTTAAAAGAACGCAAACTAAAACTTCCTTATGATATGTTAGGGCGTTCTTTAGCTTCAAATCCTTTCTTTCCAAAAGATGTGATTAAGGCTTTAAAAAGAGTAGAAAAAGAAGTTAAAATCATAGCAGAAGTAAAAAAAGCAAGTCCCAGCAAGGGAGTCATTAGAGAAGACTTTAATCCTTTAAGTATTGCTTTAAATTATGAGAATAACAAAGCTGCGGCGATTTCTGTTTTGACTGAGCCACATTTTTTTAAAGGTTCTTTAGAATACTTAAGTCTTATACGCCGTTATACGCAAATTCCTTTACTTAGAAAAGATTTTATCTTTGATGAGTATCAAATTTTAGAAGCTTTGGTTTATGGGGCGGATTTTGTATTATTAATCGCTAAAATGCTAAGCATGAAAGAGCTTAAAAAACTGCTTGAGTTTGCAAGACATTTAGGTCTTGAGGCTTTGGTCGAAATTCATGATAAAGAGGATTTGAGTAAGGCAATTTTTGCTGGAGCGGATATTATCGGTATTAATCATCGTAATTTAGAGGATTTTACTATGGATATGAGTTTGTGTGAAAAACTTATCCCACAGATCCCAAATTCAAAAATCATCATCGCAGAAAGTGGTTTAGAAAATAAAAAATTTTTAGATCATTTACAAAATTTAGGTGTTGACGCTTTTTTAATCGGCGAATATTTTATGCGTGAGGAAGATGAAGGAAAGGCTTTAAAAGCTTTGCTTTAAGGAGGGAAAATGCAATATTTGTATGCACCATGGCGGAGTGAGTATTTTGAAAAAGAAAAAACTGTTTGTCCATTTTGTGATTGTACTAATAAGATCAAAAGTGATAAAGAATTAGGTGTGATTTTTAGAGCAAAGCATTGTTTTGGAGTGATGAACCGCTATCCTTATTCTGCGGGGCATTTTATGGTGATTCCTTATGTACATGAAGAGCATATAGAAAATTTAAGCGATGAAATTTGGCAAGAAATGAGCCATTTTGTGCGTTTGGGGGTAAAAATTTTAAAAGAGCAAATTCGTGCAAATGGGGTGAATATCGGTATGAATTTAAGCAAAGATGCAGGAGCTGGCATAGCTTTTCATTGTCATTATCATCTAGTGCCACGTTGGGCAGGAGATACAAATTTTATCACAACCATAGGAGAAACTAGGGTTTGTGGCACTAATATCGAGCAAGTTTATCAAAAACTTGTTTTGGCTTTTAAAAATGCTCAGTGAAGTTGAATTTACAGAATTTCAAAAAGAAAATTTCTCTCTTTTAATCGATGCAAGAAGCCCTAGAGAATTTTTGCATTCTCATTTGATAGGAGCTTTAAATTTTTATGCACTCAATGATGAAGAATATCAAGAAATAGGAACGATTTATAAGAAAAATCAAGCTTTAGCCAAGGCTAGGGGTGCGAGTTATATTTGTCAAAATACCGCTAAACATATATTAGAAATCACTCAAAATTTTCGTATAGGAGAAAAGGTGGGGATTTATTGTTCTCGTGGGAGTTTGCGTTCAAAGTCTATCGCAGTGATTTTAAGTGAGCTTGGTTTTAGAGTGGTGCGTTTAAAAGGTGGCTTTAAAGCTTATAGAACTTTTGTAACGCGTTATTTTGAAAATGAAATAAATTTTGATTTTTTTGCTCTTTGCGGCAATACAGGCTGTGGAAAAACAGAGCTTTTAGAACAACTCCCACAAGCTATAAATTTAGAAAAAATGGCAAATCATTTAGGCTCATCTTTTGGTGATATTTTAGGAAAACAACCTACGCAAAAAGCTTTTGAAGCAGAACTTTTTCACAATATGCAAAATTTAGAAAATTTTGCTTTCATAGAAAGTGAAAGTCGCAAAATAGGGGATATCATCTTACCTTTGAAATTTTATGAAAAAATGCAAAAGGCTTTTAAAATTTATTGTTTTTGTTCTTTGGAAAATCGCGTTAAAAGAATACAAAAAATTTATCAAGAAAAAATGACTCCTTTAAAATTTCAACAATGTGTGCAAAAAATCAGCCCTTATATCAGCTTAAATTTACGCCAAGAATTGCTTCAAAGTTATGAGAAAAAAGAATGGCAAAAGCTTATTATTATACTTTTGGAATATTATGATAAAACTTATAAAAAACCAGACAAGATTGATTTTGAGTTAAATACCGATGATATTTTAAAAGCTAAAGAAGAGCTTTTAGATCATTTTAAAGCGCAATTACTTTTTTAATATTAGATAATTTTATTAAATAATCAAATTTTTTCTTCATCATCTTACAATAATCCTTTTTTATCTTTGTTGTTTTTTAGCTTGGCCCAAATTTGTATTTTAATGCTAGTAAATTTGAATCATAGAGAAGTAAAATATTTTTTAAATCCCTATTTATAGTAATTTAAAATAAAAAAATAAACTTTTATAAAAAAATATATAAAATATTTCTTAAATTTATATTTTTTAAATCATTTTAAATATAATTATCTTGTAATTATATTTTGTAAGAAAGGGTAGGTAAGCGAATGCGGTAAATTCAAGTTTTATTGTATTGTGTACTCTGCTAGTTTTGCTTATGACTCCAGCTTTAGCAATGTTTTATTTGGGTATGGTAAGAAGTAAAAATACATTCAATACCATAATGAATTGCTTTATTGTTTTTAGTGTCATTGCTTTACAATGGGTAGTGCTTGAGTGGCTCATCCATAAAAACTGACTATTTTAGGTGGACTTAGTGGGCTTGTAGTTGCGGTTATGTAGATTTTATGCTTCTCTTGTTATAGGAGCTTTGTCTTTCTGTATTTTGTTGTTTTGGTTTGAGTTTTATTAAATACAAACTCAAATAGGATTGATTCTTTAGATGCTTTTTCTTTACACGGAATCGGAGGTGTTTGAGAGGAATTGCTACAGGGCTTTTTGCAAGTGCTAAAGTAAATCCTAATGTGATTGCTTAAAATGCGCTTGGCGAGATTTTTTATCAGTGGAAGTTTAGAGCTTTTAAAAGAGCAATTTCTTGCTATTATGATTTGTATGTTTTTTCAGCTCTCATAAGCTTTATTATTCTTAAGATTATTTCTTATTTTGTAGACTTAAGAGCGAAAGAAGAAGTAGAACAAAAAGGCTTAGATGTGAGTTTGAGCGGAGAAAAAGCTTATACTTTGGCTTAGTCAGCTAAATTTTTACCAAAAAGTCCTTGTTATTCTTTAAAAAAATGATAGACAAGGGTCTCAAATTCATTCTTGGTTAAGATCAGATAAATATTTTAAAATAAATTCCATAAATTCATCACTATCATTAGGACAACTTATTAAATCATAATCACATTTTGCTAAATGTTTATACTCCATACCTAGTTCAAAAATCGTTTCAGAACAATCTATACAAAAAGAAATAGGATAAATCAAAGCTTTATCGTTTAAATTTGCCAAAATATCGCTTGTATTTGGTTCAAGCCATTTTACAGGGCCTAGTTTGGACTGATAAGCTAAAATAAATTCATCAAAATGATCTTTTAATTTTTCTTTTAAAATTTCTACATGATTATTTACATGCTTTTCGTATAAATCACCCTTATCAATAATGCTTTGTGGTAAAGAATGCGCTGAAAAAATCAAAATTTTGGCATCAAATTTATTTTTTTTAGCCAAAATGTGCGAAATTATCATCTCATTATAAAGTTCATTTTTGTAAAAAATATCTATAGTTTTTACTTTTGCTTGAATTTTTTGCTTTGAAATTTCATTTTGCAGAACTTCTAAAGATGAAGTTACTGTGGTGCAAGAATGGTGCGGATAAAGTGGAAAAAGAATGATTTCATCACTTTCATTTAAAGTGTATTTTTGCAAAATTTCTGTGGCAAAAGGAGGCACATAAAGATTTACAAAATCAAATTTAAATTCATCTTGTTTTAAATTAAGCTTGTCACACAGGCTTTGAGTAAGTTCGTTTAAAGGGGATTTTCCGCCCATTTTTTTATAGTTTTCTTGCATGGCTTTAACGCGAGCCTTTGTTATGATCCATGCTACAAATTTTCTTAAAAATCGATTTTTGATTCCTAAAATATAAGGATCATTAAACATATTTTTTAAAAAAACTTCACAATCTTGTAAATTCGTAGCTCCGCCCATATTTAAAAATAAAACTAATTTCACGCAAACCTTTCTAAAATTTCTTGAACTTTGTAAGCATCGCTCGTGCTGGCTAGATGATTGGGTTGATTATCGATAAGTTTTAACAAAGCTTCGTGTTCTGAAAAAAGTGGACTTTGTTGAGTAAGTTCTATAAAATTTCCATCTTTTAATAAAGAAAAATCATTTAAATTGGCTTCATAAAAATGATTTTTAGTAATAAGATGAATTTTTCTTAGTTTTTGTGTGCTATTCCAACTTTGATGTATGCTAGCAATACATTTTTCAAGCCCACATAGAATAATGCTTTCACTTTCTCTTGTTTGATCTTGAGTGTATTTTTTAAGCAAATTGGTTTTTGTTATTTCTTGCTTGCTTAAAAAACAAAGCAAATCAAGATCATGTACAGCCAAATCTTGCAAAATCCCTACATCGCTGATTCTTTGCGGGTAGGGTGAAAATCTTTGTATGTTAATGCTGATAATTTCTTCATTTTCAAGCTCTTTTTTTAGGGCTAAAACTGCAGGATTAAATCTTTCGCAAAAACCTACGCCTACTTTTATGCTGTATTCTTTAGCTAAATTTGAAATTTCGTCTATTTCTTTTAAATTTAGAGCTAAAGGCTTTTCGATTAAAACGCATTTGCATTGTTTAAAAACTTTTTTTGCTATTGCTAAATGTGAATTTGTAGGTGTTGCTATGATGATAATATCATTATTTTGATTTAAAAATTTATTCAAATCATCATAAAAAATATCATCAAAAATATTTAGATTTGGATTTTTGCAAAGATCAAAAAGTGCATTAAGCTTAAAATGAGAATTTTTGCTAAGTTCATTTAAGTGGTTTTGCCCCATTTTTCCAAGGCCTATGATACCTATTTTCATGGAGTTAATCTTTAAAAATATAAATAACTTGTTCTTGTTCTTCTTCGCTTAAAAAAGGTGAAAAAGGCAAAGATAAGATGTGTTTGCTTGCATATTCTGAATTTTTAAGTTCTAAATTTGAAAACTTACTAAAGCAAGGTTGTTTATGCAAAGGGGTTGGATAGTGTATAGCATAAGGTATATTAGCTTTTTCAAATTTTTGCAATACACTAGATCTATCTTCAACTAAAACGCTGTATTGTGCATAAGCGCTAAAAGCATTTGGATCAATTTGCGGAATTTGGCAGTTTTTTAAATTTGCATTATAAGTTTGTGCTAATTTTTGTCTTTTGTCTAATTCTTTTTCTAGGTATTTTAACTTAACATTTAAAATCGCCGCTTGTAAAGTATCAAGGCGTCCATTTATACCTATAAATTCATGTTTATAACGCTGAGTTTGTCCGTGATTGAGTAAAATTCTTATTTTTTTAGCAACTTCATCATCATGGCAAAAAATAGCCCCACCATCGCCATAAGCTCCCAAAGGTTTTGAGGGAAAAAAGCTTGTGCATGAAATTTTAGCTATAGAGCAGGATTTTTCTCCTTTGAAACTTGCGCCAAAACTTTGTGCACCATCTTCGATCAAAGTGATATTTTTATCTTTTAAAATTTCTTCTAAAGCCCTTAAATCACTCATTTGTCCAAACATACTCACTGCTATAACAGCTTTAGTTTTTGGGGTTATTGCTTTTTGCACTGCTTCAAAATCAAGATTGTAATTTGATAGATTTATATCTACAAAAACAGGTTTTGCACCTGTTAAGGCCACAACTTCAGCTGTTGCTATGAAAGTAAAACTAGGCACTATAACTTCATCATCTTTGCCAATATCTAAAGCTCTTAAGGCAAGATATAAAGCACTGGTTCCACTTGAGCAACCTATAGCGTGTTTAACACCTAAAAAATGAGATAAATTTTGCTCAAATTCGTTAAGCTTTACACCGCCTATGAAAGAAGAGCTTGATAAAACGCTTTCAATTTCAGTATTGATTTCATCTTTGTATGCGAGATATTGGGCTTGAAGATTGATAAAATTCATAAAAAACCTTAGAGAAATAAAATTAAATAAAAATGTTTATTGTATTTTAGTTTTACTTAATTTAAAGTAATTTTGGTATGATATGTTTTTATAAAAATTTCTTTAGGAAAATTCATGGATATTAGAAAAGCTTATTTGGATTTTTTTGCATCAAAAGGACATGAGATAACCCCGTCAAGTCCTTTAGTTCCTGATGATGCAACTTTACTTTTTACTAATGCGGGTATGGTGCCTTTTAAAAGTATATTTACAGGAGAATTTCCACGCCCAAACCCTCCACGCAAAACAAGCTGTCAAACTTGTATAAGAGCGGGTGGAAAACACAATGACTTAGATAATGTAGGATATACCGCACGCCATCATACTTTTTTTGAAATGCTTGGAAATTTTAGCTTTGGAGATTATTTTAAAGAACAAGCCATAGCTTATGCTTGGGAATTTGTAACTGAAGTTTTAAAACTACCTAAAGATAGACTTTATGTAACCGTGCATGAAAACGATGATGAAGCTTTTAATCTATGGCAAAAACACATTCAAAAAGAAAGAATTTACAAATTTGGTGATAAAGATAATTTCTGGCAAATGGGCGATACTGGTCCTTGTGGTCCTTGTAGTGAGATTTTTTATGACCAAGGACAAGAGCATTTTAACTCAAGCGAAGATTATATGGGTGGAGATGGAGATAGATTTTTAGAAATCTGGAATCTTGTTTTTATGCAATACGAAAGAAGCGCTGATGGAGTGCTTAGCTCACTGCCAAAGCCAAGTATTGATACAGGAATGGGGCTTGAAAGGGTAACAGCGATTAAAGAAGGTAAATTTAGTAATTTTGATAGCTCGCTTTTTATGCCAATCATCAATGAAATTTCAAAACTTTGTAATAAAACTTATGTTTATGAAAGTGGAGCAAGTTTTAGAGTAATAGCCGATCATATAAGATCAAGTGTATTTTTACTTGCGCAAGGGGTAAGTTTTGACAAAGAAGGCAGAGGCTATGTTTTGCGTCGTATTTTGCGTCGTGCTTTAAGGCATGGATATTTGCTAGGTTTTAAACAAGCTTTTATGTATAAACTAGTTGATGTTGTATGCGATTTAATGGGTGGACATTATACCTATCTTAATGAGAAAAAAGACTTTATAAAAGAACAAATTCGCCTTGAAGAAGAAAGATTTTTAAGCACTATAGACAATGGGATTGAAATTTTTAATGAAGAGCTTAAAAACACCAAAGAAATTTTTAGCGGAGAAGTAGCCTTTAAGCTTTATGATACTTATGGTTTTCCGCTTGATTTAACGGCTGATATGCTAAGGGAAAAAAACCTCAAAGTTGATGAAGAAAAATTTGAACTTTTAATGAATGAGCAAAAAGCACGCGCTAAGGCTTCTTGGAAAGGAAGTGGAGATAAAACTGCAAGCGGAGATTTTAAAAACTTGCTTGAAAAATTTGGAGAAAATCATTTCATAGGTTATGAAAAAGCAGAATGCGAAAGTAAAATTTTAGCCCTTTTAGATGAAGATTTTAAAGAAGTTTCTACCCTTAAAGATACGGGTTGGGTGATGCTTGAAAACACACCTTTTTATGCGACAAGTGGGGGGCAAAGTGCTGATAGTGGGTTTATAGCTAAGTGTGAAGTTTTAGATACGCAAAAGTTTTTTAATCTCAATCTTAGCTTTGTAAAAGCAGGTGAAGAACTAAAAGTTGGCGATACGGTTCATGCAAAAATCGATACAGAAAAAAGAGAGCAAATCGCACGCCACCACTCAGCTACTCATCTTTTGCACCATGCTTTAAGAGAAATTTTAGGTTCTCATGTAAGCCAAGCAGGATCTTTGGTTGAAAGCAATAAACTAAGATTTGATTTTACTCATCATAAAGCTTTAAGCAAAGAAGAGCTAGAAAGCATTGAAAAAAGAGTGAATGAAATGATTATAAACTCAAGTGAAGCTATATTAGAAAATATGCCTTTAGAAAAAGCTAAAAAAAGCGGTGCCATAGCATTGTTTAATGAAAAATATCAAGGCAATGTGCGTGTTTTAACTCTAGGTGAAAGCAAGGAACTTTGCGGAGGAACTCATGTTAAAAATACTGCTCAAATAGGAAGTTTTTACATAGTTAAAGAAAGTGGTGTGAGTGCTGGAGTTAGACGCATTGAAGCTGTGGTTTCTAAAGCGGCTTTAGAATTTGTAAAAAATCAACTTGAAGAACTTTCTAAAGCAAAAAATGAGCTTAAAAATAATGATATTTTAAGCGGGATTAAGAAACTTAAAAATGAAATTTTAAGTTTAAAAAATGAGCTTAAAAACTCAAGTAAAACCGAGCTTGATTCTAAAAATATCCAAGGTGTTGAAATTTGCGTAAAGCGTATAGATAATGGCGATATTAAAGCTATGATTGATGATTTTAAAAACAAATTTGCTAAAGTGGTGATTTTACTTATCCAAGTAAAAGATGAAAAAATCACTTTAGCAGCTGGTGTTAAAGATGCGCCTTTAAAAGCAGGAGCTTTAGTTAAAGAAGCGGCGCAAATTTTAGGTGGAAATGGTGGCGGAAGAGATGATTTTGCTACTGCAGGTGGAAAAGATTTAAACAAAATTGATGAAGCTTTAAAACAAAGCTTAGAAACGATAGAAAAAGCACTTTAATGTTAATTCTTGCTTCAAGTTCCATTTCAAGGGTTAACTTGCTTAAAACCGCAAAGATTGATTTTAGGCAAGTTAGTTTTGATTATGATGAAAATTTAAATAAAAATATTTCACCTTTTTTATATGTTCAAAAAATAGTTCTTGAAAAAGAAAAACAATTTTTAAGTGCTTTAGGCAAAGATTTTCAAAACCAAAATTTACTTTTTGCAGATAGTATAGTTTGTATAGATGAAAAAATTCTTACCAAAGCAAAGGATAAAAAAGAAGCCTATGAAATGCTTGCCTTGCAAAATGGCAAGTATGCAAGTATTTTATCGGCTTTTTTGCTTGTAAAACCTGAAAAAAGAGTTTTTTCTCTTTCAAAAACTACGCTTTATTTTAAAAATTTTGATGAAAATGCTTTAAAAGATTATGTAGAAAATGATCTTTATAAAGGCAAGGCGGGTTGCATTATGTGTGAGGGTTTTCATCAAAATTTCATCACCCAACAAGTAGGAAATCTAAGCACTGCTTTAGGGCTTGATATCCAAACTTTAAAGGCTTATTTATGAAAATATTAAAATATATTTTTTCATTTTTTACTCTTTTGTTTATAGCTGGATTTATTTATGTGGCTTATCTTTTCACAAGTGCTGATACTGAGGGTTATACTTTTAAAGAATACAAACCTCCTCTTACAACACAAATTTACGATAGAAATGGCAAGCTTGTGGCTAATATTTTTGAACAGCATCGTTTTTACGCTCCTTATGAAGAGCTTCCTCCACGCCTTATAGAAGCTTTGGTTGCTATAGAAGATACAAGCTTTTTTGAACATAATGGAGTTAATATCGATGCCATTTTTAGAGCTGCTGTAAAAATCATAAAAAGCGGTGGAAAAACCATGGAAGGAGCTTCCACTCTTACCCAGCAATTTATTAAAAACACGGAATTAACCCCTGAAAGAACTATTACGCGTAAAATTCGCGAAGCTTTGCTTGCTTATAAAATGGAAACCATTTTAACTAAAGAGCAAATTTTAGAAAGGTATTTAAATTTTATCTTTTTTGGACATGGGTATTATGGAGTAAAAACCGCAGCTTTGGGGTATTTTCATAAAAATTTAAATGAATTAAGCCTTAAAGAGATTGCTATGTTAGTAGGTATGCCAAAAGCACCTAGCAGTTATGATCCTACAAAGCATTTAGATCTTTCCATCTCAAGAGCAAATAATGTTATTTCAAGAATGTATAATCTAGGTTGGATTTCAAAAGCAGATTATGATACAGCCATTAAAGAAATTCCGCAAGTTTATGATGATACGCTTACTCAAAATGCTGCTCCTTATGTCGTAGATGAAGTGATTAAACAATTAAGTCCTAATATCAAAGACTTAAAAACAGGTGGATATAAAATCATTTTAAATATAGACTTAGATGTTCAAAATATGGCGCAAAATGCTTTGAAATTTGGTTATGATGAGATAGTAAAACGTGATAAAAATGCAAATTTAAGCACTTTAAATGGAGCTATGGTTGTGGTAAATCATCAAAGTGGCGATGTTTTAGCTTTGGTAGGTGGGATTGATTATGAAAAAAGTAATTATAACCGTGCTACTCAAAGTATGCGTCAACCTGGAAGCTCTTTTAAACCTTTTGTGTATCAAGTGGCGATTAATTTAGGATATTCACCTATGAGTGAAATTGCTGATATTTCTAGAATTTTTGAAGGTGGAGCGGGTAATAATGAGGATTGGAAACCTAAAAATGAAGGGGGTAAATTTTTAGGTTTAATTACCTTAAAAGAAGCTTTAACAAGATCAAGAAATTTAGCTACCATTAATCTCGCACTTGATATGGGGCTTGATGTTCTTTACTCTAAACTAATGGAATTTGGATTTAAAGATATACCGCCTAATTTATCAATCGTATTGGGAAGTTTTGGTATTTCTCCTTTGGAGTATTCGAAATTTTATACCATGTTTGGGAACTATGGAACGATTAAAGATCCTCAAATTATCAGACAAGTTCAGGATAAAACCGGTAAAACCATCATGGAATTTAACTCAAATAAGCGTAAAGTCAGCGATGAAGCGCAAAGTTTTCTGGTTTTAGATATGATGAGAAATGTTGTTGAAAAAGGCACAGGGCGTAATGCAAGAGTAAAAGATATAGAAATAGCAGGAAAAACAGGAACAACGAATAAAAGTGTTGATGCTTGGTTTTGTGGACTTACGCCTGAAATAGAAGCAATCATTTGGTATGGAAATGATAACAACAAGCCTATGCGTTATACAGAAGGTGGCGCTAGAACGGCTGCTCCTGTGTTTAGAGAATTTTTAACTCAATATATAGAAAAATTCCCTGATACAACTAGAAAATTTAGCATTCCTAATGGAGTTTATCGTGGAAATTATAAAGGAGAAAGTGCTTATTATACCACCAAATCACCATTACCAAAAGCAAATATGAAATTTAATGAAAGTGAGATTATATTTTGAAAGTAGTTCCTTTCTACTTTCAAAATGATTAAGCTTTTTTGATGATTATTTCATCATCTTTTGCATCAATGATAATGCTATCATTTTCATGAAGTTCATCAGCAAGTATCATATCGCTTAATTTATCTTCTATAAGATCATAAATAGCTCTTCTTAAAGGTCTAGCACCAAAATCAGGATCAAAACCATCTTTAGCGATTAAAAGGGCTGCATTTTCGCTTAAACTTGCTTTTATCCCCTTGTTTTCTAAGCTCATTTGTAAATCTTTAAATAAAAGCTTGACTATTTCATAAGCTTCATCTTTTCCAAGTGGATTAAAGGTGATAATATCATCCAAGCGGTTTAAAAACTCAGGTTTAAAGAAATTTTTTAACTCATTTTTTACCGCATCTTCTTGTTCTTTTCCACTTAAATTCATAATGGCACTTGAGGCGATATTAGAAGTTAAAATGATAATGGTATTTTTAAAATCCACTGTTACACCTTTGCTATCGGTTGCTCTACCATCATCTAAAATCCCTAAAAGCACATTAAATACATCTTTATGTGCTTTTTCAACTTCATCAAACAAAAGCACGCTATAAGGTTTTCTTCGTACAGCTTCAGTAAGCTCTCCACCTTCTTCATGCCCTATGTATCCTGGAGGCGCACCTAAGAGTCTTGAAACACTATGTTTTTCCATAAATTCACTCATATCAAAGCGAATCATTGCTTTTTCATCATCAAATAAAAATTTCGCCAAAGCTTTAGCTGATTGTGTTTTTCCTACCCCTGTTGGCCCTAAAAATAAAAAGCTTCCTATAGGTTTATTGTCCGCATTAAGTCCTGCTTTGTTGCGTTTAATGGCTCTAGCTAAAGCACTTAAGGCCTTATCTTGTCCTATGACACTTTCTTTTAAATGTTTTTCCACTTCTAAGAATTTTTGTTTTTCAGAGGTTAGCATTTTTTGCACGCTAATACCTGTCCATTTGCTTAAAATTCCAGCAACCAAATCCTCGTCTACTTGATTTTTAAGTAAAACTCCATTTTCGCTCATTTTTTTCCATTTATCTTCTAAAATTTCTACTTCTTTTTCAAGACTTGGAATTTTTCCATACTCTAGCTCGGCTGCTTTTTGAAATTCACCTCTAGCTTTAGCTAAAGAAGCTTCATTTTTAAGTAGATCAATTTCTTTTTTCTTAGTGCTTATATCATCAAAAACACTTTTTTCATTTTCAAACTGTGAATTTAGGGCATTTTGTTTTTCTTTTAAATTAGCTAGTTCTTTTGTGATTTCATCGAGTCTTTTTTGATTTTTCTCATCATTTTCCATTTTTAAAGCTTCATTTTCAACTTCTAAAGTTTCTATATCTTTGCGTACTTTTCTTAAAGAACTTGGTTCACTTTCAATTTGCATTTTCAGTTCAGCTGCAGCTTCATCGATTAAATCAATGGCTTTATCAGGTAAAAAACGATCTGCTATATAACGCTTTGAAAGTTTAGCTGCAGTTACTAAAGCACTATCATTTATAGTTACATTATGATGAATTTCAAGCTTTTCTTTTATACCCCTTAACATAGCCAAAGCCTCATTAACACTTGGCTCACCTACATTTACAGGCTGAAAACGGCGCTGCAAGGCTGCATCTTTTTCAAAATATTTACGATATTCTTTTAAAGTAGTTGCGCCTATGGTATGGAGTTCACCTCTTGCAAGAGCGGGTTTTAAAATATTTGCCGCATCCATACTGCCTTCACTCGCTCCAGCACCTACTATAGTGTGAATTTCATCGATAAAAAGAATGATATTTTCACTTTTTATCACTTCATTAACCACAGCTTTTAATCTATCTTCAAATTCTCCTCTGTATTTTGCGCCTGCAATTAAAGCACTCATATCAAGAGCGATGACTTTTTTATTTTGTAAAGATTTTGGAACATCTTTTTTGATAATTCTTTGCGCTAAAGCTTCTACTATAGCTGTTTTTCCTACACCTGGTTCACCTAAAAGTATAGGGTTATTTTTGGTTTTACGTATTAAAATTTGCATCAAGCGTTCGATTTCTTCTTCTCTACCTATAACAGGATCAAGTTTACCCTCACTTGCTTTTAAGGTTAAATCTATACCAAATTTATTTAAGCTATCTAAGGTTTCATCGCTTGTTTTGCTATCGATTTTGCGTCCTGCCCTTAGACTTTCAAGCTCTTTTTGAAATTCTCTTAAATCTAAAAATTGCGCTAAAATTTCTTTAATAGGACTTTTTTGACTTTCACTTATAAGCCAAGTATCCACACTTAAATAACTATCTCCATTAGCACTCATCAATCCTTTAGCATTTTCTAATGAATTTATAAGTTCATTGGAAAAGCGTATATTTTCACGGCTTACATTTGAACTCGTTGCAAGTTTTGAAATTCTGCTTTTAATTTCAAGCTCTAAGGCTTCTTTAGAAATATTTAATTTATTTAAAATTTGATTTAAAATACTTGTACTATCTACGCTTAAAGCCCATAAAAGGTGCAAAGATACGACTTCGGTATTTTTAGAATGTATAGCTAAAGATGCTGCACTTTCAAGGTTTGAAAGCATATTATCAGTTAAAAAATCTTGTATATTTGCCATGTTTTATCCTTTATTTAGTTTATATACTTGACATTATATAACTTTAGTCATATAATGTCAAGTTAATTGAGTAAAATTTTTTAAATAATAGGACAAATGACTAATTTTAGATTATTTCATAAACATATCTATAGCCTTGTTTAATTCTTCTATGCTTTGAATATCATTTTCTTCTATAGCATGTACCATACAATGAGCTAAATGTTCTTTTAAAACTACTTTTGCGGTATTGTTAACTTCGGCTTTTACGGCAGCAAGCTGGATTAAAATTTCACTACAGTCTTTGTCATTTTCAACCATTCTTTTAATAGCACTTAAATGCCCTATGGTTCTACTTAGACGATTGCAAACTGCTTTAAGATGTTTTTGAGAATGTGTATGAGTATGTTTTTCTTGGCACATTGTATTAACTTTCTTTTTGGAATTTTTAGTCTATTTTAACATATTTTTAAGAATTTAAATTTATTTACGAAGTTTTAAGTAATTTTTATTAAAATTTACTCTTTAAACTAAAACTCAATAATGGAGCTTATTTTGAAAACAAAACGATTTTTTGCAGGTCTTGCAGGCTTTGCCACTACTTTTATTTTATGTCTATTTTTAACGAGTCATTTACAAGCTAAAGTTGATCAAAAAGAAGAGCAGGTTCAAAAACGCCTAGAAGCTTTAGATAAGCTTACAAAAACTCTTGCCATAGTAGAGCAATATTATGTGGATGATCAAAATATCAGCGATTTGGTGGATAAATCTTTATCAGGGCTTTTAAGCAATCTTGATGCGCATTCTTCTTTTTTAAATGAAAAAGATTTTAATGATATGAAAATTCAAACCAATGGTGAATTTGGTGGCCTTGGTATAACCGTAGGTATGAAAGATGGTGCTTTAACAGTTGTTTCTCCTATAGAAGGAACACCAGCAGATAAAGCAGGGATAAAATCAGGAGATATTATTTTAAAAATTAATGATGAGGCCACTTTGGGAATTAATCTCAATGATGCTGTGGATAAAATGCGTGGTAAGCCAAAAACTCAAATCACTTTAACCATCTTTAGAAAAGGTGCAACAAAACCTTTTGATGTTACACTTACAAGAGAAATTATTAAGATAGAAAGTGTTTATGCAAAAATGATAGAAAATGAAAACATTCTTTATCTTAGAGTTACAAATTTTGATAAAAATGTTGTAGATGTGGCAAGTAAAGAACTTAAAAAATATCCTAATGTTAAAGGGGTTATTTTAGATCTTAGAAATAATCCTGGTGGACTTTTAAATCAAGCCATAGGACTTGTAAATTTATTTGTAGATAAAGGTGTTATTGTTTCTCAAAAAGGACGCATCGCAAGTGAAAATCAAGAATATAAAGCCGATCCTAAAAACAAAATTTCTAATGCTTCTTTGGTTGTGCTTGTAAATGGTGGAAGTGCTAGTGCAAGTGAAATCGTAAGTGGAGCTTTACAAGATCTTAAACGCGGTGTTATTGTGGGTGAAAATACTTTTGGAAAAGGTAGTGTTCAACAAATCATACCTATTAATAAAACTGAAGCTTTAAGGCTTACTATTGCAAGATATTATCTTCCAAGCGGCCGTACTATTCAAGCAGTGGGTGTAAAACCTGATATTGAAGTTTTTCCAGGTAAAGTAAATACTCAAGAAGATGGTTTTTCTATAAAAGAAAGCGACTTAAAACAACATTTAGAAAGTGAGCTTGAAAAAATAGATAAAAATAAAAAAGAAGATAAACAAGAAAATAAAGACAATAAAAATCTAATCAGTCAAAAACAAATCAATGATGACGCACAGTTAAAATCAGCTATTGATACTATTAAAATTTTAAATATCAAACAAGGACAATAAAATGACAAAAAAAGAAATGCTCTACGAAGGAAAAGGTAAAAAACTTTTCAAAACTGATGATGAAAATTTACTAATTAGTGAGTTTAAAGATGATTTAACTGCTTTTAATGCAGAAAAAAGAGGCAATGAAAGTGGAAAAGGCGCATTAAACTGTAAAATCAGTACTGAAATTTTTCATTTGCTTGAAAAAAATGGGATTAAAACCCATTTGGTAGAAACTATAAGCGATACAGAACAAGTGGTTAAAAAATGTAAAATTGTTCCTATTGAAGTTATAGTACGCAATGTTGCAACAGGTTCTCTTACAAAAAGACTGGGCATTAAAGATGGCACTGTACTACCTTTTGCTTTGGTGGAATTTTGTCTTAAAGATGATGCCTTAGGCGATCCTTTTATCAATGATGAGCATTGTTTGATTTTAAATTTAGTGCAAAATGAAGCTCAAATTAGTGAAATTAAAAATATAGCTAGAAAGATTAACTCTATTTTAACTCCATTTTTTGACAATAAGAATTTAAGGCTGATTGACTTTAAAATCGAACTGGGTTTAACTAAAGATAATGAGCTTGTTTTAGCTGATGAAATAAGTCCTGATAGTTGTAGATTTTGGGATAAATTTAGTAATGAAAAATTAGACAAAGATAGATTTCGTCAAGATCTAGGTAATGTAAAAATGGCTTATGAAGAAGTTTTAAAAAGAATATTAAATTAAGGAAAAATATGGAAGTTATTGTAAATATTTCTTTAAAAAATGGGGTTTTAGATCCACAGGGCAAAGCGGTGGAAAAAGCTTTGCATTCTTTAAATTTTAATAGCATAAAAGAAGTAAAAATAGCAAAACAAATCAAAATTTCTCTTGATGAGAAAGATGAAAAATTAGCCAAAGAACAAGTCAAAAAAATGTGTGAAGAGTTGTTGGTAAATAGCGTCATTGAAGATTATGAGCTTATAATTGAGAAAGAGTAAAATGAAAGTTGCTATTATTAGATTTCCAGGGACAAATTGTGAATTTGATACAGCTTATGCCTTTGAAAAACTTGGAGTAAAAACGCAGATTGTTTGGCATGAAGAAAAAGAATTTGATGCAGATTTAGTTGTTTTGCCAGGCGGATTTTCTTATGGAGATTATCTAAGATGTGCAGCTATTGCAAAACTTGCTCCTGTTATGCAAGGTGTTTTTAATCATGCAAAAAAGGGAGGATATATCTTAGGTATTTGCAATGGTTTTCAAATTTTACTTGAAAGCGGTCTTTTAAAAGGTGCAATGAAGCATAACAACAATCTTAGCTTTATCTCAAAAAACCAAAATTTAAGAGTAGTTTCTAATGATAATGCCTTTTTGAAAAATTTCAAAAAAGATGAAATTATTAATTTGCCAATTGCCCATGGAGAGGGAAATTATTACGCTGATGAGGCTACTTTAAAAGAATTGCAAGATAAAAATCTTATTACTCTAAAATACGAGTCAAATCCAAATGGTTCTGTATTTGATATCGCAGGAATTTGTGATGAAAACAAAAAAATCTTTGGACTCATGCCACATCCTGAGCGTGCTTGTGAAAAAGTTCTAGGTAATGATCTAGGTTTGAAAATGCTTAAAGGCTTTTTATTTTGAAAATTTTATTAACTTTAGTTTTTAGTGTTGTTGTATTGTTCGGCAGAGGTGAAATTTCTGTATTTAGCGGTCAAGATGAAAATATGCAAAAAGAATTACAAAAATTACCCCAAGAAGAACAAAAAATTTATCAAAATATTCCGCCAAGCGATGAAAATAATGACTTTGAAAGCAATGTAGATGATCCTTTTATAGCTAAAGGGAGTTTGGTTCTTACAAATGATGAATATCCAAGTAGGGTATATGTTGGAGAAGTTTTTCCTATTACGATCTATGCTCGCACTACGGAAAATACAAAATTTGATTTTAACATAAGCGTAGAAAAAACTAATTTATCTTTTTTAAATCCAGATGCAAAATGGGAATTTATCAATAACGAATATAAAACAACTTTATGGTTTGAAGCTAAAAATTCAAATGCTAGTTTGAGTAAAATTTCTATCAAACTTCTTAGAAATAATGAAGCTTTTCAAGAGGCTGATATCAATCTTAATCCTATCAAATTTGAAAATACTTTATCCAATAAAGATTTTTCACACCTTGTGGCAAGTTCTTTGGAAATTAAAAAAGTTAAAGCGAGTTATTTTGATGATGCTAATATCATTATGATGGTAGAACTAAACGCAACCAATACAAATCTTAAAAGCTTTTTTATAGAAGGAATTCAAAAGCAAGGCATTGAAAATTTAAAAGGGGATTTTAATGCTTCTAGTGCTTTTTATTATGCTATTTTGCCATTAAGTAAAACAAATTTTGAATTTTCGTATTTCAATAAGGACAGTAAAAAGCTTGAAAATATAAATTTAAAACTAAAAATTAGTGACGATGAGATCAGCACTCAGAGTGATTTAAATCCTGTAAATAAAGACTTAAATATTTATAAACAATATACCTTATGGTTTTTAGCGGTTTTATTTGGAGCTTTATTTGTATGGAGAAAAAATTACATTATTCTGGCTTTGGCAGTTGTTTGTTTTGCGCTTAGTTTTCTTGTAGATACCAATACTCAAAATGCAATTATCAAGGCTGGTTCTAGGGCTAAAATTTTACCTACAGAGCCTTCAACTTATTTTTATACGGCAAATGCAGATGAAAAAGTAGAAGTTTTGGGCAAAAGACAAAATTATATTAAAGTACTGTTTTCTGATGGAAAAATAGGTTGGGTTAATAAAGATGATTTACAAAAAAATTAAAGCTCTTTATTTTTGGATTTTTTTTGTTTTAAGTGTTGCTTTGGTGGTTTTTTGTTTTTACTTTACAAAATCTCAAAACACACTTTGGAAAATCCGCAAAATTTGGGCTAAATTTCAAAGATATACCATCTCTTATAAACAAGAAATCATTGGTACTTTTAATCCACAAGCTCAGATGATTTTAATGAATCATCAAAGTGCTTTAGATATTATCGCTTTAGAAGAATTATATCCTAAAAATTTATGCTGGATTGCCAAAAAAGAATTAGGAGAAATTCCTATTTTCAAAGTTGCTATGAAAAAACCAAAACTTCTTTGTATAGATAGAAAAAATCCGCGTGATTTGGTACGAGTTTTAAAAGAAGCAAAAGAAAGAATTAGCGAAGATAGGGTTTTGGCTATTTTTCCAGAAGGAACTAGATCTAAAAATGAAAAAATGCTTAAATTTCAAAGTGGAGCAAAAATTTTAAGTGAAAAATTAAATCTTAAAGTTCAGCCTATTTTAATTGTGGATTCTGCAAAAATTTTAGACACAAAAAGTTTTAGTGCAAGCAGTGGAGTGCTTAAAATCATTTGCATGGATTTAGTCGATACAAATAATGACAAATGGCTTGAAAACACTAGAAAAAAAATGCAAGAATTACTCGATCAAGAAAGAGCTAAGCTTTGCTAAATACCCTTTTAGTTGTTGGTTTTGGGGGATTTATAGGAGCAATATTAAGAATGCTTTCTATTAATTTAGTGAATAAATTTTTTCCTTATTCTATCAACCTTGGAACTCTTTTTGTTAATGTTTTGGGTTCTTTTATCATAGGACTTTTGTTTTCTTATGTACAAAATAAAGGTTTATCTCCTTTACTTAAAAGCTTTATAAGTACAGGTTTTTTAGGAGCTTTTACAACTTTTTCTACTTTTTCTTATCAAAATTTACTTCTTTTGCAAAGTGGAAATTATCTTCATTTTGCGTTAAATATTATCTTAAATGTCTTTCTTTGCTTATTTGCCGCATGGCTTGGTTTTATAATTTTCAAATAAATCTTTAAATTTACTTTAGAATTTGTATTTTTTGCTAAAATACCACTTTAAAAAATTACAAAGGAGATTAAAATGCAATTTCAAACCGAAGTAAATCAGCTTTTACAGCTTATGATACACTCTTTATATTCTAATAAAGAAATTTTTTTAAGAGAACTTATTTCAAACGCAAGCGACGCTTTAGATAAGCTTAATTTTTTGAGCGTAAGTGATGATAAATATAAAAGCTTAAAATTCGAACCTAAAATTGAAATCAAAATTGACAAAGATAAAAAAACTTTAAGCATTAGTGATAATGGTATAGGTATGGATAAAGATGATCTTATCAACAACCTTGGAACCATAGCAAAAAGCGGTACTAAAAGCTTTTTAGAAAATTTGAGCGGTGATGCTAAAAAAGATTCTCAACTCATAGGACAATTTGGAGTAGGTTTTTATTCTGCTTTTATGGTGGCTAGTAAAATCGAAGTTTTAAGTAAAAAAGCTTTAGATGATAAAGCTTATCTTTGGAGTTCTGATGCAAATGGTTATGAGATTGATGACGCAAGCAAAGAAGAACAAGGTACAAGCATTACTTTATACTTAAAAGATGATGAGTTTGCTAATACTTATAAAATCGAAAGCATTATAGAAAAATATTCTAATCATATTCAATTTCCAATTTTCATGGAAAAAGAAGAATTTACTCCTGCTAAAGAAGGCGAAGAAGAAGGGAAAACTGAACTTAAAATTTCTCAAATCAATAAAGCCAATGCTTTATGGAGAATGCAAAAATCAAGCCTTAAAGCAGAAGATTATGAAAGATTTTATGAGCAAAATTTTCATGATTCAAACAAACCTTTACTTTATCTTCACACTAAAAGTGAAGGAAAATTAGAATACAATTCTTTATTTTTTATACCACAAAATGCACCTTTTGATTTATTCCGTGTGGATTATCAAAGTGGCTTAAAACTTTATGTAAAACGCGTATTTATCAGCGATGACGATAAAGAACTTTTACCAACTTATTTGCGTTTTGTGCGTGGGATTATCGATGTAGAAGATTTACCACTTAATGTAAGCCGTGAAATTTTGCAAGAAAATCAAATTTTAAAAGGTGTTAAAGAAGCTAGCGTTAAAAAGATTTTAGGTGAACTTGAAAAACTAAAAAACAATGATAAAGAAAAATACTTATCTTTCTTTAAAACCTTTGGTAAAGTATTAAAAGAAGGACTTTATGGTTTTGGCGGAGAAAAAGATAGTCTTTTAAAACTCATGCTTTATAAAAGCACTAAAGGTGAAAATTTACGCTCTTTAGAGGAGTATAAAAATGACCTTCAAGGCGAACAAAAGGAAATTTTTTATATAGCAGGAAATAATGAAAGTTTATTAAGAACTTCTCCTTTACTTGAAGAGTATAAACAAAAAAATATAGAAGTTTTACTCATGGACGATGAGATTGATTCTTTAGTAACTCCTATGCTAGAATTTGAAGGTTTGAAATTTGTAGCCATCAATCAAGTAGAAGATAAAAATGAACTAAGCGATGAGGAAAAAAATACTTTTGCTCCACTTGTAGCTAAATTTAAAGAACTTCTAAAAGATCAAGTTGAAGATGTAAGACTAACCAGTCGTTTAAAAGATAGCCCAAGTTGTATAGTTTATGATAAAAATAAACCTGATTTTGCTATGCAGCAACTCTTAAAACAAATGGGTCAAGAGCAAAATTTCAAACCTATTTTAGAAATCAATCCAAAACACGCTATTTTTACAGGTCTTAAAAACAACGAAACCTTTAGCGCAGATATAGCAACCCTAGTTTTAAATATGGCAAAACTAAGCGAAGGTATGGGCGTGGATAATCCTGCTGAATTTAATGCAAGCCTTACAAAAATCATCAACAAGGCTTTTTCATGATAGAAAATATCCCTGCAAGTCTTTGGACAAAGCAAGATTTAAACGCATATCAAATTTTTGATGTGCGCACTCCTTTAGAATGGGAAGAAGGTATTTTACCTAATGCGCAATGTGTGGCTTTATATGATAATAAAGGGCTTTTAAATGCTAAATTTTTAGATGAATTTCAAAGTAAAAGAGATGAAAATAAAAAACTTGCTTTTATTTGTCGTAGTGGTCATAGAAGCATGGTTGCAGCTGAATTTATAGCCGAAAAATTGGGACTTGAAAGCATTAATTTAGATGGTGGCATGCTAGCCCTTAAGGGTTATTAATGCTAGGAATTTATTTACTCATAGCAGCTTTGTCTTTTTTAGCTCTTTATTTTGCTGTTAAAAAGCTTACTTTAAATATAGATGAGCGAACTCTTTTAGAGCCTATTAAAATGGATATTTATCCGAAATTTTGTGATTTAATCGATGAAAAAATCAGAGAATTTAAAGAAAATATCCAAAATACTAATTTAGCATTAAAAATTTCTTATCAAAAAGATGAATTTTTAGAAAAAATTGGGGATTTAAGCAGGGAGCTGACTTTCATACAAGCCATGAATTTGAGTAATAAAAACGATAGTATTTGGCAAAATGAACTTTTTTCTTTTTTAAAAGAATTAGAAAATTTATTGCTTGAGTATCTAGAAAAAGGCGAAGAAGAAGCTGAAAATTTGAGGGAATTTCTGATGAATGAATTTGAAAAATTAAAAGGTTAGGTATTGCAAGAGGAAAGAAATTCTTTAAAATATTTTAAATTTATTTCATGGAGCATTTTTGCTTTAGTTCTGATTTTTATTTTAATTCGTTATGACGAGCTTGCCAATCTTTTAGCAGGAGTGGCAATACTTCTTATTGGAATGACTAATTTAGGTATAGGTTTTAAAGCTTTTAGTGGTGGTTTGCTTGAAAAAATTTTAGCAAAGTCAACTGATACAAAGATAAAAAGTATACTTTTTGGTACTTTAAGTACTTTAATTATGCAATCTTCAACTTTAGTTTCTATTATTACGATTTCTTTTTTGAGTGCAGGGCTTATTTCTTTAGGTGCGGGCATAGGGATTATTTTTGGAGCAAATTTAGGAAATACGGCAAGTTCTTGGCTGATTGTTGGTTTGACAAATATTAAAATTTCAATGTTAGCTATCCCACTTTTGATTATTGGAGTATTATTTTTCTTTCAAAAAGATAGTGTATTAAAGGGTTTGGGTAATATTTTTATTGGTATAGGATTTTTCTTTTTGGGTGTGGATTATATTAAAAGTGGTTTTGAAAATTTTAAACATATAATTGATCTTTCTCGCTTTGATTTTGCTGGTTTTAAAGGAGTTTTTGTTTTTTTAGGATTAGGTGCTTTGCTTACAGGAGTTATACAATCAAGCACAGCTACAATGGCTATTATTGTTGCTGCTTTACTTGCTGGACAAATCAGTTTGGAAAATTCCTTAGCGGCAAATTTAGGTACTAGTGTTGGAGGGGTTGTAACGGCTGTTTTAGCTTCTTTAAGTACCAATATTGAAGGAAAGAAATTAGCGTTTGCAAATTGTATTTTTAATTTTGGTATAGCTTTTTTAATAGTGCTTATTTTTCCTTATTTTATACATTTTCTTAATTTTTTATCCATTATATTAAACATAGAAGATATAGCTTTGAAAGTAGCATTATTTCACACTTTGTTTAATTTAATTGGTGTTGTGCTTTTTTCATTCTTTACTCCTCAAATTGTTCTTTTTTTAAATAAGATAGTAAAAGCTCCTAAAGATAAGAATAAAGACAAGCCTTTATATCTTGATAGTAGTTTGGTTAAGTTTAGTGACACAGCCATCGAAGCTTTAAGGAAAGAAAGCGAGCATCTTTATAACAATACCTATGCAATTGTTGCTCATGCTATAGGTTTTAGTCGTAAAGATATACAAAGTGATAAAAGTTTTAAAGAAATTTTAGAAAATAAAAGGTGGTTTAGTAAAAATGTGGATTTGGACTATTTGTATCAAACTAGGATAAAGGTTCTTTTTGAAGCTATTATTGATTTTTCAACTAAAGCACAAGTTTATATTAACGATGAAACAAAGAATCATAAAATTTTTACCTTTAAGATGGCAGCTAAAAATTTAGTCGAAACAACTAAAAATTTAAAAATTATCCAAGCAAATATTAAGAAATATTCTAGTTCTTCTAATGAATTTTTGGCTTTAGAGTATAATAAAATTAGATCGAATTTAGGAGAGCTTTTAAGAAGTATCGAAGAGCTTAGAGTGGTTGAAGATCGTGAAAAGCTTTATTTGATTATTAAAAATCTTCAAAAAGGAAAAGAAATTTTAAAAGAAATCGATACTTTAACCTTGAGCAATGTTGAACATCTTATTTCAGTAAGAAAAATCACAACAGCTGAAGGAATTTCAATACTTAATGATACAACTTTTGCTGCTAAGATTGCTGAAGAACTTATAGGTGCTGTTGAGGTGATATTTTCTAAAGATATATCAAACTAGTTGTTTGTGTTAGTTTGGTTATTGTCTTGTATAGGCGTTAGAAATTCTTCATTGATTAAAATATCAACAACATCTTTAAACATAGGCAAAGCACTTTGTGCAGCATAATAACTATAGGGTTTAGTAGGATGTCTTACGAGAACTCCTATGGTATAGGCGTGATTTAAATCATTTGCAAAACCAAAAAAGGATGCATTGTAGCGATTTGAGGTGTAACCTTGTCTTTCGGCTATTCTTGCCGTTCCTGTTTTACCTCCTGCAATAATACCTTGTGTAATTGCCTTTTTTCCTGTTCCTTTTTCTATAACATTTATAAGAACATTTTGCATCGTTTTAGTGGCTTCGCTAGAAAGAATTTTTTCTTTTTTTACATCATTATCAAGATTTGTAAAGCGTCCATTTTGATAGAATTTTTCAGCTAAACGCGGTGTGATATAAAACCCATCATTGTTGAAAACATTATAAGCTGCAAGGAGTTGTATAAAGGTTGTTTTAAGTCCATAACCATAACTTAAAACAGATTTTTCTATATCTCTTAAGCGCTTAGGATTTGGAATTTCTCCTTTTTGTTCATAGGGTAGGTCAATACCACTTTTTTCGCCAAATTTAAATATTTTAAGTCCTGATACGATTTCTATATTGTTAAGTCTTTTAGCAATTTGTATCATGCCTATATTTGAAGAATATCTTATAACTTCCTCCATAGTCATTTTGTCCATTTTGTGATCGTCTTTGATGGTGAAACGTCCTAGCTTATAAGAACCGCCATAAGTATTAATTACTTCATCCATTTTTATTTTACCAAGTCTTAAGGCTGTTGTAAAGATAAAAGGTTTTATAACAGAACCTGCTTCATAGCCGTATTCTATAGCACTTGCATTAAGAACTGATAGATCTTTTCCACGATTTTGCGGGTCATAGCGCCTTGAGCTTGCTAAAGCTAAAATTCTTCCTGTTTTGCTTTCCATTACCCCAACGATGATTTCATTGGCTTTTAAATCCTCATTTCTTTGATCTATGGCTTTTTCTATGCTTTTTTGTAGTTTCAAAGAAAGATTTAAATATAAATCACAACCATTGATCTTTTTTTGTTGTAGTGAATTTAGATTTAAAATAATATTTCCACCTATATCTTTAAGTCCTTGAATTTTTTCATTTTGAACAGGACTTAGACATTCATCGTAGTATTTTTCTAAACCTTTAACTCCTATATTTTTTAAAATTCCACTTTCTGGATCTAATATCATTTTAGTATAACCGATAATAGGAGTAAAAGAATCTTTTGACATGTAAATTCTATCTTCTTCATGTTCGATGATATTTAATCCTCTTGTTTCAACTCTTCCAGAATTATTTGTAAAAGCTTTGAAAAAGCCTTGTATATAAAGTTTTTTAGCAAGGTCTTTAAGGTAGCTTGCTTGCTTGGAATCTAAGTTTTGTAAAAGAACAAAATTATAAGAACGTTTTTTTTGATTTTGCATTCTTTTTTTAATATCTGCTACTTGATCGTTACTTATCCCACTATAAATTTGAAAAAGCTTTAAAAATAGATCAAATTTATCTTTGTTAATACTTCTAAGATCAATTTCAGCGCGATAAATTTGTTTAGAACTTGTGATAGTAAAATTATCTTTAGTTATAATCGATCCTCTTAGAGCAAGAGCGTATTGATCTTTTTCAGTGTTAGGTATATGACGTTTTGATGTAAGAAAAAAAGTAGAGCTGATAAAAATAATCATAAACAAAAGTGCCATGCAGTAGGCAAAGGCAACTTTTGAAACCCTATTTTTTTTATATTCTTGCATTAGGGTTTAAATTTGAGTTCTTGTGATTTCTTTATAAGCACTGATCGCTTTATTTCTTACTTCTAGCATAAATTTCATACTGCTTTCAGCTTTAGTGATAGCTATAGCTGCTTGATGCAGATCTTTTACTTGTCCTGTGGCAATGTCTGTCATTGCAGCTTCTCCACTTTCTTGTGCTTTATTTAAATCATCGATTTCATTTTTAAGCATCTTGGCAAATTCATCACCAATTCCTGTGGAATTTTGACTTTTGTTGGTATTTGAAATATTATTATTTAATCTTAAATCATTAATATTGTTCATTTTTTATTATCCTCTTAATAAATCAATCGCACTTTGAGCTATAGTTTTTGCACTTGTAAAAGCACTTACATTCGCTTGATAAGCTCTTGTAGCTTCAATCAAATCTGCCATTTCAATAACAGGATTTACATTTGGATACGCTACATAACCTTCAGCATTTGCATCAGGATGGCTTGGATCATACTTCATGCGAAAATCTTTGTCATCTCTGACCACTTTATCCACTACAACACTTTGAATAGCAGGTTTAGCTTCTTCTGGCGAACTTGGATCATTTAAAGGATTTTCATATTTTAAAAAATTATTATCTTTGTTAATTTGCTCATTTAAAAGCTTATCAAAATCTGTTGCTTTAAAGATCACTTCGCGTCTTCTATAAGGCCCACCCTCAGCTGTTCTTGTAGTGTTTGCATTAGCTATATTAGAGCTAATAACATTCATTCTAAAACGTTGAGCACTTAAACCATAACCACTAATATCAAAATCACTTAAGTATGCCATAATTTACCTTTAACTTAATTTAGAGCTTGCATCAAGTATAGAACTAAAGATATTGCTTTGTCTTCTTAAAACTCCATCAAGAGCTGTTATCATAACTGTATTTTTACTCATTTCTGTGGTTTCCACATCTAGATCAACAGTATTTGCATCATTTCTTGCTAAATGTCCGTCTCTTAAGTAAATAGTAGATTTACTAGGATCTGGAAATTTCCAAGGTTTTTGATGTCCTTCTTCAGTTACAGCTAATTGCAATTCTTTATTATCATTTTTTTTAAAAATTTCATTTGCACGACTTACCAAAGCTGTTTCAAATTCAATATCTCTTGCTTTATAAAAAGGAGTATCAACATTTGCAAGATTGGCATTGATGAGTTGATTTCTTAGATTTCTACCCGCTAAAGCACTAGTAACTAGTTCTTTTGATTTAAATGGGTTGATCATTTTTTATCCTTTTTATAATTTTTAATATTAGCAAGCAAATACTGTTCCAATTTAACTATTTTGTATAAAAATATCAAAATTATTTTCCTTTTTGTAAATTTATGGCTTTATTGTGATCATCTATATTTGTGCTAAAAATATGAACTCCAGTATTTTTATCACGCACAAAATATAAATAATCTGTCTTTAAAGGAAAAATAGCTGCGCGAATAGCAGCTAAAGAAACATTACAAACCGCTTCTTTAGGCAATCCTGTAAATTTATAGGTATTATAAGAACTATTATCTTGTCTTATTCTTTGTGGGGTAACTTTTACATGGGAGTAAATTCCATAATTTAAAGTTCCATCCATTTGAAGCTTCATACCTTTTTTAAGTCGATTGTAAATTACGCTTGCAACTATAGGCATTTCATTTTCGTTAGCAGCTTCTTTTTGTATTACAGAAGCGATGATGATATATTGGTGCCATTTTTTTGGATTATAATCCCCAAAAATTTTCTCAGAAGTTTTTTTATTGGAAATTTCAGCATGGTTTAAAAGCATTTGAATGAGTAGATTTTCCGTAATGCCTTTTGGAATTTTATAAGTTTCTGGTAAAAAAACTCCTTCATCATAAGGAGCTTGAGCTTGAAATTCTTTTAAAAGTATATCTTTATCAAGTTCAAGTTGTTTGGCTGCTTGTTCTAAAAAGATTACACTTGTTTCCCCTGGGATAAGAGTAATGGTTTGAAGTGCTGCTTTAGCAATAGTGAGTTTATGTAGAAATTCAGCTCTATTTAAATCTTTTGTACCTATGTTGATCCAGCCTGATTGAGGGTGTCCTAAAAAAAATAAAATATATTTATCAATACTACTCATCTGATATTTATTTTGCTTTAAATATGTTATAATTTGAGAAATTGAACCTTGGGGAATAAATACCACAGAATTGCTTTTTAAAGGCTGAGTTAGATAATAAAAAATCCCCAAAATAAATATCAAAAAGAAGTTGCGTATGAAAAAGAAAATTTTATATATTGTTGTATTTTTTGTTGTGCTTATATTAGCTTTGTTTATAGTGCTTAAAAATGGGATTGTCATCTCTAGTATCCAATTTGATTTTTTAAAATTAGAACAATTATATATTAAATTAGATAAAAAATTAATTGTACGAGCAAAAAATATCACTATAAATGAGACTCAAAATTCCGAAATTTCATCACAAACTCACTCTTCTGATAATGCTTCAACAGAGATTTTAAAAATAACAAAAAATTTAAAATATCTATATACTTTTGTTGAAGAGATTGATATACAAAATTTAAATATAAAAGATAATCATGTGCGTATTTTATTTAAAGATAATGAATTTTTTATAGATAATGATTTATTGTTTTTAAAATTAACATTACAGCGTCAAAATAAAGAACTTATAGCTGATATTAAAAAACTTTTATTAAAAGATTATGATTTAAATATTGATGGAAATTTAAGTATCAATACTAAGAGCGAGTTTTATTATTTTCAAGGTAGAGCAAGTGGAGAATTGCTTGACTTTAACGCAAGTATCTCTTATAAAGATAAAAATTTAGCTTATAAAATAGAAGATTTAAACATTAGAAATATTACGGAAATTTTTAAAAGAGTTAATAAAAGAATAGAACTTCCACAGAGTTTAAATCTTTGGATGGCATATAGGGCTAAGGGAGAATTTTATCATTTAGATTATTTGCAGGGCTTTATAGATTTTACTAAAAATAATTATTATTTAGACAATATTAGTGCATCAGGTTATGTTAATAATGTCAAAGTTCGCTTGGATGATAAAATGAATGCTATTGAAATTCCAAAACTCGATTTAAATTTAAACAAACAAAAGCTTGATTTTGTCTTTAATAAAGCTTTCTATAATGGTGCTGATTTAAGTTCTAGTAAGGTTTATCTATATGATTTGTTTGATGAAAAAAAAGCTGGGATTTATTTGCGCATTAAGTCTAATAATCTAAAATTTGACGAAAAACTTGCTAAAGCTTTGGAAGATTATCATTTTTCATTACCTTTTTATCAAAAAAGCGGAAAAATTAAAAGTGATTTAGAGCTTAAAATTGATTTTCATGATAAGGGTAAAATTTTTTATAGTGGTATTTTAGCTTTAGAGAATGCTAGTATTTCTTTGGCTGATTTTAATATTGCAAAAGCATTTGTCAAATTAAATCAAAATAATTTAAATATAGAAAATGCTAGTGTTAAAAATGGCTTTTTAGAGGCTGATTTTAATGCTAAATTTGACTTACAAAAACAGCAAGGAAATTTCAATACTCGGATTTCAAGGCTTTATTTTGACAATGGGAAGCTTTTAGATTTAAAAAATCAAAATGTAGAAGTAAAATTAGATTATTCGCAAAATGTTAACATTAGCATTCCTCAGTGGAATTTGATTTTAAATTTTAAAGATGGACTTGAGGCTAATCTTAGTAATCCTAAGATTTTATTTTCATTTTCTCCATTGCTTAAAAAGTTTGGGTTTATCGATGCTAAAAATGTTTATTATAAAACTTTAAATTTCGAAGATTTTAATGCAAGCGTTAATGATGCTTATTTTAAAAATAATTTACTTATCAACGGTCAAACTCCTTATGAAAATGATAGCTTTGATATTGTAAAAAATAAAGGCGTTATGGAAATTCATACTCAAAGTGATACAGCAAGTGCTAAAATAAGTTCTGATAATAAAGAAATTCATTTGAAAAATTTAAGTTATATTTATAGAAAAGATTCCAACTCTTCAAATTCAACATTTGATATTTCTACTAATACCCAAAATATTAGTTTTGGTGGAGCAAATGTAGCTTTAATTTTGCCAGATTCTAATAAAACTTTGGCTTTTGATAGGGTAGAGGCTGATTTAAAAGGCAATGCTTTGGATCTTAAAGGTTCTAGAGGAAATGCAAAATTTGATCTTTATTATTCTTCTAATGATTTAAATTTAAACGTTAGCAATATTGATGATAATTATTTAAATGAGTTTTTACAAAAACAAGCTGTTCAAGATGGAGTGTTTAACTTAAGTATAAAAGGAAGTGGATTGGAGTATTTTGACGGACAGATCGATTTTAAAAACACTTATGTGAAGGATTTAAAAGGTGTAAATCAGCTTATTTCCTTTATTGATACTGTACCAAGTTTATTGATGTTTAAATCTCCAACTTTTAATCAAAAAGGTTTAAGCCTACATGATGGAAAGATTATTTTTAATAGAAAAAAAGATCTTTTAAGAGTTTCAGCTATTAATTTAAACGGCGATAGTGTAGATATATATGGTTTAGGATCAGCAAATTTAAGATTAAATACAGTGGATTTTAGTTTAGAGCTTAAAACTTTAAAATCAGCTTCAGAAGCTATATCCAAGGTTCCAATTTTAAATTATGTAATTTTAGGTAAAAATCAAGAAATTAGCACAAACTTAAAAATAGATGGAAGTATAGATGACCCTAAATTTCATACCGAAATTTTAACAGATACCCTAAAAACCCCTTTTAATCTTATTAAAAATATCATACAACTTCCTGCTAATTTACTTAATTAAAAATATTTAAAGTTTGTTTGAAAACTAAAACAAACTTTAAACTTACTCTTGCATTTTTTTTTATTTGTAATATACTTAAAAATGAAAATAAAAATAAGTTTTTAAAGGACTAAAAATGCAAATTACTTATACCTTAACAGATGAGTCCCCAGCTCTTGCGACTTATTCGTTTTTGCCTATAGTGAAAGCTTTTTTAAGTAGGGCGTATATAGGAGTAAAAACCTCGGATATTTCTTTATCTGGAAGGATTTTAGCTACTTTTAGTGAGTATTTAAAAGAGGAGCAAAGATGTGAAGATGCTTTAGAGCTTTTAGGCGAGCTTGTCAAAAGATCGGATGCAAATCTTATTAAAACCCCAAATATTTCAGCTTCTATTCCTCAGCTTAAGGCGGCGATTAAAGAATTGCAAGATAAGGGTTACATGTTACCAAATTACCCAGATGAGCCAAAAAATGATGAAGAATTGCAAATTAAAACAAAATATCAAAAAGTTTTAGGTTCAGCGGTTAATCCTGTATTAAGACAAGGAAATTCAGATCGTCGTTCAACAAAAGCGGTAAAAGACTATGCAAAAAACAATCCTTATCGTGTGGTTGAGTTTAATCCAAACTCAAAAACTCGTGTTTCTTACATGAAAGAAGGGGATTTTTTCTCTAATGAAAAAGCGGTTTTAATCGATCAAGATTGTGTGGCTAATATAGAATTTACAAGCGTTGATGGTAAAAATGAAATTTTAAAAGAGGGCTTAAAACTTGAAAAAAATGAAATTTTAGACGCTACTTTTATGGATGTGCAAAAACTTCAGGAATTTTATGCAAAAGAAATTAAAGCAAGCAAAGATGATGATGTGCTTTTTTCTTTGCATTTAAAAGCTACAATGATGAAAGTAAGTGATCCTATACTTTTTGGCTATGCGGTAAAAGTATTTTTTAAAGAATTATTTATCGAATTTCAAGATGAATTTGAAAAATTAGGTATTAATCCAAATAATGGTTTAAGTGAGCTTTTAAGTAAGATCGAAAATTCAAGCAAAAAAGATGAAATTTTAAAAAAATACAATGAAATTTTAGCTAAATCTGCAGATATTTCTATGGTAAATTCAGATAAAGGCATCACAAATCTTCATGTTCCAAGCGATGTTATCGTTGATGCTTCTATGCCTGCAATGCTTAAAAATGGCGCAAGATTGTGGGATAAGGAAGGTAAGGAAAAGGACACAAATGCCGTAATTCCTGATCAAACTTACGCAACTATTTATGAGGCGGTTATTGAAGATTTGCATAAAAATGGTACTTTAAATCCTTCAAAACTTGGCAGTGTATCTAATGTAGGTTTAATGGCTAAAAAGGCTCAAGAATATGGCTCGCACGATAAAACCTTTGTGGCTAAAGAAGAAGGAACTTTTAAAATAGTTTCTAACGGTAAAGTTTTATTAGAGCATAAGGTTAGAAAAGGTGATATTTATAGAGTCAATCAGGCTAAATTTGATGCGGTGCTAAATTGGATTGATTTAGGTATAGAAAGATCAGAACTTAGTGGAGCCGAAGCTATTTTTTGGTTAGATAGCAAAAGAGCTAGCAATAAAATCATGATAACTTTGGTACAAAATCGTTTAAAAGAAAAGGGTAGAAATATAGCCATTTTAGCTCCAAAAGAAGCTTGTTTAAGAAGTTTAGAGTTAATCCGAGAAGGTAAAGATGTTATTTCTATCACGGGTAATGTTTTAAGGGATTATTTAACCGATCTTTTTCCTATTTTAGAGCTTGGAACAAGTGCAAAAATGCTTTCTGTTGTGCCTATGTTAAAGGGTGGAGCTATGTTTGAAACAGGAGCAGGGGGTTCAGCACCTAAACAAGTAGAACAATTAGTCGAAGAAAATCATCTGCGTTGGGATAGTTTGGGTGAATTTTTGGCTTTGCAAGCAAGTTTGGAATTTTATGCAAATAAGTGTAGTAATCATAAAGCTAAGGTTTTAGCAGAATGTCTTGATGAGGCTATAGGCGAATGGCTTGAAAATAATAAAGCTCCATCAAGAAAAGTTAAAGAAGATGACAATAGAACAAGTCATTTTTACTTAGCAATGTATTTTGCAAATCATTTAGCAAGACAAGCAAGTGATATGGAGCTTCAAAGCTTTTTTAAAGATATTGCCCTAGAGCTTTCTTCTAATGAAGAAAAAATCAGAGCCGAATTTAATGATGCACAAGGTGTGAAAGTGGATTTGGGTGGATATTATAAATTTGATGATGAAAAAGCAAATAAAATCATGCGTCCAAGTGCAACTTTTAACGCTATTTTAGAAAAAATAGGACAAAGATGAAAATTACTGTTATAGGGGCTGGTAATGTGGGCTCAAGCGTAGCTTATGCTTTGATTTTAAGAGAAATAGCAAATGAAATTGTTTTAGTAGATATCAATGAGGATTTACTTTATGCAAAAGAACTAGAACTTACTCAAAGCATAGCTGCTTTAAATTTAAATATAGATTTACTTTGCACTAAAGATTATACTCATACCAAAAATTCAGATATAGTGCTTTTTAGTGCAGGTTTTGCTAGAAAAGATGGGCAAAGTAGAGAAGAATTGCTTCAGTTGAATACAAACATTATGCTTGATTGCGCTAAAAAAATTAAAGATTTTACAGAAGATCCGCTTTTTATTATTTTAACTAATCCTGTGGATTTTCTACTTAATACTCTTTATGAAAGCGGAATTTTTTCATCAAAGAAAATTATAGCCATGGCGGGAGTTTTAGACAATGCAAGATTTAAGTATGAGCTTGCCAAAAAACTTAATGTCAAAATGTCAAGCGTGGATACAAGACTTATTGGTTTTCATAATGATGATATGGTTTTGGTAAAATCTTACGCAAGTGTTAAAAATAAAAATATAAGTGAATTTTTAAATGAAGAAGAATTTGATGATTTGGAAAATGAAGTTAAAACAGGTGGAGCTAAAGTAATCAAACATCTTAAAACTTCAGCTTATTTAGCCCCTGCTAGTGCTTGCATAAGAATGCTTGAGTCCATAAGAAGTGGCGAGTTTTTACCCATGAGTGTGATTTTACATGGAGAATTTGGAGTGCAAAACAAAGCCTTGGGAGTTATGGCAAGATTAGGACTTGAAGGTGTGATTGAAATCATGAGATTAGATCTTAGTTCACAAGAAAAAGACAAATTGGAAAAATCTTTAATCAAATATCAATATAAAGGAGAATAAATGAACATACATGAGTATCAAGCAAAAGCAATTTTTGCGGATAATGGTATCCCTACCTTAAAGGGAAAAGTTGCATTTAGCGTAGATGAAGCTGTGGCTAATGCTAAAGAATTAGGCGGTAGTGTTTGGGCGGTTAAAGCTCAAATTCATGCAGGAGGCCGTGGTCTTGGTGGTGGTGTTAAAATCGCTAAAAATTTAGATGAGGTAAAAGATTATGCAAGTAAAATTTTAGGAATGAATTTAGTAACTCATCAAACAGGACCTGAAGGTAAGCTCGTGCAAAAACTTTATATAGAAAGTGGCGCTAATATAGTAAAAGAGTATTATTTGGCTATTTTATTTAATAGAATGGCAGAGCAAATTACCATTATCGCTTCAAGTGAAGGAGGGATGGATATAGAAAAAGTAGCCAAAGAAAGTCCTGAAAAAATTGCAAAAGTAGGCATTGATCCACAAATTGGTTTTAAAATGTTTCATGGACTTGAAGTAGCGAGAGTTTTAGGACTTGATAAAGATGAAGGCAAAAAACTTATTTCTATGATAGCTAAACTTTATAAGCTTTACATGGATAAAGATATGAATATGCTTGAAATCAATCCTTTAATTAAAACTGCAGAAGGGGATTTTTATGCCCTTGATGCAAAATGCAGTTTTGATGATAGTGCGCTTTATCGTCATCCTGAAATTGCTGAACTTAGAGATATTACTGAAGAAAATCCTGCTGAAAGAGAAGCGGCTGAATTTGGCTTAAGCTATGTGAAATTAGATGGAGATGTAGCTTGTATGGTAAATGGTGCGGGTCTAGCAATGGCAACTATGGATATTATTAATTATAGTGGTGCAAAACCTGCAAATTTCTTAGATGTAGGCGGGGGAGCTTCTCCTGAAACTGTTGCAAAGGCTTTTGAAATCATTTTAAGAGATAAGAATGTAAAAGTTATATTTATCAATATCTTTGGTGGTATTGTTCGTTGTGATAGGATAGCAAATGGAATTTTAGAAGCTACTAAGAATGTTGAGGTAAATATTCCAATTGTAGTGCGTCTTGATGGCACTAACGCAGCAGAAGCAAAGACAATTTTAGATAATTCAAATCTTAAAAATATCAAAGCAGCAACCAATCTTAAAAACGGTGCAGAGCTTGTAAAAAGTTTAGTAGGATAAGGATAGAAAATGAGTATATTGGTTAATAAAAATACAAAAGTAATAGTTCAAGGTTTTACAGGTAAAGAAGCAACTTTTCACGCTGAGCAATGCATGGCTTATGGTACAAATATAGTTGGAGGTGTCACCCCTCATAAAGGCGGACAAACTCATTTAGGTAAACCAGTTTTTGATACCGTTGTAGATGTGGTTAAAGCAACAAAGGCTGATGTGAGCTTGATCTTTGTACCTGCTTTTGCTGTGGGTGATAGCGTGATTGAAGCAGCTGATGCGGGTATTAAGCTTGCAGTTGTAATCACCGAGCATACGCCTGTAAAAGATATGATGTTTGCTAAGCAATATGCCAATAAAAAGGGTATGAAAATCATTGGACCAAATTGTCCAGGTATTATCACTTCTGAAGAATGCAAATTAGGTATTATGCCAGGTTTTATTTTTAAAAAAGGTTGCGTGGGGCTTATTTCAAAAAGTGGAACTTTAACTTATGAAGCTGCTAATCAGGTAGTTCAAGGTGGTTATGGAATTTCTACTGCAGTAGGAATTGGTGGTGATCCTATCATAGGTCTTGCTTATAAAGAACTTTTAAGTGAATTCCAAAAAGATGATGAAACTAAAGCTATTGTAATGATAGGTGAAATTGGTGGTAGTTTGGAAGTGGAAGCGGCTAAATTTATTAAAGAAAATATTAGCAAACCTGTGGTAGCATTCATTGCAGGTGCAACTGCTCCAAAAGGTAAAAGAATGGGGCATGCAGGTGCCATAGTAGGAAGTGCTGATGAAAGTGCTGCAGCTAAAAAAGAAGCTTTGAAAAGTTGCGGAATTCATGTGGTGGATTCTCCGGCTTTAATTGGTGAAGAAATTCAAAAAATATTAGGTTGATAAAGGAAAAACATGAGTATGACAGCTCCAAAAGATACCCCTGTTTGGGTAGATGAGCATAGATGCAAAGCATGCAATATTTGTGTTAGCTATTGCCCCGCTGGGGTTTTAGCTATGCGCGATGATGTGCATGCGGTTTTAGGACAAATGATAGAGGTGGTACACCCTGAATCCTGTATAGGCTGTACCGAGTGTGAGACACATTGCCCTGATTTTGCTATTATGGTGGCAAAAAGAGATGAATTTAAATTTGCCAAACTTACTGCTGAGTCTAAAGATAGAGCTGTAGCCGTAAAAAATAACAAATACAAAAAATTAGCATAGGAAAAATAATGAGAGAAGTTATAGCAACAGGTAATGTTTTAATCGCCAAAGCTGCGATTGATTGTGGATGTAAATTTTTTGGAGGCTATCCTATTACCCCTAGTAGTGAGATAGCTCACGAGCTAAGTCATATGCTTCCTGCAAATGATGGAACTTTTATACAAATGGAAGATGAAATTTCAGGTATTAGTGTGGCTATTGGTGCGGCAATGAGTGGAGTAAAATCCATGACTGCAAGTAGCGGTCCTGGAATTTCTTTAAAAGCGGAGCAAATAGGACTTGCATTTATTGCTGAAATTCCACTTGTGATTGTAAATGTTATGAGAGGTGGTCCTTCGACAGGTCTTCCAACTCGTGTAGCACAAGGAGATTTGTTTCAAGCTAAAGCACCAACTCATGGGGATTTTGCAAGCATTGCTATTGCTCCTGCAAGTCTTGAAGAAGCTTATACAGAAACCATTAGAGCGTTTAATTTAGCTGAAAAATATATGACTCCAGTATTTTTACTTATGGATGAAACTGTAGGGCACATGAATGGTAAAGCGGTTTTACCTGATTTAAAAGATATTAAAGTGTATAACCGTAAAAAATTTGAAGGAGACAAAAAGGATTATAAACCTTATGCAGCAGGAGAAAATGAGCCTGCAACTTTAAATCCTTTCTTTACAGGTTATCGTTATCATGTTACAGGACTTCATCATGGAGATATAGGTTTTCCAACTGAAGATGGAGTTATAGTGAAAAAAAATATGGAAAGACTCATAGGTAAAATAAAAAACAATCAAGAAGATATTTGTGCTTATGAAGAGTATATGCTTAATGATGCTGAATTTTTAATCATTGCTTATGGAAGCGTAAGTCGTTCAGCAAAAGAAGCTATACAAAGATTAAGAGAGCAAGGGATTAAAGTGGGACTTTTCCGTCCAATTACTCTTTATCCAGTGGCTGAGAAAAAAATCGCTGAAGTTGTAAGCAAATTTAAAAAAGTAATGGTAAGCGAGCTTAATATGGGACAATATCTTGAAGAGATTGAAAGAGTAACTTCGCGTCGCGATTTTATTAGCTTGCACCGTGCAAATGGTCGTCCTATCACTCCAAGTGAAATTATTGCTAAGGTAAAGGAGAATATATAAATGGCTTTTAATTATGATGAATATCTAAGAGTAGATAAAATGCCTACTCAGTGGTGCTGGGGATGTGGTGATGGCGTTGTTTTAAAATGTATTATCCGTGCAATAGAAAAACTTGGTTGGAATATGGATGATGTTTGTCTTGTTTCGGGTATAGGTTGTAGTGGTAGAATGAGTTCTTATGTAAATTGCAATACAGTTCATACAACTCATGGTAGGGCAATAGCCTATGCAACAGGTATTAAATTAGCCAATCCTAGTAAACATGTTATTGTAGTAAGTGGAGATGGGGATACTTTGGCAATTGGTGGAAATCATACCATACATGGTTGTCGTAGAAATATTGATTTAACCCACATTGTGATCAATAATTTTATCTATGGACTTACGAATTCACAAACAAGCCCAACCACTCCAAAAGGTTTTTATACAGTAACAGCTCAATTTGGAAATATTGACCCTAATTTTGATGCGTGTGAATTAACTAAAGCTGCAGGAGCTTCTTTTGTGGCAAGGGGTAATGTGATCGAAGCTAATAAGCTTGAAAATTTAATTTATAAGGCTCTAGCGCATAAGGGTTATAGTTTTGTAGATGTTTTTTCAAATTGTCATATCAATCTAGGTAGAAAAAACAAAATGGGCGAAGCTGTAGCTATGCTTGATTGGATTAAAAATCGCGTTGTGGATAAAGCTAAATTTGAAAGCATGGATTTTGAAGAAAGAAAAGATAAATTTCCAACAGGAATTTTACATGAAGATAATTCTCAGCCAGAATACTGCCACGCTTATGAAGAAGTACGTCGTGCAGCCAAAGAAAAAAGAATGGTGGATTTAGGAGCTTTAAAATGAAATATCAATTAAGATTTGGCGGTGAAGGCGGACAAGGTGTTATCACCGCAGGAGAAATTTTAGCAGAAGCAGCCATTAAAGAAGGTCGCCAAGCTTTTAAGGCTTCAACTTATACTTCACAAGTGCGTGGTGGCCCTACTAAGGTGGATATTATCATTGATGATAAAGAAATTTTATTTCCTTATGCTGTAGAAGGGGAGATAGACTTTATGCTTTCGACTGCAGATAAGGGCTATAAAGGTTTTCGTGGCGGTGTAAAAGAAGGAGGCATCATAGTTGTAGAGCCAAATTTGGTACATCCTGAAAGTGAAGATTATAAAAAATGGCAAATTTTTGAAATTCCTATTATTACCATAGCTAAAGATGAGGTAGGAAATGTGGCTACTCAATCAGTTGTAGCACTTGCAATTGCTGCTTATATGAGCAAATGTATAGATTTAGATGTTTTAAAGGAAACTATGCTTCATATGGTTCCTGCAAAAACTCGTGACGCAAATGCTAAAGCTTTTGATTTGGGTGTAAAATACGCCACTCAAGCAAAACCACATTCATAATAAATTCCGCACCATGCGGAATTTAACTTCTAAAATTTTACATATTGCAAATAAAATTTAAATTTTAATTATTTTAATTTAGCTACTTTTAACGATTAAAATTTTATAATCAAAAACTTATATTTTCAAGGAAAATTAATGGATTTTTTTGATGAAATGTTTAATAAAACTCCAAAAGAAAAATTTATAGAAATTATACAAAATGGAAATTTAGGAGTCTTAGAAAAAGTTTTTGAGGAATTTTTTGCTGATCATATTGCCATGGTAGAACTTTTAGAAAAACAAGGTTTAACAGAAATGGATGTAAAAAATTTCATATTAGAAAATGGTGATTTTATAGAAGAAAGGCAAAATGATATTTATATAGAATTAGGCGCAAAAATTTTAGGACACGAAGGCTAAAATTGTTTAAAATAAGCCCTTGTTTAATTTGTATTTTTTTTATTTTTAGCAATGTTTTAGCATCTGAACCAACTTTTGATTATACTTATAAATTTATACTTAAAAAAGATGAGAGAGCTAGTGTGCAGATTAAAGAAATAGGCTATGAAGATAAGGTGCAAAATTTTGATTTTTATTGGACTTTGTTTGATAATACTAATATCATCGTACATTCGAAATTTCGCAAATATCCGCGTCAATTTGTGATGAGTTTAAGAAGAAATTTAGATTGGGTAACTCAAACTTTAATACCTGATTATACCAATCCACATATTGATAGAGCAAGACTGATTTTAGAATTTAGTGCTTATAATAAAGGTTTGGCAACTTTTACAGTTTATATAGAAGATAAGGAATCTCGTTTAATGGTAGAATTTTTAGATCCGAGAAAAAAAGCTTTACAAAATCCACCGCAAAACAATCAGGTTGTTCCTATGATTAATTTTAACGAACCTCAGGTAAAACCATTAACAAACAAAGAAAATAATAATAGCAATTAACAAGGAAAAGATAGTGCAAAAAATAGATGAATTAATAAAACAGTTTTTACAAGAACTTGGCTATGAACCTATTTTAAATATGCTTTCAAATGTAAAATCAGGAAAGAAATTACGCTCTAAATTATTATTAGCTATCGCAGATGAGAGTGAGATTGCTTTTAAAATTTGCGCAGCTATAGAATTGATACATCTTGCTAGTTTGTTGCATGATGATATTATCGATGAGAGTGAATTAAGGCGTGGAGCAAGATCTGTTAATGCTGAATTTGGCACAAAAAATGCTCTTATGTTGGGCGATATTTTGTATTCAAAAGCCTTTTATGAATTAAGCAAAATGGATACTAGATTTGCAAGTATTATTTCAGATGCTGTTGTAAAGCTTGCTATAGGCGAACTTATGGATGTTGATTTGGGAGAGAAATTTAATATCAATAAAGAAGCTTATTTGAAAATGATCTATAATAAAACAGCTGTTTTGATCGAAGCAAGTGCGAGATGCGGAGCTATTTTGGCTGGATTATATGAAAAAGATTTTGCAGAATATGGAAAAAATTTAGGACTCGCTTTTCAGATGATTGATGATATTTTAGATATTAAGAGTGATGAAAAAATTCTTGGAAAACCTGCTATGAATGATTTTAAAGAGGGTAAGACTACCTTACCTTATATTTATCTTTATGAAAATTTACAAGAACAAGATAGGATATATTTGCAGACTTTATTTAAAAAAGATTTAAATGAAAATGAAAAAGAGTGGCTAAAAACTAAATTTGAAGAACAAAAAGCTTTGGAAAAAGCTATTTTAGAAGCTAAAACTTATGCAAAAAAGGCTAGTAAAGCGATTGAAAAATATGATAATAACAAGCTTAATGATATTATTAAAGCTATGATAGATAGGGAATTTTAATGTATTATTGTATATCTTTTACTCATAAAAATACAGATATTGCCTTAAGGGAAAAGTTAAGCTTTTCCAATGAAGCTAAAAAAAGTGAGTTTTTAAAAATCATTAGCACTCATGAAAATATTGAAGAATGTTTGGTTATAAGTACTTGCAATCGTGTTGAAATTGTTGCTTTTGTAAAAATGGCCTGTGCGGAGTTTATTGTTAAATCTTTGGCTTTGCTTTGTGATGTGGATAAAGATATTTTACTTGAAAAAGCTGATATTTTTGAAGATAGTGGAGCAATCCATCATCTTTTTTCCGTAGCAAGTTCTTTGGATAGTTTGGTGGTTGGAGAAACTCAGATAGCGGGGCAGTTAAAAGATGCCTTTGCTTTTGCCGTAAAAAATAATTTTTGCGGAGTGCACCTTTCACGAGCAGTACATAGTGCTTTTAAATGTGCTGCTAAGGTACGCAATGAAACTCAAATTTCTAAAAATCCTATTTCTGTGTCCAGTGTTGCTGTGGCAAAAGCAAAAGAACTTGCAGATTTAACACAGAAAAAAGCTGTTGTTATTGGAGCTGGAGAGATGGGGGAACTTGCAGCAAAACATTTAATTGCTGCGGGTGCTAAAGTGATTATTTTAAATCGTGATTTACAAAAAGCCAAAGATTTGTGCGAGAGACTTGGTGTTTTAAGCGAATATGATAGTTTAGAAAATTTAAAAAAATATTTAAATCAATACGAGTTTTTTTTCTCAGCTACCAATGCACCAAATGCTATTATTACAAATGCTTTAATAGAAGAACTTCCTTATAAAAGGTATTTTTTTGATATTGCAGTTCCAAGGGATATTGATATCAATGAAAATGAAAATATATCTGTTTTTGCCGTAGATGATCTTGAGATTGTGGTTCAAAAAAATTTAGCGTTAAGAGAACAAGAAGCTCGTATGGCTTATGGGATAATAGGTCGTGAAACAAGTGAATTTTTTAGATATTTAAACGATTTGGCTTTGATGCCTATTATCAAAGCTATACGCTTGCAAGCTAAAGAATATGCAGATAAACAACTTGAAATTGCGTTAAAAAAAGGATACTTGAAAAAATCCGACAAAGAAGAGGCTAGAAAGTTGATTCATCAAGTTTTTAAGGCTTTTTTACACACGCCTACTGTGAATTTGAAACATTTACAAGGTAAAATGCAAAGCGATACAGTGATTAATGCTATGCGTTATGTTTTTGATTTGCAAAATAATCTTGAAGGTTTAAATCAATATAAATGTGAATTTGATATGGAGAATAATGATGAGATTTACTAAATTTTATGCACCAAGTTTAAAAGAAGCGCCAAAAGATGCGAGCTTACCTAGCCATATTTTTTTAACGCGTGCGGGTTTTGTAGAACAAATTGGTAGCGGACTTTATAATTTTTTGCCTTTGGGAAAAAGAGTTTTAGACAAGATTAAAAATATAGTTAAAGAAGAAATGGATAAGGCTGGAGCACAAGAAGTAAATCTTAGTTTTATCACTCCTGCAAGTTTGTGGCAAGAAAGTGGGCGTTATAATGTTTTTGGAAAAGAACTTTTGCGTTTTAAAGACAGAAAAGAAAATGAATTTGTTTTAGGTCCAACACATGAAGAAGCTATGCTTTCTTTGGTAAAAAACAAAATCACAAGCTATAAACAACTTCCTTTGCATTTATATCAAATTGGACTTAAATTTCGTGATGAAGCAAGGCCTAGATTTGGGCTTTTAAGATGTCGTGAATTTTTAATGAAAGATGGATATAGTTTTCATGCCAATGAAGAGGATTTAGGGCGTGAGTTCGAGCTTATGTATAAAACTTATTCTCAAATTTTGCAAAGAATGGGGCTTGATTTTAGAGCAGTTGAAGCTGATAGTGGGGCTATTGGTGGAAGTGGTTCTAAGGAATTTATGGTTTTAGCAAAAAATGGGGAAGATGATATTTTAATTTGCGAAAATTGTGACTATGCGGCTAATGTTGAAGCAGCAAAAAGAGTTAAAAAGACTTGCCAAGATGAGCGTCCTGAGGCAAATTATGCAAGTAAATTTCACACTCCAAATATAAAAACCATAGACTCTTTGGCACAATTTTTTAAAATTAATGCTTTTTATACAATTAAAGCAGTAGTAAAAAAAGCTATTTATGAGAATGAAAGCAAATTAGTTGTATTTTTTATAAGAGGAAGTGATGATTTACAAGAGGTTAAGGCTCAAAATGCTTGTAATGCTCTTGAATTAGTCGATGCAAGTGAAGATGAATTAGAAAAAGCTGGCTTAGTAGCTGGTTTTATAGGCTTTGTAGGATTAAAAGATATAGATTTTTATATAGATTTTGAGCTTGAAAACGAAAAACAAATGATTATGGGTGCGAATGAAAAAGATTATCATTTAATCGGTATTGATGTTGTAAATTTAAACAAAGATCGTTTTAAAGATTTGATTGAAGTTAAAGAAGGGGATTGTTGTGCTAAATGTGGAGCAAAATTAAAACAAAGCAAAGGTATAGAAGTAGGGCATATTTTTAAACTCGGACAAAAATATTCCAAAGCGATGAATGCAAATTTTTTAGATGAAAATGGCAAAAGTCAGCCTTTTTATATGGGATGTTACGGCATAGGTGTTTCACGCTTGTTGGCTGTAGCTATTGAAGCAAACCATGATGAAAAAGGATGTATTTGGAATAAAACTTTAGCTCCTTTTGTGCTTGAAATTATTGTTTCCAATATCAAAGATGAAAAGGCTTTAGAATTTGCCAATAAGCTTTATGAGGATTTAACTAATCTTGGATTAGAAGTCTTGCTTGATGATAGAAATGAGCGTTTTGGGGTTAAAATGAATGATTTTGAACTTATGGGTTTTCCTTATGCGTTAGTTATTGGTAAAGGATTAGAAAATAATGAAATAGAGCTTATCCAAAGAGAAGGTTTGATAAAAGAACTTATAAAAATTGATGAACTTATGGAAATTCTTAAAAAGAAAGTGTTATGAATTATAAATTAAGTTTAAGTCCTTTATTTGTACTTGAAATTATTGCAAGTATATTTTTTATAGTGTTTTTTGGTTTTGGTAATTTTTTATTTTTCATACTTTTGAGTATGATTTTTGGTGCGGTTTTATTGGGAATTTTTTGGAAAAATATGCTTGAATTTCAAATGGGTGGCTTAAAGGATATGTTAACACAATTTTCTTTTGTTATCGCAGGGTTTTTGCTTATTTTTCCAGGGATTATTACAAGTGTTTTTGGAATTTTTGTATTTTTCTTTGGTATTGCTTTGAAATTAATAACTAAATCAAAATATCAATACACTAAGCAAGAGTATCAAAATTCTAATGAAGAAATTATTGATGTTGAAATTATAGAGGATAGAAAATGAAGCTTATTATCGCAACAAGAAAAAGTCAATTAGCTCTTTGGCAAAGTGAGCATGTAGCCCAAATTTTAAAAAATACTCATTCTATTGAAGTGCTTTTAGAAGGTTTTAAAACAAAAGGTGATGTTTTGCTTGATTCTCCTTTGGCAAAAATTGGTGGTAAAGGACTTTTTACAAAAGAACTTGAAGAAAGTATGTTAAGAAAAGAAGCACATTTAGCAGTGCATAGTTTAAAAGATGTGCCTAGTTTTTTTCCTCAAGGTTTAGTTTTGGCAGCGGTAAGTAAAAGAGAGCAAAGCAATGATGCTATGCTAAGTCAAAATTATAAAGATTTTCTTTCTTTGCCAAAAGGTGCAAAAATCGGCACCACTAGTCTTAGACGCAAGATGCAGCTTTTATTATTAAGACCTGATTTAGAGATTATTTCTTTGCGTGGTAATGTCAATTCTCGTATAGAGAAATTAAAAAATAATGATTTTGATGCGATTATTTTGGCAATGGCGGGAATTAAACGCTTAAACTTAGATAAGCAAGTGAATTTTGTTTATGAATTTAGCAAAGATGAGCTTATTCCTGCGGCTTCTCAAGGAGCTTTAGGTATAGAAAGCATAAATGATGAAAAAATTTTAGAACTTTTAAAATGTTTAAATGATGAAAATGCTTTGATTGAAACAAGCATTGAAAGAGAATTTATTGCTACTTTAGAAGGAGGTTGTCAAGTTCCTATAGGTATTAACGCAGAACTCCTAGGAGATGAAATTTGTGTGCGTGCGGTACTTGGACTACCCGATGGAAGTGAAATTTTAAAAGATAAGAGAATGATTAAAAAGAATGATTTTAAAGGTTTTGGAGAGAGTTTGGCTAAGGAGTTTATTGCTAAAGGTGCTAAAGAACTTTTAAAAAAAGCTGAGAGTATGATATGAAAGAATTTATTCAAATTTTAAAAGAAAATGATCTTTTAAGGGTAATTGAAGAACCTGTAGATGTAGATCTTGAAATCGCTCATTTAGCCTATATAGAAGCTAAAAAAGGAGAAAAAGGGAAGGCTTTATTATTTAAAAATCCTATAGATAAAAAATTAAATAAACAATATAAATTTCCTGTTTTGATGAATACTTTTTGCAATGAAAAGGCTTTAAATTTAGCTTTTGGACGTGATTATGAAGAGGTGGCTGAAGAAATTTCAAAACTCATCAAGCTTCATATTCCTACGAGTTTTAAAGCAAAAATGGATTTTTTTATGAATTTGTTAAGTTTTAAAAATATTCCTCCTAAAAGACTGAAAAAAAATAAAGCCTTGTATGATTATGAAATTTTAAACTCACTTGAAGAACTTCCCATACTAAAAACTTGGGAAGATGATGCGGGTAAATTTATTACCATGGGGCAAGTTTATACACAAAATTTAGATAAAACTCAAAATAATCTTGGAATGTATCGTTTGCAAATGAGTGATAAAAATGAACTTTTAATACATTGGCAAATTCATAAAGATGGGGCAAATTTTTATCACGAATACAAAAATGCTGGTTTTAAAAAAATGCCTGTAAGTATAGCCATAGGTGGCAATCCGCTTTATATTTGGTGTTCTCAAGCACCTTTACCTAAGGGAATTTTTGAACTTTTACTTTATGGTTTTATTAAAAAAACTCCTGCAAAAATTACTCCTTGTGAAAATGGTATTTTTGTACCTTATGATAGTGATGTGGTTATTGAAGGTTATGTGGATTTAGAAGAGTTTAAAATCGAAGGTCCTTTTGGAGATCATACGGGTTTTTACACTCCTGCTGAACTTTTTCCTGTGATGAAAGTAGAAAAAATTTATGCTAAAAAAGATGCGATCTATCAAGCAACGGTTGTAGGAAAGCCTCCTTTAGAAGATAAGATCATGGGACTTGGTACTGAAAGAATTTTTTTACCTTTGCTTCAAACTTCAGTACCTGATTTAATTGATTATAATATGCCTGAAAATGGGGTCTTTCATAATCTTATCTTAGCAAAAATCGATGCAAAATATCCCGCTCATGCGCAACAAATTATGCATGCATTTTGGGGAGTAGGGCAAATGAGTTTTGTTAAGCATGCAATTTTTGTGGATAAAAATGCACCTTCTTTGAAAGATTATGATGCTTTAATTCCTTATATGTTAGATCGTTTTAATACAAAGAAAATTTTAATTTCAGAAGGAATTTGCGATCAATTAGATCATGCTTCACCTAATTCTTGTTTTGGGGGTAAAGCAGGACTTGATGCTTGCGAAGAAATACAAGTTGAAGAGCTTGAAATTTTAGAAGATGAAAAATTACTAGAACTTTTTAAAACTAAGGTAGAACTTTTAAATTTAAAGCAATTTTATAAAGAAAGTAAAAGTCCTATAGTTTGTATTTTGCTTGATAAAAAAGAAAAAATCGAACAAAGTTTTGACAAACTTTTAGAATTTAAAAAACATTTTAGGATTTTAGTGTTTTTAGATGCTGAAAATAAGCTTGAAAATTCTTATATGCTTGTTTGGCGTGTGGTAAATAATATAGATGCTAAAAGAGATATTTTTATCAAAGAAGAAAGACTTGGAGTAGATGCAAGTGCTAAAGGTGAAGCTGAGGGTTATTTAAGAGCTTGGCCTAAGCAAACAGATTGCACTAAAAGCGTCATAGAAGATTTGATCTTGCGTAATATTTTAGAAAATAATCCAGATCTTTTTAATAAATTTGAAATTTTTTAAGATAATTGAGATTTATTTTAAAATTTTGGCACAGTTTTTGCTTATTATTTTTTTATTATTGAAAAATAAAATTTTCTTTATAGGTGTTCATAAATTTATAAATTTGTCGATATAAGCTTTTAACTAGCAATAGGAAATTTTAAAAAGGATTTTAAAATGGAAATATCGAAGGCAAATGGGCAAATGGATACAGCTTTGGCAAACATTAGCCAAAGAACAAGTGAGACACAGGCTAGTTTAAACATTCAAACCGATAGAAGTCAAGGCCAAGAAGGCGATGATGGACAGCAACGAGGTGTGAGTGAAAAGTTGGCTGATATTACAAAAAAGTTAAATGAGCAAATGGATTCTCTAGATACCAATGTTCGTTTTGGTTATAGTGATAAAATCGGTTCTATGTATATTAGCGTGACTGAAAAAAGCACTGGAAGGGAAATCCGTCAAATTCCTAGTGAAGAAGCTATGAGATTAGCTGAGTATTTTAGGGATGTGATAGGAATGATATTTGATAAGGAGAGTTAAAAATGGCATTTGGTAGTCTATCTAGTTTAGGATTTGGTTCTGGGGTTTTAACTCAAGATACTATAGATAAATTAAAAGAAGCAGAGCAAAAAGCTCGTATTGATCCTTATACTAAAAAAATTGAAGAAAATACAACCAAACAAAAAGATTTAACAGAAATCAAAACTAAATTACTAAGTTTTCAGACGGCTGTTTCATCATTAGCCGATGCTACGGTTTTTGCGAAAAGAAAAGTTGTAGGAAGTATTAGCGATAATCCTCCAGCAAGTCTTACAGTTAATTCGGGTGTTGCTTTACAAAGCATGAATATCAATGTTACTCAACTTGCACAAAAAGATGTATATCAAAGTCAAGGATTGGCAAATGATGGTGGTTTTGTTAATGCACAATTAAATGGAACTGCCGATCTTACTTTTTTTTCAAATGGCAAAGAATATACTGTTACGGTAGATAAAAACACAACCTATAGAGATTTAGCTGATAAAATTAATGAAGCTAGTGGAGGAGAGATTGTCGCTAAGATTGTAAACACAGGAGAGAAAGGCACTCCTTACCGCTTAACTTTAACCAGTAAAGAAACAGGCGAAGACAGTGCGATAAGTTTCTATGCAGGAAAAAAAGATGCGCAGGGTCAGTATAAAAGTGATTCAGAGGCAGAAAAAATATTCAAAAGTCTTGGATGGGAATTAGATACAACGAGTTCTATTGATCCAGCTAAGGATAAAAAAGGTTATGGTATTAAGGATGCTTCTTTGCATATCCAAACTGCGCAAAATGCAGAATTCACACTTGATGGTATTAAGATGTTTAGATCAAGTAATACTGTTACCGATCTTGGTGTAGGAATGACTTTAACTTTAAATAAAACAGGTGAAATTAATTTTGATGTACAGCAAGATTTTGAAGGTGTGACAAAAGCCATGCAAGATTTGGTGGATGCTTATAATGATTTAGTAACCAATCTTAATGCTGCAACTGACTATAATAGTGAAACTGGAACAAAAGGAACTTTACAAGGCATCAGTGAAGTAAATTCAATACGCTCAAGCATTCTTGCTGATTTGTTTGATTCTCAAGTTGTTGATGGAACTACTGAAGATGCAAATGGTAATAAAGTAAACACTAAGGTTATGCTTTCTATGCAGGATTTTGGCTTAAGTTTAAATGATGCAGGCACTTTGAGTTTTGATTCTTCTAAATTTGAACAAAAAGTTAAAGAAGATCCAGACTCTACTGAAAGTTTTTTTTCAAATATTACTAAATACGAAGACATTAATCACACAGGAGAGGTAATTAAGACAGGAAGTTTAAGTAAATATCTTAATTCCAATGGAGGTAATACTAATGGTTTAGAATTTAAACCAGGAGATTTTACTATAGTTTTTAATAATCAAACATATGATTTATCTAAAAATTCTGATGGTACTAATTTTAAATTAACAGGGAAAACAGAGGAAGAATTGCTTCAAAATTTAGCTAATCATATAAACAGTAAAGGTATTGAAGGCTTAAAAGTTAAGGTTGAATCCTATAATCAAAACAATGTTACAGGGTTTAGGTTGAATTTTAGTGGAGATGGTAGTTCGGATTTTTCAATCAAAGGAAATGCTAGCATTCTCAAGGAATTAGGTTTGTCTGATGTAAATATAACCTCTAAGCCTATAGAAGGTAAAGGTATTTTTTCAAAATTAAAAGCCACGTTGCAAGAGATGACTGGAAAAGATGGTTCAATTACAAAATATGATGAGAGTTTGACAAATGATATTAAATCATTAAATACCTCTAAAGACTCAACTCAGGCTATGATTGATACAAGATACGATACAATGGCGAATCAATGGTTGCAATATGAGAGTATTTTAAATAAACTCAATCAACAGCTAAATACTGTAACTAATATGATTAATGCGGCAAACAATTCTAATAATTAAGGATAAAAAAGATGCAAAATAATTTAGCCTATAATGCTTATTCTCAAAATCAAGTGGGGATAGAGTCTCCGCAAAAACTTATTGAAATGCTTTATGAGGGAATTTTGCGTTTTTGTGCAAGAGCTAAAGTAGCCATAAGAAATGAAGATATAGAACAAAGAGTGTATTTTGTAAAAAGAACCACGGCTATTTTTATAGAGCTTATTAATACTTTAAACTATGAAAAAGGCGGAGAAGTGGCACATTATTTAAGCGGGCTTTATACAAGAGAAATTCAACTTTTATCTTTGGCAAATTTAGAAAATAACGAAGATAGAATCAATGAAGTTATAAATGTAACCAAAGGTTTGCTAGAAGCTTGGAGAGAAGTGCATAACAATGAAACAGTGGCTCAGTGATTTTAAACTTGCATTAATCCAAGAAGATGTTAATAAACTTGAAAATTTACTTGATGAACTTGATATGAAAGCTTTTATTAAAAATTTAGCCAAAGAATCGCCTTCAGAAGATTTTTTAAAAGAAAATGCAAATGATGTATTTTATCAAGTTCAAGCTCTTTTGCAAGAAGCTGTTATACTGATTGAACAAAAGAAAAAAACAAAAGCTGTTGAAATTCAAAAATTTCAAAAAGCGTTGACATATTTTAAATCTTAAAAAAGCATAGCGATAAGCCGAGTTCTGTCTTGAATGCTCATTTATCTAGTTTTGTTTTTGCAAACAAAATCAAGCGAAGGGTTAAAACAAAGACGCTAACCATCCCTTCTTGCTGCACATTGGGTTTACATAGCCGAAATTGTTACCAAAATCGCTGGTGGGCTTTTACCCCGCCGTTTCACCTTTTCCACTTGCGTGGTAGTTTTCTTTCTGTTGCACTATCCCTTAGGTTACCCTAGCCATCTGTTAGATGGAATGTTTGTCTTTAGCAGCTCGGACTTTCCTCTCCTAAAAAGAAGCGAGCATTTACTATGCTTTAAATTTGGATTTTAACGTAATTTTACTTATTTTTTCATCAAATAAAATAATTTTATTGTGATATCAATCAAAATTTGATAAAATTGTTTTTTATTTTTTAACAAAGGAAATTTATGGCATCTTATTCAATGGGTGATTTAAAAAAGGGACTTAAAATAGAAATCGATGGAATTCCTTTTAAAATAGTTGAGTATCAGCATGTAAAACCAGGCAAAGGTCCTGCTTTTGTGCGTATTAAAATCAAATCTTTTATTGATGGTAAAGTACTTGAAAAAACTTTCCATGCAGGTGATAAATGTGAAGCTCCAAATTTAGAAGATAAAACTATGCAGTATCTTTATGATGATGGTGAAAATTGCCAATTTATGGATACGCAAACATATGAACAAGTAGCTATTAGTGATGATGATGTAGGTGAGGCGAAAAAATGGATGCTTGATGGTATGATGGTAGATGTGCTTTTCCATAATGGTAAAGCTATCGGCGTAGAAGTTCCACAAGTTGTTGAACTCAAAATCATCGAAACAGCTCCAAATTTTAAGGGTGATACTCAAGGATCAAATAAAAAACCGGCTACATTGGAAACAGGCGCAGTAGTGCAAATTCCTTTTCATGTGTTAGAAGGTGAAGTTATACGCGTTGATACTGTGCGTGGTGAGTATATAGAAAGAGCGAACAAATAATACAAAAAAAAGCTTTTGGAGTATTCCAAAGCTTTTTAAATTTATATAATTTTTTATTTTCTTTATTTTATTCTTCAAGGTATTTTTCAAATTTTTAAACTTGACTTTTCTGTAGCGTTTTAATTCCATACTATAAAGATGAGCTTATGAGAATATTCTTTCTATTTTCAAATATTTTTAGATGGGATTATAGTATTGTTTTTTTGCCTAAAAAGGGTTTTTGCTTGTTATAATTCAAGATATTCTGTAAAATATTTTATAAGATGAGTAAATTTGTTACTAAATAGATATTTTTTAAATTTTAGATTTTGTTTTTATGCTTTGAAAAATATATTTTTTGATATCATAAGCCCTATAATATTTTAAAGGATGATAATGGTTTTTTTAATCATCTCTAGTATTATAGTAGCCATCATTTTAGGCTATATTACTAGACATAATGTTGGAATTTTTGCTATGATTTTTGCTTATATTATAGGAGCCTTTTTTATGGATTTAGCTCCTAAAAAAATCATAGCTTTTTGGCCTATTTCTATATTTTTTGTTATTTTTGCTGTTTCATTGTTTTATAATTTTGCAACCGTAAATGGAACTCTTGAAAAATTAGCTGGACATTTGATGTATCGTTTTGCTAATCATCCTTATTTACTTCCTTTTGTTATTTTTGTGGTTAGTGCTATTATAGCTGCTTTAGGAGCGGGTTTTTATACGGTTTTGGCTTTTATGGCACCCCTTACTTTTTTGCTTTGCGATAAAATCGGTTTAAGTAAAATTGCCGGAGCTATGGCCATAAACTATGGTGCTTTAGGAGGAGCAAATTTTATGACTTCTCAAAGTGGGATTATTTTTCGAGGATTGATGCAAAATTCAGGAATTGAAGCAAATGAAGCTTTTATAAATTCTAGTATTATTTTTGCTTTTACTATAATTTTACCTATTGTGGTATTATCTTTTTTTGTGTTTAATGCTTTTAAAAATAAGATGCAAACCAGTGTTATTTCAAAACCTGATCCATTTGATTATAAACAAAAAACTACTTTAATTCTCATGTTTATGATGATTATTGTTGTTTTAATCTTTCCTGTGCTAAATATTATTTTTCCGCATAATGAGACAATTAGTTATTTTAATAAAAAAATAGATATAGCTATGATAGCCATGATTTTTGTTGCCATTGCTTTATTTTTAAAATTAGCCGATGAGAAACAAGTTGTTGCTTTAATTCCTTGGGGAACCTTGATAATGATTTGTGGAGTAGGGATGTTAATTAGTATAGCGGTTGAAGCGGGAGCTATAAAATTATTTTCAGATCTTGTAGAAAATGAGATCAATGTGATTTTTATTCCGTTAATAATGTGTGCTATTGCAGCTTTTATGTCGCTTTTTTCAAGTACTTTGGGTGTGGTTACTCCAGCACTTTTTCCTATAGTTCCAAGCATCGCTGCAAGCAGTGGATTAAGCGAGGCATTGCTTTTTTCTTGTATTGTCGTAGGGGCCCAAGCTTCTGCTATTTCTCCTTTTTCTTCTGGAGGAAGTTTAATTTTAGGATCTTGTCCTGATAAATATAAGGAAAAATTATTTAAAGATTTACTTATTAAAGCTGTGCCAATAGGATTTATGGCGGCGATTTTAGCTACTATTATAATGAGTTTTATTTTATAAGGATAATTTAATGAAGATTGATACTCACGCACATATATTTTTGAAAAAGTTAAATACGGTTGCAAATGCAAGATATAAGCCTGATTATGACGCTAGTTTTAAAGATTATAAAGCAAATTTAGATCATTATGATTTTAATAAAGGGGTTTTAGTTCAGCCAAGTTTTTTAGGTATTGATAATGAATTTTTGCTTCAGAGTATAGAAAAAGATGAAAATATAAAAGCTATAGTTGTGGTTGATGAAAATATTAAATTTGATGAGCTTAAAAAACTAAAAGAAAGAAAAGCTTGTGGAGTTAGATTAAATTTAATTGGCAAAGAATTGCCAAATTTTAAAAGTATGGTTTGGACTCAATTTTTTGAAAATTTAAGTAAGCTTAAAATGCAAATAGAAATTCAAAGAGATTTAGATAATAATCTTGTTGATATTGTTGAAAATTTAATTCCTTATGGTTGTAATATTGTTATCGATCATTTAGCAAGAGCTAATGCAAACTTAACAAATTTAGAGGATTTAATTTGCTTAAAAAACTCTAGAATATTTTTTAAAATTAGCGGTTTTTATAGAGCAAAAATAGACTATGCTAATAATGAACAAGCTGTAAAATTTGCAAAGAAAATATATGAAATTTTAAAAGAACATTTTCCACTTAGCAATTTTGTTTTTGGAAGCGATTGGCCACATACAAATTTTGAAGCAAAAATTAATTTTTCATCGGCTCTAGTGGCTTTTAATGAAGTTGTCGTATCTAGAAAAGAACAAGAGCAAATTTTAGGGGATAATGCTTGTGCTTTATTTGGCTTTTAAGCTTTTTGTTTTATCCTAAAGATGTATTTTGCAATGCGTTCAAAATGCACTCTTAGATAAGGTTTGTAAATCACAAAACCACCTAAAAGCCCTAAAATGCTTCCTATTACAACATCAATTAAACGAGCGAGTATTAATTTATCTGCATTTTCACTCATAAAATTAGCTGCTTCTGAAAGATAAGTAGCATAAGGAGTAAAGAAAATCATAGCTAAAGCATAGTTTCGATTGATTAAAAATTGTCCTATAAAAAACAAAGACATCATAAGTAAAATAAGCTCTATATCGTGAAATTGTTTAGATAAAAGCCACCATGCAAAACATACTCCTAAGGCCGTTCCTATGATGCGTTGAATTTGTTTAATCCATATAGAATTTAAAGTTACACCTTGCATAATAGCTGTGCAAGAAATGGCTATCCAATAACTTCTTTCAAGTTCTAAAAAAGTTCCTATAAATATAGAAAAAGCCACAAAAGAACCCATGATCAAAGAATCCACAAAAACTGCATCAAAACCTATGTATTCTCTAGGTGGAATTTCGCTAGGTAAAGCATTTTTAAATCCATAAATCACAACGATAGAATATAACAAAGCCATTAAATTAGCTACCATTGCTCCAAGAAAAACAAGACCTACTAAAAAGATAAAATCCTTAGCTTCAAAAGGAGAATAAGCTCCTAAAATACAAGAAAATACAAAGAAAAAATATCCAGGTGCACCAATGTTATAGTATCTAATTAAAATAGAACTTCCCATGGCCATAATTCCTATAGGGATGAAGGCAAAAATTGCAGGCAAAAAATGAGTTAAAATTCCTAAGAAAAAACTAGAAACTATGCCAAAAGAACAGCACATTACAACAGCCATTCTATGATATAAAGGAGTGTTTGGAACATATAAAAAAGACAAAGCTCCTATCATGGCAATGAGTCCATAGTTTAATTTTCCAAAAAATACACTAAGCCCTAAAACTATACCCACGCCTAAAGCCGCAAAAAAAGGCATTTGCCAAACTTGTTCGCTTGAATTTAATTTAGCAATTTCTTTAAAGTGTTGCTTTAGTATTTCTATTTTATTCACTCTCGAATTTGTCCTTCCCCATTGATTATATATTTATAAGTGCAAATATCTTCAATCCCCATAGGACCTCTTGCATGCAATTTGCTGGTTGAAATTCCAACTTCTCCACCAAAGCCAAATTCTCCTCCATCGCTAAAACGCGTTGAAGCATTAGCATAAATACAAGATGAGTTTATAAGGCGTTGAAATTTAGCGATATTTGAAGCATCATTTGAGATAATGGTTTCAGAATGCAAGGAGCTGTGTTTATTGATATGTTCTATAGCTTCATCGCAATCTTTTACTAATTTTACACTTAAAGCAAAATCAAGCCATTCTGTATCAAAGGTATTTTCATTTGCTTTAAAAATTTCTAAATTTGAGTTGTTAAAATAAGTCAAAGCATTTTCATGGGCGTGAATTTTTACCTTAAATTTTTCAAATTCAGGTATTAAAAGACTTATAAAATTTTTAGCAATTTTTTCATGGATTAAAAGCGTTTCTAAAGCGTTACAAACACTTACTCTTTGACACTTTGCATTAAGGATTATTTTTAAAGCCATATCTAAGTTAGCACTTTGATCTACAAAAGCATGACACAAGCCTTTATTTTGCTTAATGAGAGGAATTTTGGTATTGTTTGCAATTTCTTGTATCATATTTGAACTTCCGCGAGGTATGATCACATCGATTAAATCATCAAAGGCTAGAATTTGCAAGATTTCATCTCTTTGGGTAAACATAGCAAAACAATCTTGCAAATCAAATTCCTTAAGTACTTTATTAACAAGAGTAAATATAGCCTCATTTGTAAATTTTGCTTCACTTCCGCCTTTAAATACACAAGTATTGGAACTTTTTATCATTAAAGCTGCGATTTCAGCGCTAAGACTAGGCCTTGCTTCATAAATAACACAAATGAGTCCTAAAGGAATGCTCATCTTTTGTATGCTCAAACCCGCATAATTTTTCCAGCCTTTAGAAATTTTGCCTATAGGATCTTCGATGTAAGCGATTTTTTCTAGGCCTTCGCAAAGAGCTAAAATACGTTTTTCATCTAGCAAAAGCCTATCTTTCATTGCTCCGCTTTTTGTGAAATTTGCCATATCTTTTTTATTTGCTTCTAGGATAATTTTGAAATTTTCTCTTAAAATTTGAGCTAATTTTAGAATAATTTTTTCTTTATCTTTGGGTGTTAAGTTAAGTAGTTTTTGAGAATTTTTCTTAATATTTTCAAGCAAATTTCGCATTTTTAATCCTTTATTTACAAAAAACTTGATAAATTATACAAAAAAATTTAGAATTGAAAGGTAAATATAAATGAAAAAAATAGATTTAATTGTAGTAGGTGCAGGTCCAACAGGGATAGGCTGTGCAGTTGAAGCCAAGCTTAAAAACAAAGAAGTTTTGATACTAGAAAAATCAAATAACATTTGTCAAACTTTAATGCAATTTTATAAAGATGGCAAAAGAGTAGATAAAGCTTATAAGGGATGCGAAGGAACCAATCACGGACATGTTCCTTTTGAAGATGGCACCAAAGAAAGCACTATAGAAACTTTTCAAAACGCTTTAAAAGAGCACAATATAGAAGTTGAATTTGGTTCTGAAGTTGAGAGCGTTAAAAATGAAAATGGAGTTTTTTTAGTAAGTACAGCTAAAGGTGTTTATGAGTGTAAAAACATTATTGTTGCTATAGGTAGAATGGGTAAACCTAATAAACCTGATTACAAACTTCCTATGACTTTAACAAAAATCATTAATTTTAATGCCAATTCAGTTTTGGGAAATGAAAAAATTCTTGTTGTAGGTGGCGGAAATTCAGCAGCAGAATACGCTGTGGATTTGGCAAATTCAAATCAAGTTAGCCTTTGTTATCGTAAAAAAGAATTTACAAGATTAAATGATATAAATCTTAAAGATATTCACGAAGCTGGAAATTCGGGTAAAGTAGAGTTAAAACTAGGAATTGACATTAATGAGATAGAAGATGATAGTGGCAAGGCTAAGGTAAATTTTACCGATGGTACAAGCGATATTTATGATAGAATCATTTATGCTATTGGTGGTTCTACTCCACTTGATTTTTTACAAAAATGCGGGATTAATATTGATGATAAAGGCGTGCCTTTAATGGATGAAAATAAACAAAGCAATGTTAAAGGTATCTTTGTAGCAGGAGATATTGCTACTAAAAATGGAGCAAGTATAGTTACAGGGTTAAATGACGCTGTAAAAATTCTTTCCGTGCTTTAAAATTTAGCCTTTGGGCTAAATTTGACTTATTAATAAGTAAATTTTATAATTCTTATTATTTTAATTTAAATCTATGAAAATGCAAAATAAAACTAATACAAAAACAACAATAAGAACTTATCGTTTAAATTTCTATATTTTAGGACTTCAAGCACTCTACTAGCGTCTTTAAAAATATTTTATTTTAATATTTTTAAAGGATTTGTATGTCAAATATTTTTAGCACTTTAAGCCCTTTTAGGCTTTTTATAAAATGTGCCGTGCCAAATGTCATAAGCATGGCCTTTATTTCTTTTTATTATATAGTTGATGGAATTTTTGTTGGAAAATATCTAGGAAGTGATGCTTTAGCGGCACTAGCCTTGATTATTCCCTTTATTATGATGTCTTTTGCTTTGGCTGATATGATAGCTATAGGTTCAGCAGTGCAAATTTCTATGCATTTGGGTTTAGGCAAGAAGAATTTAGCTAGAAAGATATTTAGTTCTAGTATATTGATTATTTTTCTAATCTCTTGTTTTATTGGAATTTTGGAGTATTTTTTAGGACCTGTTTTGATTGATTGTCTAAATGTTAGCGATGAGATTAAAACTATGGCTAAAGAATGTATGTTTGTTTTTGCTTTATTTGCGCCTTTTACCATGCTTTCTTTTGCCTTGGATAATTATTTAAGAATTTGTGGAAAAACAACCTATAGTATGATTATGAACATAATCATAGCTTTAAGTAATATTGTATTTGATTATCTTTTTATAGTTGTATTTGGTTGGGGCTTGTTTTCGGTAGCTCTTGCAACTTGTTTAGGAATTGTTTTAAGCGGTATTTTTGGAATTATTCCTTTTTTATTTCAAAATTTAGAGCTTAAATTTTCAAGTTTATATATAAATTTGAGAATTTTTAAAAATATTCTTTATAATGGAAGTAGCGAGTTTTTTGGCAATGTTTCGGGTTCTTTGTATAGTATTTTTGCAAATTTTGTTTTGTTAAAAATTTCTACTACTCAAGCCGTGGCAGCTTTTTCCATTATTTTATATATTGATAGTTTTATTATAATGCTTATTATTGCTATGGGGGATGCGATGCAACCTGCACTTAGTTATAATTATGCTAAAAAAGATTTTTTAAGGATTAAAGCTATTATAAAAGTGGTATTTTTTGCGGGAGGAATTTTATCTTTATTTTCTATAGTATCTATATTGATATTTGGAGAAAATTTGATAGCACTTTTTGCAAAAGAAAATGATCAAGAATTTAAAACTTTTGCTTATACAGCTTTGATGCTTTTTGCTTTTAATTATCTTTTTGCATGGTTTAATGTCCTAAGTGGTTCTTTTTTGACAGCTTTTAATAAAGCAAGTTTTTCTTTGGTTTTAAGCTTAATGCAAAATTTATTCATGCCTTTATTTTTTCTTTTGCTTTTATCTTATTTTATAGGTTTAAATGGAGTATGGTTAAGTCCATTTTTTGCTGAATTTTGTGTTTTGATTTTAGCTTGGATTTTTCTTAAAAGGATTTTTAAAGATCTATCTTTATAGTGGATAGATCTTTTTTAAATTTTATCAAAGGAGCTTTTTTTATAATTTTTTAGAATTTATATCCTATTCCAGTTAAAACAACTTGATAGGTTTCATCATAAAATCCTATATCGCTATTTCTTTTTTCTATACCATAATTTGCAAAACCATAAAGTCCGTTATAGCCCAAAAATTGATTTTTAACAACTTTTAGATTAAGCTTAACTATATTACCGTCTTGTTTTTTGTGGAAGATAGGATCTGTTCCTACTGCTTCATATTTGCTAAGACTTAAATTTGGGGTGAAGATATAGTCATTGGCAAAAGCTAAATTTGCTCCCATGCTTAAACCATATCTTGAGTAACTTTGAGCTTTTCCATCTGCATCATTATAATCATAGCTTAGTCCTAAATTTAACAAACTATAATTGTAATTTAATTCAAACTCGTGATAATACCCCTCTCTTTTTAAAGAGTTGTACTCAACTGCGTCTTTATCATATTTGTTTTTGCTAAATAAATATGAAGCTGTAAATTTTCCTAAATCACTTTCGTAAAGTTGAGAGATTTTAAAACCATATCTATCAACATCAGTTTCTTCTCTATTACCTATTTGATAAGGATTTGCATAAGCTTTTTCCCTTAAAGAAGAGATTACAGAAAAAGAAGTGCTAAAACGCTCTAAATAAGCTTTTTCGTAACCTAAAGCTATACCGCTGATATCTCTTCCATTGTAGTTTTTAATAAAAACTCTATCATTGTCTATAAGGTTGCCATAGTAAAGTTCTACGCCGATAAAAGGAATAAAAGAAGAGTCCGAATTATCAGCATCATAACCACCCAAGTAATCGCTATCCGCTAAAGTTGAAATATTGCTTTTAATATCTCTTGCACCTACACCTATACTTAAATTTCCACTAAAACCTTCTTGAAAATCTACAGCCATAGCTGACTGGGCTAAGATGGAAGCTAAAATACATGAAAATAAATGTTTTTTCAAGTGTTCTCCTAATAAAATAAATGTTGTGATTATAATTGTAACTAATATTACTTTAAATATTTATAAAAAATTAAAGTTTATAATTTTAAGTTTTTTTGGATAAAATTTTTAAAACTATTTATATTTATAAGGAAATTTAGTGCAACAAGAGTATTATGACTTGGATTTAGAGCGAGCTATTTTAAGCAGTTGCATCATGAGTGAAGAAGCTTACGCTAGTATAGCAGGTGATATTAGTCCGAAAGATTTTAGTCTTAAAGCTCATGAAGATATTTTTAAAGCAATTATAGCTTGTAGCAACAACAAAGAGCCTATTTCTATAAGTTTTTTAAAAAAACATAAAAAAATAGATGAAGAGATTTTAGCAGAAATTCTTGCCACTCCTTCTATGATAGATTTGCCTGCTTATGTAAATGAACTTCGCGAAAAGTCCATCAAAAGACAACTTTTGAGTTTTGCACATCTTTTACCAGCTCGTATTAATGAAAATCGTGCCGTAAGTGAAATCGCAGATGAAATTGGTAAAGAAATTTTTAGCATTACAAATCGTGTAAATTTTAGAGATATTAAAGATGTTAATATAGTAATATCAGAACTTTTTGAAGAATTTAAAAAGCAAAAAACTTTAGAAAATAAAAATATCATAGGCCTTGATACAGGTTTTGAGGGTTTAAATAAAATGACAAAAGGTTTTAAAGGAGGTGAGCTTATAATAATCGCTGCGCGCCCAGGTATGGGAAAAACAACCCTTTGTTTAAATTTCATTGATAAAGTTTTAAGACAAAATAAAGGTGTGGCTTTGTTTTCTCTTGAAATGCCCGCAACTCAAATCATGCAAAGAATGCTTTCTTCAAAAACTTCTATCCCTTTACAAAGAATTTTAACTGCGGATTTAAATGATGATGAATGGGAGCGTTTAGGAGATGCTTGTAATGATTATAGTCAAAAGAAATTATATATTTACGATAGTGGTTATGCAACTATTGCTGATGTAAGGGCTATTTTAAGGCGTTTAAAATCTCAAGATGAAAGTGTAGGACTTTGTGTGATTGACTATATAGGGCTTATGATGAGTAATTCAAATTTTAATGATAGGCATTTGCAAGTGAGTGAAATTTCAAGAGGACTTAAGCTTTTGGCTAGGGAGCTTGATATGCCGATTATCGCACTTTCACAACTTAATCGTGGTTTAGAGCAAAGAGCAAATAAGCGTCCTTTGATGAGTGATTTGCGAGAAAGTGGAGCTATAGAGCAAGATGCGGATGCTATTTTATTTGTATATCGCGATGAGGTTTATAGGGAGCAAGAAGAAAAAGAAAGAGAGAATAAAGCTAAAGCTGAAGGCAAAGCTTATCAAAGGCTTTTTATACCAAATCCTATGCAAGAAAATGCTGAAATTATTGTTGGAAAAAATAGAAATGGACCGGTCGGAACTATAGAGGTTATATTTTTAAAAGAAAAATCTTGTTTTGTAGATAAACCTATAGGCTATGAAGCTACTGAATTTACAGGCTAGCTTTAATTGATATAAATTAATTAAAAATACCACAAAAATATTTACAACATTTCATACAAATTTACTCTCATTAAATTAATTTTTTTATATAAAATAAAATTTAAATTGAAATTTTATAATTATATAATAATCAGTATTTAATTATACTTTAAGTTTAAATATTTTATTATTCCACTATTTTATTTTTATATTTTATATTATTATTAAAAAATAAAAAATATGAAATTAATTTCAAAATAAATCATTTTAAATAAGGAAGGAGAAAAATATTTGAGTAAAAATATTATTTCAAGTAAGGTGTCTACGGGGGGGGGGATTGGAAAATCCCATTTAAATTCTAAAAAGATAGTTTTATCTTTAGCTACTATTTCTTTCTTAGCGAGTTGTGCTAATGCTACATTAAATTCTGAAATAAAAACTTATGATGAAGCAAATAAAAATACTAAAGCTAGATCAGCCAGTATGTATAGTCCTCAAGCTAGAATCAATACAACTGTAAGTAGTTCAGAAACTAGCACAATCAACATTTCCGATTCAGGTCCACATACCATAATAATTCGATCAGGTGGAACTTTAGGTAGTATAGGTAATACGGGTAATATTATTTATGCTTCTACTAACAATGGCAATACTCTTACTCTTGCAAATCTTACCAATAATGGAACCATCAATGGTAAAGTAGCCATACAAAATAGCCAAGATAACCTCACAGGAACCATCACTGTCAATACCTTTGAAAATATAGGTCAAGTTAATGGTCAAATTTATATGGGAGTTTGGGGAAATAAAAACTCAGGAATTCTCACTGTGGATCAGTTTGATAACAGTGGAACTATAGCTTCAAGCGATAAAGGAGTTTTTTTCGAAGGCGGTGCTAATAATAAATCCACGATTAATAATTTTAACAATACTGGAGTTATAA
>NZ_MKAH01000044.1:0-1757 GCF_001764255.1 Campylobacter sp. BCW_4341 | reverse complement strand
CTACAACCACAGTGTCTAATTTACCTGTATCTTTATCTGTAGAAACAACCCAATCTTCTATGACTATGCTACCAGATCCGCTATTAGTTAAATGATTGCCACTATTATCTTTATCTATGGTTCCTTGGTTATTAACAAAGATGGTTCCACCACCTTCATTTTTAATACCACTTGTAATAGTCGCATCAGAATCATTTTTTAAACTTAAATTATTATTACTTCTATTGAAGATATTACCATAAATAATTCCATTGTCAGTATTTAAAATACCACTTCCTTTTGCAGAAGCAATAAGACCTTCATTTTCAATAGTGATTCCGTATTCTTGTTTTTCTTGTCCTTCTTTTCCAATGGTTCCAGTATTTATAATACCCCCATTACCACCTTGGATAGTTCCAGATACATTGATGCTAGTATTTACTTGCTTACCGCCACCTATATAAATACCTGCATTACCACCTTCTAATCTACCCCCTGCTTTAACTTCAATGCCTTCACCCTCAATACCATTTTTACTTCCATCTATATGGATTGCATCATTGCCTGCTTTAATAACACCACCTTTTTCTATAGTGATTTTACCAATATTAACGGGCTTTTTATTTGTATCAAATGCATAAAAAGTTATACCATTGTTGCCTGCTTCTATAGTTCCTTTATTTGTAAGGGTTTCTATCTTGTTGCCATCACCTATGAAGATAGCATTGCCGTTTTGATTTTTGATTAGACCTGTGTTTTCAAAATTTTTAATAGTGGAGCTTGAAGTTCTCCAACTTTGAATGAATACTGCTCCTGATAATTGTTTGGCTCCAGATGTTCCTTCTATAGTACCAGTGTTTTTAAAATTATCTATAGTGGTACTTGATATATTTATACCTACTCTTCCTGAAAGAATACCTGAGTTATCAAAATTTGTTATAGTAGAACCAGAAAGATTTACCCCAGAGCTAGCAAACATAGCCCCATTAGGTCCTCCTGGATCTTTTCTTCCATCGCCTTTTAAGGTTCCGCTATTGATAAATGTTTGGATTGTAGAATCGCCAACATATATTGCTTGTGTATTCCAGTTATTTGGATCTTGACTACTACTTTGAATAGTGCCGCTATTTTTAAGAGTTTGTACATTAGTATGAGTAAACTGGACAGCTTCTTTATTTGTTGAACTTATAACTCCAGTATTGTTAAAATTATTAATCGTGGATTTATTATTAGCACCGCCTTCGAAAAAAACTCCTTTATCGCTTGAAGCTATAGTTCCACTGTTATCAAACTGATCCACAGTGAGAATTCCTGAGTTTTTATTTCCCCAAACTCCCATATAAATTTGACCATTAACTTGACCTATATTTTCAAAGGTATTGACAGTGATGGTTCCTGTGAGGTTATCTTGGCTATTTTGTATGGCTACTTTACCATTGATGGTTCCATTATTGGTAAGATTTGCAAGAGTAAGAGTATTGCCATTGTTAGTAGAAGCATAAATAATATTACCCGTATTACCTATACTACCTAAAGTTCCACCTGATCGAATTATTATGGTATGTGGACCTGAATCGGAAATGTTGATTGTGCTAGTTTCTGAACTACTTACAGTTGTATTGATTCTAGCTTGAGGACTATACATACTGGCTGATCTAGCTTTAGTATTTTTATTTGCTTCATCATAAGTTTTTATTTCAGAATTTAATGTAGCATTAGCACAACTCGCTAAGAAAGAAATAGTAGCTAAAGATAAAACTATCTTTTTAGAATTTAAA
>NZ_MKAH01000043.1:0-4915 GCF_001764255.1 Campylobacter sp. BCW_4341 | reverse complement strand
ATTCTCCAAAGTAAAAAGGATTGTTAGGAAGTTCATTTGAGCCTGTAAGGAGAGTGGAGTTTAAAAAGATTTTTATATCTAAACTTTTAAAATCTATTTGATATTTTTCTTCTATGTCCTTTATATCCAAAACACTTCTATCTTTTGCAAAAATATCACAATGATTATCATAAATATGGATCAAATTTGACATAGAGATGAAAGAAGTATTGTTAGAATTATCTTGCAAATCTTGTAAATTTACTTTATCTAAGAATATGATTTTTATATTATTTGTCTTTAATACTATGGTATTGGTATTTTTATCATAAAATTGCTCTATGTTAAATACTTCGTTTAAAATTAAATTAACATCATTTTCCTTAGTATTAAAGCTTTGATTATTTAGATTATCTTGTAAGGAAATTTCTTTATTTAAATAGTCTTGGATATCTTTTATTTTTTCATTTCTTTTTTCTTTTAAAGTATTGATAGATTTATAAAGCCTTTTTCTAGCATCAAGATAGGTATCATTGAGCTTTTCTTTATCTAGGATGAAGATTTTTGTGAAAGTAGAATTATAGCCTATAACACTGCTATTTAAAAAAGTTTCATTATTTTCTTTATAAAATACATATTCTTTGCAAACATAAAGAGCTCTTAAAAGTGAAATATCAGATTCGATATTAATCTCATCTATATCTTTTAAATCTAAATGTTTTATATAAAAATTCTTATCTTTTTGCATTAGATTAAAAATAGCACTAACAAGACTTTTTGTTTTTTTCGTATGATGATAGTTTAGTTCATAAAGAAAAGTATTTAACATTAATATCCCTGAAAATCTCTAAAAAATTCTTCCCATCCATAAAAAAAATGTAATGACGGCTCATCATCTTTAATTCTAGATTGTTTTAACAATTCTTCACATATATCTTCTATAGAAATTAAAACAAGAATCCATTTTAAAATAGTGGCTTTTTTAGCAAAACCAAAAACACTTTCTGCAGATTTTTTTGAACCATCAAATTTAAAATTAAGTTGCAACTTAAAATAATCTAATTTCAAAGCTATAATTTCATTAGGCTTTATATGCGTTCCAAACTTTTGAAATATTTCTTCAGAGTCATCTAAATCAATGGTGTATATTTTGTAAATTTCTGCATTTAGCAGCTTTGAAAATTCTTCATTCCCTTTTAATAAATTTTCTATTAAGTTTTTAAATCCTCGCGCTTGGATTGGAGTTAGTGTATAAACGCTATTATAATCTAATTCTTTGAATATCACACTAAAATCCAAAGGAGCGTTTTGTATTTGTAAATAAAGCTGAGTTGTATTTTTTTGACTCTTTATATTGTTGGGAAACAATTCTTTAACCTCATAAGGAGTATCTTCCTTAAAAGCTATAGAATTATCTTTTAAAATAATATTATTTTTAAGCTCTTGTGTTATTGGAATCAGCTTAATATTTTTTAGATTAGCATCAAAGATATTAAAATTGTATCCCAAAATTTCAATTCCATCATCAAATTTATTTCCTATATAATTTGTATATTTTGTATATTCATTTTCATATACTCCCATGGCATTATAGGTGTATAAAGCTTTAACACTTTGTGGAAAAGACAAAACAAAAAGCTGTGCCAAATATCCACCAAAACAATGTCCAGTAACAATAAGTTTATCATTACCTAAAAAATGCCTGACTTTATCATCGTAAAATTTTAATAATTGCAAATAATATTCCAGAGGAACTTGAGATCTGAAAATTTGTGCACCGGCTTTTATACTATCCCAAAAAGAAAAACTAAATTGAAAAATATCTATACCTCTAAATGCAAGAATTAATTCATTATCTTTAGTATCTTTAAAAAGCGTAGCAGAAAAGCTTGTATCATCATCTTGAATAAAGGCTAATACTTCATAGCGATTTATAAATTCATTAGCATTATCTTCGTCAAAACTAATATTATAAGTATCTAACACAAGCATAGAACTTTGGGTTATGGCTTGGAAGTATGTGGGAGAATTAATGTTATTTTCTTTTAACATTTCTATATCCTGTTTTGTATAATATTGTGTTTGATTTTTCAACCCCCATTTTTTATCTTCTTTTCCAAACATACCCTCATTTAAACCTGTAGAATAACTAGCCCAGCACATTCTAGCATATTTATAAAGTTTCATATATTTGGCTTGTTTTTCATACATTAGTAGCCTCTTTTTTCTTGTAATTCTTTATATTTTTGAATATCATAGCATATCATTTTTCTTTTGTATTTAGCAAACATACCTATGTCAAGCCAAGAGTATGTATTATCTATTTTATATTCTTGTATTGTATTTTTGCCGTCCTTATAGTACCATAAAATAATAATTTTTTTTATTCTAAAATCTACATATTGCTCTGTTATGTTGAATAAAATATCCTTGTTTATTTTTTTATAATTATCCCAAAGACTTATAATATTTTTTGCATCATAAATAACCGCCTTAGAATCAGCCTTCTCACACAAACTCTCAAATTCTTTAAAACTACTTTGCCATTCAAGAGGTACAAAAGAGTATCCAAACCAAAGAAGCATGAATAATGGATAAGGTAAAAATAAATAAAACTTTTTAATTTTTTTATCAATATTAAAAATTTTAAAGACAAGATAAAAGACAAGCTTTAAAAATAAATATGCCCATATAGTAGAAAGTATAAACAAGCTAATCCATCCAAAGAAAGGAAAAGGGAAAAAGGTTAAAAGAGTTAAATAAGTAATATTATAAAAAGTTAAGATGACAAGAAAAAGATAAAATAAAGCTTGTTTTATATTTTTAAAGAATTGTTTTTTTAAATCATTTGAATTTTCTTTATTGTTAAAATAATGATAGAGCTTGTTTTTCATATATTTTTATCCTATATTACTTTGATTATTATCTTTAGTATCTTCAAACAAAATAGCACTAAAGCCACTTAAAGTGTTAGACTAATGTTTTAAAAGTTTAAATCTATTTATAAAATCAATGATTCTTTTACTAAGTGTATCATTTAACCCCACCCTACTAATATCATTATCCAATGTTATTTCTTTATTATCAAAACAAGTATTTATAAGAGAAATACAATATTTAGGTTCTATTTTAACTATTTTATTTTGTTCAAAACGAGCTTGTATAGCACAAGCATAAGCTGTGTTTGTATTTTTAGGTTTTACAATATCTTCCCCTTTACTATTTTTCATAACAATATCTTGCTTTAATTTATCACCAAAAGTAAGTTTATCTGCTTTATAAATATTATTCTTTTCATCTTGCTCTATATTTTCCCAAACATATTGCAACATAGCATAACTAGCATCTGCTATATCAGCATAGTCTAAAAATTTAGTGATTAAGTCTAATTTAGCTTCTTGTGTTTTAATGTTTTTGCTCATTTGTTATTCCAAAGTTTCAACTTGCCAGTCATCTTTCTTAAATTTTTTGTCAATATTCTTACAACTTAATACTTCCATATATCTAAAATATAATCCAGCACCCTCATCGCCTTTCAAGAATATACCATAATTATCATAAAAATATGTATTAACACGATAATACACTACTTGGTTTTCATTTTTTCTTTCAAATCTAGTTTCCACTATTCTATCTTTTATTTGCTTACTTTTAGGTGTCACTATTATATTTGTTTTATTCTTTATAGATTCATCCTCAATCAACACTTTTCCCAAATTAAAATAACACAAGCTCTTAAACTCATAATACTGCGGATCCATATATTTATAAGAACAGCCTCCTGTTAAGAATAATAAAAGATATACAGGCAAAAGAAATAAAGTAAGTTTTTTAAATATTGTTTTAAAATTTATAGTTTTTGTTTTATTTTTTAATTTATAAAAAATTTTAAAGATAAAATATAAAATAATAGAAAATATAAAAACAAAAAAGAAAAATATAAGAATAAATATTAAAAGATTAACAAAGAATTCTAGCATTTATTAACTCCTCTTAATTTTCTCTGTTTTTTCATAAGACAATTTGTAGTGTTGGGCTGATGAAATTTAATCTCATATCTTTGAGAAAAATTTCTAGCTTGTAATTCTCTAAAATCTCCATTTAGTTTCACATAAAAAATAAAGAATCATCTATAACCAAATATCCATTATATTCATCATGTAATGCTTTAAAATAGTCCAATTTTTCTAATTCACTCTTATCTTTAAAAAATCTAGTTTTAGATATTTTAAATCCTAAAGCTTTTTGTCCTTCAGTATAAACAAAATTAAAATAACTAGCTTACACAAATTCTGTATAATCTTTTAAATTGTTGATTTATTCCTTATATTATTATTGATAAAGATTACCACAAGCGAGCCCATCCTCTATAAACTCAAAATTCATATTACCCTCATTGCCTTCTAACACATACCTTCTAGTATTCCAATATGGACTTATATGCATATCAACAATCTTGTGTAAAGACATTTGCATATTTTTTGTTTTTAGTACAATATTATCCATCTCTATCTTTTCTTGAAAATTTGAAGGAGTTTTGAAGTATCATCGTAATATATAAAGCCACATTTCTATCCTACTATATTTTTTTTACATGTCGAAAATCATCTATGCCGCCTAACTTTTTATCAAAATACCCTAGAATCTTATTATACTTTAGGAAGTTCATTTAACTTACACATATTCCTAAATTGCCAATAACTAGGCTCTAAATAATAAGAATAAGGAGTATAATAAAAGATAATTAAGCCTATACTTCCAAGAAAGACTAAAAACTTTGAAACGCTTTTTGTAGATTTAAAGATGATTTTATAAATAAATTTTAATATAAGATAAGAAAGAATAGTAGAAATTATAATAAGAAGTAATATATATGTCATGGGTTATCTCCTTAGATTCTCTATTTTATTAAAATTAAGATGTAATTTTGTGGTTT
>NZ_MKAH01000042.1:0-371 GCF_001764255.1 Campylobacter sp. BCW_4341 | reverse complement strand
CCGGTAGAGCATCTCCCTTTTAAGGAGGGGGCCGTTGGTTCGAATCCAACACGGGACACCATTTTTATTGTTAGGGTTATGACCCTTTCGTCTAGTGGCCCAGGACAACACTCTCTCTGTGTGGAAACAGAGGTTCAAATCCTCTAGGGGTCGCCAATCATAGGTCGCTTAGCTCAGTTGGTAGAGCGCCACCCTTACAAGGTGGATGTCATAAGTTCGAGTCTTATAGTGACCACCATTTTATAAAATCATAAATAGGTTTTATAATCTCTACTTCTTTACTTTGGATGCAGCGGTAGTTCAGCTGGTTAGAATGCCGCCCTGTCACGGCGGAGGTCGCGGGTTCGAGCCCCGTCCGCTGCGCCATCTTG
>NZ_MKAH01000041.1:0-1245 GCF_001764255.1 Campylobacter sp. BCW_4341 | reverse complement strand
TACACAAAGCTAATTCTATTTTGCTTAATCATTCTAGCACGATTGATAAGAGCATAAAGGGCTATAAATTCATCATTATAGGTAGAAGTGTAATTGTATTTTTCTAAAAATACAACAACTTCCCCATCAAACTCAATACTTTTCCATTCTATAAGCTCTGCTTTAGCATTAGTGATAAAAGAAATATATTTATCTCTTTGTTTATCATGTTTAATACCTGCGCATAAAGGTTTAAGTGCTTCATCATACCAAATCACTTCTAACTTTTCTTCTTTAATAATTCTTAATGTTGCTTCTTTTGTGATATTTTCTTTAATATCTTTCCTATTGTAGCATTTATGCCGATAATTTTCTTGTAGCATTTTATCAATTGCTTCTTTTTCATTATCAAAAGAATAACTAAGTCTAATACTTCCTTGGTCTTCAACATAGAAAGTTTCATATTTATTATTATCAGAATCAAACCACATAGTAAGATGGTATTCTCCTGCATGTTTATAAGAAGGATACCAATCTGTATCAATCAACTTTTCTTCTTTTATAATTAGTTCTGCTTGTTCTCTTGTCATTTTCTATCCTTTATTATTATATTTGTTTGATAAAGCCCAATTGTATTAAGTCTTCTATGGAAATAGGAAGCTTAATCTGTGTTCCTCCACCTTCTTGTTCAAAGCATGGAGATATTCTTCCTATCTTCGGAGAATGGAATTCGTTTTTTTTCATTGATTGTTCAATTTTATTTTTTAAGCTTTCATTTTGACATATATCTTTTTTTCTTAACATACTCTCCATATTAATATCTTCTAATACTTCATATCTTTTATAGGTTTTTTGCATGGCTTCATTATCTTCATAAGGCAATGATCTTTTTTCATAAGGTATTGCTCCTTTTTTCTCCTTAAAAGGGCAAACAAAGCTACCTGAATTATCTCCATATCTGTCCAGTTTCATCCCTTTTTTTAGAGTGACTTCTCTTGGTTTGGGTGGAATTTTATAGCCATCATTATCAGGATATTTAAATTTACCATCTTCAAGAATATAATCAGAACTTCTAGGTTTTGGAGTATTTTTTGGCCATATTCCATTATGTTTGTAAAGATGAACTTCTTTATCATTTACTTTATTATTTTGTAAATATAAGAGCATTTTTGCTTTTTCTTTGCTTTTTTGTGCCGATTTTGGTTTATCTCCTATCCCTTGCCATCTTATCCTATCATACTTAATCTTAGCAAGAGGACTAGCTTG
>NZ_MKAH01000040.1:0-1880 GCF_001764255.1 Campylobacter sp. BCW_4341 | reverse complement strand
TTTCTTTTTTAGATGATGATATAGATAAACCTTATGTAAGTGGAAGTTTGTATAATGGGACTACAACTATGCCTCAATATAATTATCCAAGATATCAAAGAGAGATTGCCACTAGCACTTTAAGTTATTTAAGCGAAGTTCCTATTATGATCAATCAAGGCTTAGATACCTTAAAACTTCAAGAAAATACAGATTATGAATTAAGCTCTATAAACAATCATTATCTTACTTTAGCAAATTCTACAATAGGAGTGGATAACACCGATGCAAGAGCAAGGAATGAAATTACCCTAAAAAACGACAAAGACAAAGAAGAAATTTATATCCTAGCACAAAAAGATTATAAAGAAGAAATAGGTAATAATTATGAGCAAACCATAAAAAATAATAAAACTTCAGAAGTAGGAGCCTTATATACTGAATTTATCACTTTAGGTCATATGCAAAATATCGCAGGATTTAAAAATGTCAATGTAGGGGCTGAATATTTAGAAAATACCTTACTCTCTAAAGATACTAATGTGGGCTTAAGTAATACTTTAAATGTAGGAATCAGCAATGAAGTCAATATCGGACAAAACCACGAAGAAAAGATAGGAAACGACAAAAGAGTAATAATCAATAACAATCTAGAGCAAGATATCAAAAATGATTTTATCCAAAGAATAGGACATAACAAAAATGAAACCATAAAAGGTTCTTATGTGCTTCAAACCAATCAAAGTATAAAATTTTATTCCAAACAAGATCTAAGCATAGAAACAAATGAGTATTTCAAAGCTGAAGCTGATGATTCTATTAGTTTTAAAGCCAAGAAAAATTGCTCTTTTACAGCTGATAATGTAAATACTATGGCAAATCAAGAAAGTGTTTTAACAGCACAAAAACAAATCGTTTCTAGGGTAGGAAATACAACTATTACACAAACAAAAGATAAAATTATACTCCAAGTAGGAACAACACAAGTGATTATAGATAGCAAAGGTTTAAGGGTAAAAGGCGGTGATCTAAGAGTGGATTAAAACTAATTTTTTAAATTATAACAACACAAGGAAAAACAAATGAAAACTTTAGAAGAAATGCAAGCTATGGATGAAGAAACGGTAACGGAGATAGGTTGGGAGTTTTTTGATCTTATTAAAGATAATAAACTTAAAGAAGTGAAAGAGTTTTTAAAAGATTATCCCGTGCCTGAAGTATTTTTAGAGAAATGTTGTAAGGTATATTGGTGTAATCATCCTATACCTTTTTTTAGTCCTAGTTCTACTTTAGCTTGGGCAGGGATCGCTTATGATAAGAGTCAAAGTTTTGAAATGATGGAGTATTTTGAGAGTTTAGGACTTAAAGCTGATGATGAGTGTTTAGGAAATAATGCTCTTACTGATTATATTGGAGTGGGTGGAAAAAATAAAAAAATGATTGATTATTTTTTTAAAAAAGGATGTAAATTTGAAGTTTATGATGAAAAAGGTGCTACCCCTTTGCATTCTTGGATATTGCTTGGTGATCCTGAGTCTGTAAATTCTTTAGAAGTGGCTTTACAATTTGGTGCTGATGTAAATATGAGAAGGATTGAAACAGAACATGAACACAGTTATATCGATGCAGGGGAAACCCTTTTACATATAGCTGCAAGATCTAAGAAAAAACCTGTTGGAACTTGTTTGGAAATTTTGATCAAATATGGAGCTGATGTCAATGCTGCTAATTGCACTATCAATGAAATTGAAAATGATAAAATTAATTATTTTAAACCTGATACTCCATTAGATAGGGCTATTTCTTTTGGGATAAATAAAAATAAAACAATCTTAAAAAAAGCAGGTGCTAAGACTTGGGAACAATTGGTTAAAGAATACAATATTGATACGAGTTTAGAG
>NZ_MKAH01000039.1:0-1307 GCF_001764255.1 Campylobacter sp. BCW_4341 | reverse complement strand
TTTAAGTCCTAAACTCTCAAAATACTCCATCATTTCAAAACTTTGACTCTTATCATAAGCAATCCCTGCCCAAGCTAAAGTAGAACTAGGATTAAAAAAAGGTATAGGATGATCACACCAATATACCTTACGACGTTTCTCTAAAAATACTTCAGGCACGGGATAATCTTTTAAAAACTCTTTCACTTCTTTAAGTTTATTATTTTTAACAAGTCTAAAAAATTCCCAACCTAACTCCCTTATAGCTTCTTCATCCATAGCTTGCATTTCTTCTAAAGTTTTCATTTGTTTTTCCTTAAAATAATTTTTTAAAAATCTTTTTTTATTTGTTAAAATTTTCCAAAGCTTTATCCAAATCTTTAGCCTCTAAAAGTGATCGAAGAATTTTGCAAATCTCACTTAAATCCTCAAAGCAAAGTACATTTGCAATAAACCACTCATCAAATTCTTCCTCAGTAGCATCACGATAAGATATTCCTGTTTCTTCTTCAAAAGCGACTTCGTATTCTTCTGGATCGATATGATCATACGCATCACTTAAAAAACCCTCTAAATGAGAATTAACAGCCTGTAAAACTTCTTTGCTAGGTTTTGTTTTTAAGAATTCTTTAAAATTCTCAAGATTGTCTAAAATTTCAACATCAAATTCCATAATATCTCCTTTTTATTATTTTTTTATCTTTCTTCTTTCTTCATACATTTTAATTTGTTCTGGTTCCTCTAAACTCGTATCAATATTGTATTCTTTAACCAATTGTTCCCAAGTCTTAGCACCTGCTTTTTTTAAGATTGTTTTATTTTTATTTATCCCAAAAGAAATAGCCCTATCTAATGGAGTATCAGGTTTAAAATAATTAATTTTATCATTTTCAATTTCATTGATAGTGCAATTAGCAGCATTGACATCAGCTCCATATTTGATCAAAATTTCCAAACAAGTTCCAACAGGTTTTTTCTTAGATCTTGCAGCTATATGTAAAAGGGTTTCCCCTGCATCGATATAACTGTGTTCATGTTCTGTTTCAATCCTTCTCATATTTACATCAGCACCAAATTGTAAAGCCACTTCTAAAGAATTTACAGACTCAGGATCACCAAGCAATATCCAAGAATGCAAAGGGGTAGCACCTTTTTCATCATAAACTTCAAATTTACATCCTTTTTTAAAAAAATAATCAATCATTTTTTTATTTTTTCCACCCACTCCAATATAATCAGTAAGAGCATTATTTCCTAAACACTCATCATCAGCTTTAAGTCCTAAACTCTCAAAATACTCCATCATTTCAAAACTTTGACTCTTATCA
>NZ_MKAH01000038.1:0-148059 GCF_001764255.1 Campylobacter sp. BCW_4341 | reverse complement strand
TACTCTCCTACTTGTTAAAATTTCATCCTGATAATTTTAAAATTATTGGGATGGATGTTTTTATTGTATTTATTTTTTTATTTTTGTTTTATTATTTAATTTTATAAAAATATAATTATCTTTTTATGCAACTTATAAGATAATATTAGATTTTAATGTAACTATCAAGGAAAAATATGTTTGATAAAATTCATTATTATTATTTTAATGCTAATTATGAAAAATGTTTAAACTTGAGTGAGCAATTTTTAAAAGAAAGTCCAAAATTTGCTTTAGAATTTGCTACGCTTTCTTCTTATAAACTTTCTCTTTTTCAAAAAGCTTTATATTATGCTCAAGAGCTTTTTTCTTTAAATCCTACAAGTTTTAATGGTCTTATGCTTGCTAAAAGCTATATTGAAAATTTAAGACTTGATGAAGCCTTGAATTTATTACAAACACTTTTAACTCGCAAAGATGATTTAGAAGATGAACTTAAGTTAGAATTGGCTTTTATTTATAAGCTGAGTAATAAATTAGAAGAATCTGAACAAATTTTCAAAGAATTGCTTTCTAAAGATATGTATAATCTTAATCTATGGAAAAATTATGCAGAAATTTATTTTAAACATGATTTTACCAAGGCATTAAATGCACATGAACACTTGTGTCATTTTATGCAAGATTTGATTGATAAACTACAAAAAGGAATCATTGCTGAACAAACCAATCTTAATTTAATTAAACTCGAAGATAGGCTTCACAGTAAAACCAAAGAAAATCTTACTATTTCTAAAATAGAAGATTTTTTAACTCATCAAATTTTACCCCAAAAAGCATACTTGCTTTTTAAGCTTTTTAGAATATCTGATTCTTTAGAACTTTTTCAATCGCTACAAGAAGCCAATCAACACCATGCACAGTTTTGGCAAAACTATGCTAAGGTCTTAGAATTTAATTCAAACTATCAAGAAGCTTATTATGCTTATAAAAAATGTCTTAGCTTGGATTCTCATGCAACCTATCAATTTGATTTGGCTTATCTTTTGATGCGTATGGGAGTGGATGATAATTTTGAAGAGGGCAAGAAATATTATGAAAGCAGATTATTTTATGCTCATAATGAAACTTTTTCTACTTATCATTATAATGAAAGCCTAAAAGCTTTTAATAAATTTGGCGTTGATGCTTTTAAAAATAAAGAAGTTTTAGTATTTTGCGAGCAAGGCTTTGGCGATACTATAATGTATGCAAGATGCTTAGAAAAACTTTGCAAAATCGCTTCAAAGGTTTTATTTGCTCCTCAAAGTGCCATGTATGAAATGTTTAAAAATCAAATCAAATTTTTAAATCAAAATGATGATATTTTTAAAAATGTAAAGGTTTTAAAAAATCTACCTACAAATTTTGATTATGCTATTCCTATTTGTTCTTTGCCTTTTTTTATTGATATTAAGCTTGACGAGATTTCACGATTAAAAACACCTATATTGCCACAGAAAAAACCGCATAATAAAAGAAAAAAACTTGGTATTTTTTATGCTACTCCTAATGCTGAAAATTCTGATTTATTAAGAAATGTAAAATTTGAATTTTTATTTGATATATTAAAAGACTTAGATTATGAAATCATTTCTTTTCAAATGCAATTAAAAGAAGAATTACCTAAGGCAATAGAAGATAGAAGTAAGCTTATAAAAAATTGGAATGATACTCTAAATTATTTATATGATATTGACTGTATGCTTAGTATTGATAGTGCTATAGCGCATTTAAGCTTAGCTATGGATATTCCTACTATAGTTCTTTTACATCCTAGATTTGATTGGCGTTGGGGAAAATTTGAAAATCCTAAAAGTTATTTTTGGCCAAAAGCAAAATGTTTTATCATAAAAGAACAAGAAGAAACAAAAAGGAATTTGCAAAAACTGATTAAAAATATTTTAAACTAAAGCTTAGTTTAAGAGCTTTAGGTGGAAAATTTGGTTTTTGATTTGCAAAAATTAAAAAATTGATTTTTAAACTAATCAAGGTATAATTTTAAAGTTAAAAATAAGGAATAACTATGCTCTATGTTTATATCAAAACTCAAAATGCTTTAGTTCAAAGAATCAACTTTAATCTCGATAGTCAAGAACTACCACAAAATATTTTATGGATTGATTTACTTCATCCAAGTGCAGCAGAAATTGCTTTTATATCAAGTGAATTTAATCTTGAGTTTCCTACAAAAGAAGAAAGAGAAGAAATAGAACTTAGCGCAAAATATTGGGAAGACAATGCGACAATAACCATCAATGCTCATTTTTTAGTAAGAGATCTTAAAAGCGATGAAGAAGATAGGAATTTAATCAAGCTTCGCACAGAAATTGTTACTTTTGCTACAGCTAAAAATATCTTATTTACTATAAGATATAACGAATTTAGTACTTTTGAAGAAATTCAAGCAAGAATTTTAGCTAGTCCGAAGAATTTTGAAGATGGTTTTGATATTATTGATAAAATGTTTGAAGTGCGCGTTGAAAAAGATGCGGATTTACTAGAATGGATAGATAAAGAAGCAAGACGCTTAAGAACAAGTGTTTTAGAAAAAAAAGATGAATATAGTTATGATGAAATGCTAAAGGATATTTCAAGCTTACAAGAGCTTAATATGCGTGTAAGAGATTCTTTATTTGATAAACGTCGTGCTATGACTTCTTTGCTAAAAAGCGATAAAATCGATAAAGATATAAAACAAAATCTCACTATAGTTTTAAAAGACTTAAATTCTTTGGTTGAATTTAGTGTTTCACAACTTAATATCTTAGACAATATTCAAACCATTTTAGCCAGCCAAATCAACATAGAACAAAACAAAATCATTAAAATTTTTACCGTTGCAACTGTTGCCATGATGCCTCCTACTTTAATAGGAACTGTTTATGGTATGAATTTTAAATTCATGCCAGAACTTGAACTTCACTATGCTTATCCCATAGTGCTTGGCGTGATGGTAATTTCTATCATTTTACCTTTGGTTGTTTTCAAGAAAAAAGGATGGTTATAAAAATTTATTAAGGAGGAACAATGGATACGATAAACATAGGAATTTTAACCCTAAGCGATAGAGCAAGTAGTGGCATATACGAAGATAAAGCTACTGCTGAAATTGAAAGAGTGTTAAATTCATATATAAAAAATGATATTATTTATCATAAAGAATTAATCCCTGATGATTATGATTTGATCATTAAAAAATTACTTTATCTAGCAGATGAAAAAAAATGCGATTTGATTGTAACAAGCGGAGGTACAGGTCCAGCGCTTCGTGATGTAACCCCAGAAGCCACGGAAGCCGTGTGTGATAAAATGATGCCAGGTTTTGGAGAGCTTATGCGCTTAGAAAGTTTAAAATACGTCCCAACAGCTATACTTTCAAGACAGAATGCAGGAATTCGCAATAAATCTTTTATCATTAATTTACCAGGAAATCCTAAGGCTATAAAAGAATGCCTAGAGCCTGTTTTTCCGGCTATACCTTATTGTATTGATTTAATAGAAGGCGCTTATATAGAAGCAAATGATGAAGTTATTAAGGTTTTTCGCCCTAAGAAAAAATGTCAAAATTAAAATTTATTAGCTCTGATAAGTCTGCTTAATTGTCTAGCAAGCAGACTTGCCGAAGCTTCATCTTTACTTATCTTTTGCACTTTATTTTTAAACTTACAAAGTCTGTCATCTAAAATCATATCATTGATTGGAATTTTAGGCTTTTCTTTTTGCTTTTGTGAAATCTTTTTCTTAAAAAACATTCTTTAATCCTTTTTTATAAATATACATCAACTTAGTTGAAAAGAATATTATTTTAGATTTTAAGCTATTAACTTTATTTCATTATTTTAAGCTAGAATTCGCAAAAAACCAATCAAGGAAAAATAATGACTTTAATTGCAATTTTATGTCTTTACACAGCACTTTTATCTTGGATTTCCTATACTCAAATTCGTTTCTTAAAAAGAGAAAAAGACAAACAAGCTCAAATTTTAAGCGAAAAAGACTATCAAAATGCAGCAGACATTGCCATCGAAAATGAAAAATTTAAACTATTTTCCAATTTTTATAATTTAATCATCAATATTGCATGGATAGGTTTTGGATTTTTATATCTTAAAGAATTACTTATCTCAAATAACACTCGTTTTGAAAATACTTTATTTTTATTATCTTTTTTAATAATCACAAGTATTTTAAATCTACCTTTAAGTATTTATGAAAGTTTTATCAAAGATAAAGCCCATGGTTTTTCAAATATGACTGTAAAACTTTTTATCAAAGACACTGTAAAAAGTCTTATTTTAACTTTAATATTTGGATTTTTAATCCTTTATGCTTTGCTTTTTTGCTATGATTTTTTTGGAACTTTTTGGTGGATTGTGGCCTTTATTTTTGCCTTTTGTATTATAGTGATTATAAATCTTATTTACCCTACCTTGATAGCACCTATTTTTAATAAAATGGAAAAACTAAACGATGAAAATTTGCTGAAAAAAATCAGCTCTTTAATGAAACAATGTGGGTTTAATGCAAATGGGGTTTATGTTATTGATGCAAGCAAAAGAGATAAACGTTTAAATGCTTATTTTGGTGGACTTTTTAAAAGCAAAAGAGTGGTTCTTTTTGATACATTATTAAAAGCTTTAAATGAAAGAGAACTTTTAGCTGTTTTAGGACATGAGCTTGGACATTTTGTTCATAAGGATGTTATCAAAGCTTTATTTAACGGTGCTATAACTATGTTTTTACTTTTTTTTGTTTTTGCAAATTTACCTGAATTTGTTTACTTAGAAAGTCATCTAGAAGGAGTAAATGGCGGTGTATTTGCTCTTTTATTTATCTTTGCAAATATTTTTAGCTTTTTAATCTCTCCTATACTTAATGCCTTAAGTAGAAAAAATGAATTTGCAGCTGATCAACACGGAGCTAAAGTTACAAGCAAAGAAGATATGAAAAATGCGTTGATAGCTCTAGCAAGAGAAAATAAAGCTTTTATCAAAACAAGTAAAATATATACATTTTTTTATCTCAGTCATCCAAGTATTAGCGATAGAATCAAGGCTCTTTCTTGACTATAAAAAATGCTCTTATAGAAGCTAAATCTAGCTTAAAAGGTTATGAAAATGAAGCAGTATTTATACTCTGTGAATATCTAAAAAAAGATAAAGCTTGGTTATTTTTAAACCAAGATATAGAAATAGATCACAAACCTTATTTTGAGCTTATAAGACGTTTTAAATCTGGAGAACCTTTTGAATATATATTTGAAAAAGTGGATTTTTGGGGCTTAGAATTTAAGATAAAAAAAGGCGTTCTAATCCCTCGTTATGATAGTGAAATTTTACTTTTTCAAATTTTAAATTTATGCAAAAAAAATACTTTTAATAAGATTTTAGAAATAGGATTTGGAAGCGGAATTTTAAGCATTGTTTTAGCCAAAGAACTTGGGTTAAAAATCACAGCCTGTGATATCAATCCTAAAGCCTTAGAATTAGCTTTAGAGAATGCCAAATTACACAAAGTCGAACATTTGATTGACTTTAAGCTTTGTAATTTTAAGCAAATTAAAGAAAATTATGATTTTATTTTTTCAAATCCACCTTATATTAAAAATTCATATCCTATAGATATTTGGGTACAAAAAGAACCCAAAGAAGCTTTATTTGGCGGAGAAAAAGGATATGAAATTCTAGAAGAAATCATACATTTTTCCCTCGATAAAAAAGTTAAATTTTTAGCTTGTGAATTTGGCTATGATCAAAAAGAAATTTTGGAAAAAATTTTATATCAAAATAATTTCATTGTTGATTTTTTCAAAGATGAACAAGGTTATAATCGTGCTTTTATAGCTAAATTTACAAATATGCGTTATGATAAAAAATAAAAGGAGAAACTTTTGAAAGCTGTTAATTTATTTTTACTTGCCTCCATCATAGGGGTTGAACTCATACTAGGAATAGTTGTTGCACCAACAATTTTTTTTCCTCAGAATCTTATAGGGGAAGGAGTGTTGAGCCATTTTCAAAGTGGCTTAATGATGACGCAAATTTTTATTAAAATGGGATATTTACTGATTTTTGTTTCAGTGGTTAATTTTTTATATGAAATTTATTCTCTTATAAAAGATGAAATAAAATTTCAAATAAAATTTTCAAAATTTATGCTGAGTTTGCTTATTTTGATTTTAAGCTTAATATTTGTTTTTTATTTTACTAATACCATAATTGAACTCCAAAACTTAGGTGAAAACGCTACAAAAACTCAAGAATTTATCAGTATCCATAATGCAAGTGAAGTGGTGATTAAAATCATCTTGATAATGCAAGTTTTTTTGTATTTCTTAAGCTTTAAAATAGCAAAAAAATGATAGAATATTAAATAAATCCAAAAAGAGAAGGAGTAGGCCATGATGATCTCTGATGCAACTATGATGCAACAAAATTACTATTTAAACAATGCACAAAAAGCTAGCGATAAAGCTTTAGAAAATATTGCAGCTGTTCGCGCAATAAGTGGAGTTGATAGTGCCAATTTAGCTATTGCTGACTCTTTAAGATCTCAATCAAGCACTATAGATCAAGGTATCGCAAATGCTTATGATGCTATAGGGGTTTTACAAATTGCAGATGCTAGCCTTACCAATATCTCTCAAAGCGCAGATAGACTTAATGAACTTTCAGTAAAAATGAACAATGCTGCACTTAATGATTCTCAAAAAGGAATGCTAAGAACAGAAGCAACACGCATACAAGAATCCATCAATGATTCTTTTAATAATGCAACTTATAATGGAAAAAATGTCTTTCAAACTATGAATTTTGTAGTAGGTAGCGGAACTGAAACTACAAATTTAAATCCATTAGCAACAGGTGGATTAAGCATAGATAATCAAGATAGTATTACAAATTTTATGGATCAACTTGGAAGTTTAAGAAGTGAAATAGGCTCAGGTATCAATGCCATCACATCAAATATTAATGCAAGTGTTCAAAATAGCATCAACTCAAAAGCAGCTGAAAATAATTTACTAAATAATGACATAGCAAAAAATGTTAATGATTTTAATGCCAATTATCTAAAAGAAAATGCTGCTGCTTTTGTTGCTGCGCAATCCAACATGCAGCTTCAAAGCAAAATTGCTAATTTATTACAATAATATAAGCCCTAAATAGGGCTTATTTCTTTATCAAAATGACTTTAGAGCAAATTTTAGAAAAAACCAAAAACGTTCGTCTTGTAGCCGCAAGCAAGTATGTCGATGCAAGTATAATTGAAAAGCTTTTTGATCAAGGTATAGTAGAATTTGGAGAAAATCAAGTCCAAGCTCTAGCACAAAAAAAAGAAAATCTTGATGAAAAAAAATTAGACATAAAGTGGCATTTTATAGGAACTCTACAAAGCAACAAAATCAATCTCTTAATCAAACAAAAACCTATATTATGGCACTCTTGTAATGGTATTAAAATAGCTAAAGCTATGGACAAAAGACTTGATTATAAATTAAATACTTTATTAGAAATCAATAGTGCAAATGAAAATAGCAAAAGCGGTCTAGATCCAAATCAAGCTGTAGAAGAATATTTACAAATACAAGAAGAATGCTCTAATCTAAATCTTTGTGGCGTAATGAGCATAGGATCACACAGCCAAGATAAAGAAAGTATTATCAAAAGCTTTGAAACTACATTTAAAATTTATGAAATTCTTCAAAAACATGGGGCTAAAATTTGCTCTATGGGGATGAGTAATGATTTTGAAATTGCTATAAAATGCGGATCCAACTTAGTAAGACTTGGAAGCATTTTATTTAAAAATCTTAAGTAAGAACAATCTTACTTAAGCATATTTATTAGAAATTTCCTCTACTATACTATCAGAGATAATAAAATCTGTATGATAAAGCAAGCAAGATCCCGCGCTAATAACTTTTAAAACAAGTTTTTTATTGTTTTTTTCATTAGGATTATGTGCATTTCTAGCAATTTCATGAATTTCATAGATTAATTCTCTATTTAACCTTGTCAAATCTAGCTCTATGATATTTTTTTCAAATTCCTTAGGTTCTGCGGTAAAATGATTTTCTTCTTTATTTTTGAAATCTTTTTTTACTCCAAATTTTTTTATAGCTTTAATCTCGCCATCTTCAAGACTTTGTAAATCTTTAATTGCTTTTAAAAAAAAGCTAGGCTTCTCCCCTCCCTCAGCTTTAAATCCCAATACAAAACCATAGGCATTATTTTTTAAATTTTCATCTTTGATGATGTTTTCTATTTCTTCTACATTGCTTTCAAATACAGTAGCATCAAACGAAGAATAATAATCCAAAATTTCAATTCTACCATAACGCTTATTATTTTTACTCATCATGGATTTGAAATCTTCAATTTTACCTATACTTAAAATTTCTCCATTGTTTTTTAAACTTTCAAAATCTAAACTTTTAACATAATCTATGGCATTAATTTGTTCATAAAATCGATCTAAAGGATGGCCTGAAACATAAATTCCTAAAATTTCTTTTTCATATCCTAATTTTTCCATCACTTCAAATTCTTCATTTTTGGGAGTAAAATTTACTTGAACACCTGAAGTTAATTCCTCTTCACCAAAAAGAGAACTTGCAGCATTTTTTCTTACTTCAGCCATTTTACGCGATGCTTCGCTAAGATTTTCCATATTATCAAACAAAGCTTTTCTAGTAAAACCAAACTCATCAAAAGCCCCTGCCTTAATAAGACTTTCTAATGTTCTACGGTTTATTTTGGTAGGATCTATCTTACCTAAGAAATCATTAATATCCTTAAATTCTCCATCTTGTCTTGCTTCAAGTAAATTTTCAACTGCAGGAATACCCACACTTTTTATAGCCCCAAGTCCGTATATAATAGCATCCTTGCCATCTTGCTCTAAAGCACTAAATTCACGGATCGCTTTGTTAATCGATGGAGGTAAAAGTTTAATATTCATTTTTTTCATCTCATCAATATAAACAGCAATTTTATCCACATTGTTTTCTTCGCTTGTTAAAAGCGCTGCCATAAATTCACTAGGATAATAAGTTTTTAAATAAGCTGTTTGAAAAGTAATCAACGCATAAGCCGCAGAGTGAGATTTATTAAAACCATATCCTGCAAATTTTACGATAAGCTCCCATAAATCCTCAGCTTTTGCTCTATCATATCCTTGTTTTTCTGCTCCATCTGCAAAATCAGTTTTAAGTTTTTTCATCTTCTCAGGATCTTTTTTACCCATAGCACGACGCACTACATCAGCACCTCCTAAAGAAAAGCCACCTATAATTTGAACAATTTGCATAACCTGTTCTTGATAAACAATAACCCCATAAGTAGGCTCTAAAACCTTTTCTAAACTGTCAAAAGGATATTCTATACTTTTTAAACCATGCTTTCTATCGATAAAATCATCAAGCATTCCTGATTCCATAGGGCCTGGACGATAAAGCGCAAGAACCGCAATGATATCTTCAAAACGCTCTGGTTTTAAGCGTGCATTTAAGCTTTGCATACCGTCTGATTCGATTTGAAAAATCCCTAAAGTATTTCCACTTTGTATGGTTTTATAAACTTTGCTATCATTTACATCTATGGTTTCCCAAATAATGTCTTTATTGTAACGCTTTTTAATAAGCTTGATTGCATTATTGATTACTGTTAAAGTTTTTAGACCTAAAAAGTCAAATTTTATCAAATCCACATCTTCTAAATGATCTTTAGAATACTGCGTTACTAAATGTCTTTCATCATTTTTACTTTGTCTAAAAAGCGGAGTTTTCTTCCATAAACTTTCATTAGAAATTACAACACCCGCTGCGTGCATACCGGCATTGCGATTTAATCCTTCTAAAGCTCTTGCATATTCCCAAACTTCAGGACCTTTAGGATGACGATCAATAAATTCTTTGATTTTAGGTTCTTTTTCATAAGCAGCATCAAGAGTGATTTTAAGCTCTTCAGGCACAAGTTTAGCAAGCTCATCAGCATCTTGAATACTCATATCACAAACTCTAGCCACATCACGAATCACCCCTTTAGCTAAAAGCTTACCAAAGGTAATAACCTGTGCAACCTTATCTGCTCCATATTTATCAATCACATAATCAATCACTTCAGCACGTCTGTCTTGACAAAAATCCACATCAATATCAGGCATGCTCACACGCTCAGGATTTAAAAAACGCTCAAAAAGTAGACTATAAGGAATAGGATCTAAATCCGTAATCCTCAAACAATAAGAAACCAAACTTCCTGCAGCTGATCCTCTTCCAGGACCTACTGGAATGCCTTTATCTTTAGCCACTTTAATAAAATCATGAACAATAAGCATATAACCTGAAAATTTCATATTTTTAATGATATTAATTTCTACTTCAAGTCTTTGTTTATATTCTTTATGCTTGCTTTCATCGATAAATTTTAATCTCTCTTCAAGTCCCTTTTTACAAAGCTCTTCAAAAACTATGTCATCATTATCAAAGCTAAATTCTTTTGTTTCTTCAGGCAAGGTAATATTATGATCTTTAGCATATTCTCTTGTAAATTTGAAATTCGGTGGAGTGGGATTGCCAAGATTAAGCTCTAAATTACATTTTTGCGCGATTTCTTGTGTATTTTCTATAGCTTCTGGAATATCTGCAAAAAGCTCACTCATTTGCTCAGGGCTTTTAACATAAAATTCATGCACACTATGACGCATTCTATCAGGGTCATTAAGTTTTTTTCCCATAGCTATACACATAAAAACCTCATGGGCAGCCGCTCTTTCTTTAAAAGTATAATGCGTATCATTTGTAGCAATGATTTTTATATTTAATTCTTTAGAAAGTCTGATAATATCATCATCTATCATTCTTTGATCACCTATACCATGACGCATGATTTCAAAATAAAAATCATCTTTAAAAACTTTTTTATACCATAATGCTGCTTCTTTTGCTGCTTCATAGCCTTTTGCACCAAAACGCACATTTCTTTCACTATAAGTATTTAAGTGCCAATTTACTTCACCTTGCAAGCAAGCAGAAGAACAAATAAGACCTTCGCTATATTTTTCTAAAAGCTTTTTATTGATACGCGGATAATAATACAAACCTTTAATATAACTTTGAGAACTTAAATACATTAAATTTTGATATCCGATCTCATTTTTTGCATACAAACAAAGGTGAAAACGCTGACGAGAACTTTTATCATCTAATTCATCGTGATTATGTAAATACGCTTCCATACCAATGATAGGTTTTAAACCTTGTGCTTTCATTGTTTGATAAAAATCAATTGCCCCAAACATATTTCCATGATCTGTCATAGCAACACTTGTAGCACCCTGCTCTTTTAAAGTCAAAGCTAATTCTTTAAGCTTATTAGCTCCATCAAGCAAAGAATATTCTGTATGTAAATGCAAGTGTGTAAATTGACTCATTTTCTTCCTTTAGTTTTTTAAGGCTTATTTTAATTTTGATAAAAATTATAAATTTTTCTCGCTGAATTTGAAAGAAATTGACCCTAAATTTCAACTTAAATTTTACAAAAAAGGCAAAAATTCAGCCAAAATAAACTATAATAAAAATTTAAGATTTTAATCTTAAATAAAATAAACTTTTCAAAGGATGAAATGATGAAAGTAAAAATTGCTTATTGCAATCTTTGAAATTATCGCCCACAAGCTGCAAGGGTTGCAGAAGAACTACAAAGCGATTTCAAAGATGTTGAAGTAGAATTTGAAATTGGCGACAGAGGTGATTTTATCGTTGAAGTAGACGGAAAAGTTATCTTCTCTAAAACACAACTTATTAATTGCGAAAGTGAAAGATTTCCATATCAAAATGAAATTAATCAATTAATAAAAAATAGAGTGTAATCAAACACTCTATCATAATATTTTCTCATATTCCTTGCCAATATATATGTTTTGCTCATACTCGATAATAGGACGCTTAATACAGCTTGGATTTTCTAATACAATTTTCTCAAGTTCTTTTTCATTTAAACTTTTAACTTTTTCTTTGTTTAAACCAAGTTTTTTAGAAGTTAATCCAGCAGTATTGATAAGATCTTCAAAAGATTTTTGTTTTAACCATGTGTATAAAATATCTTGATTAACCTTTTTAATATCCATAAAATCAAACACAATGCCTTTTTGTGTTAAAGCATCCATAGCTTTTTTTACGGAATTGCAATTTTTAATACCATAGAGTTTCATTTTCTAGCCTTTTTTACCAAATCTGCGATTAAAAAAGCAAGTTCTAATGCTTGATCCGCATTAAGTCTTGGATCGCATTGAGTCTCATAACGATCTTCCAAGCTTTGAGCAGTAACATTGCTTGCACCACCTGTGCATTCTGTTACATCTTTCCCAGTCATTTCAAGATGCACTCCACCTGGATAAATCCCTTCGCTTATTGCAATCTCAAAAAAAGATCCCACTTCTTGCATGATTTTATCAAACTCACGTGTTTTAAAATTACCTGCTTTTACTGTATTTCCATGCATAGGATCTATGCTGTATACTAAATTTAAACCTTCACTTTTAAGTTTGGAGAAAATTTTTGGCAAATTATTGATAATTTTATCTGCACCCATGCGGATAATAATATTTAATCTTCCTTCTTCATTATTTGGATTTAAAACATTTGCTAAAGCTATGATATCATCAGCACTTGCACTAGGTCCTATTTTAACCCCTAAAGGATTTTTTACTCCTCTTAAAAAATGTACATGAGCTTCATCAAGCGCCCTTGTTCTTTCACCTATCCAAAGCATGTGAGCTGAACAATCGTAAATTTCTCCACTTAAACTATCCACTCTAGTTAAAGCTTCTTCATAAGGCAAAAGCAAAGCTTCATGTGAAGTATAAACACTAACTTCTCTTAGACTTGGGGTATTACTTGTATTAATCCCACAAGCTTCCATAAAAGCCAAAGCTTGTGAAATTTTTTCACTGATATCAGTATATTGCTTATGGAGTTCACTCTTTTTTAAAAACCTCAAATTCCAACGATGCACTTCATGCAAATCTGCTAAACCACCCTTAGCAAATCCGCGCAACAAATTTAGCGTTGTTGCACTTTGATAATAAGCTTCAAGCATTCTACGTGGATCAGGAATGCGCGCTTGTTCGCTAAATTCAAAACCATTAATAATATCACCACGATAACTAGGAAGACTTATACCATTTAACTCTTCAAAATCACTACTTCTTGGCTTGGCAAACTGCCCTGCAATACGACCAATTTTTACAACAGGACATCCACCGGCAAATGTAAGCACTATAGCCATTTGAAGTAAAATCTTAAACATGTCACGGATATTTACAGCGCCAAAATTTTCAAAGCTTTCAGCACAATCTCCACCTTGAAGTAAAAAAGCTTCTTTTTTACAAACTCTTGCTAAAGACTTTTGAAGATTTCTCACTTCTCCAGCAAAAACCAAAGGAGGAAGTTTCTCAAGTCTTGCTAAAACTCTATTCATTTCCTCTTGATCTGGATAGATAGGTTGCTGTTTTATGGGATAGTTTTTCCAAGAATTCTTAGTCCACATGGTTTTTTCTTTCGTTTTATTGATCAGCTTCCTCTATAAGTTGAATAACCAAAAGGAGAAAGGGTTATTGGAACATGATAATGTTTTTGATCTTTAGAAAGCTCAAAACTTACCTCTACAAAAGGATAAAAAGTATTTATTTTGTGTGATGTGTAATAGTCTTTTGTAAAAAATTTAAGCTTATAAATTCCAAAAGCCCTATTTTCAGCTTTTTCATATGGTAATAAATCCCCTATTCTACCATTTTCTTCGGTAAATTCTTCACTTACTTTTTTCCACTGTTGATTTGCTTCCAACTTATAAAGCTCAACTTTTACTTTAGGAGCGGGTTGTCCAGAAGTAATATCCAAGACATGAGTGCTTAATTGATATTCAGTAGCACTCAAAAACATTGGCACGCTTGCTAATATTAATAAAGTTTTTTTAATAGAAAACATTTTCTCTCCTTATATAATATTTACAAGGAATATTATATAAGAGCATTATTAATAATTAAAATCAAATAATAAAAATTATAAATTAATTATAATTATTTAATTGTTAGACTTATAATAAAAAATAATTATAAATTATTTTTTAAGCTCTTTAATACGTGCTGCTTTACCGCGTCTATCTCTTAAGTAGAATAATCTTGCACGGCGTACACGACCACGACGCAAAACAATAATACTTTCCAAACTCTCACTATAAATAGGGAAAATTCTCTCAACGCCAACATTATTAGCACCCATTTTACGTACGATAAAAGTTTCGCTTACGCCATTACCTCTTCTAGCAATACAAATACCCTCAAAATTTTGGATTCTTGTTTTATCTCCTTCTTTGATACGAATTGCAAGCTTTAAAGTATCACCAGCACGAAAATCTGGAACATTTTTACCTTCAATTTGTTTTGCTTCAAATTGTTCTATATATTTATTTTTCATAAAAATCCCTTATTTTTTGCGTTCATGCTCTAAAAATAAATCTGGACGAAAAAATTTCGTTTTGCAAGACGCCAAAGTAGTTTTTAAACTTGCAATTCTAGCGTGATTACCCTTTAAAAACTCTGAAGGAGTATAAAATTTTTGATTTTTTTTCTCAAAAATAAAAGGTTTTGAAAAAGCAGGTGCTTCGAGTAAATTATTTTCAAAGCTTTCTTCTTCCAAACTTTCCATATTCCCTAAAACCCCGTTAACATTTCTTAAAATCGCATCACACATTACAAGCGCAGGTAATTCTCCTCCTGTTAAAATAAAATCCCCTATGGTAAAAACTTCATTCGCAAAAATTTCAAGCACTCTTTCATCTATACCTTCATAGCGCCCACATACAAAAACTATGTGTTCTTTTTTACTTAAGCGTTTGGCGTCTTTTTGATTAAAAGTTTTACCACTTGGATTTAAAAAAATAAAATAGGGATTTTCTTTTTTTTCTTGAATACTTTTTAACACCTCATACATAGGTTCAACTTGCATCAAAAGTCCAGCTCCACCACCTATTTTATAATCATCGACTTTATGATAAGAATTTTTAGAAAAATCTCTTGGGTTATAAAAATTAAGTTTGAAAAGTTTTTTTTCTTTTGCTCTTGCAAGTATAGAATCCTGAAAGTAAAATTTCATAAGATTAGGGAATAAAGAAACGAAACTAAATTTCATGAATTTTCTAAAATTAAAAAAGCATCTTGCGTGCAAAAAATCTGTCGTTTTTCTATATCTATATTTTTAACAAATTTATCTAGATACGGAATAAAAAATATTTTAGAATATTTTTTATTCACCCATTTTTCATCACTTTGAATTTCAAATAAATAAGAAGCTCCAATTTCCAAGATATCAACAACTTTACCTAATCTTTTATCTTCTTCAAAAACTTCACACTCTAAAATATCAAAATAAAAAAACTCATCTTTTTTTAATTTACAAGTTTGTCTGCTTTTCTCGATACTCTGAAAAAGAATAAGATTGGTTAATTCTTTAGCTTTTTCTATATCTTCATAATTCTCAAATAAAACAGTAGAATTGCTTGCATTATAATGCTTAATCTTTAATATTTCTTTGGTATTTTTTATAAAAAAGGTAGCATCTTTTTTAAATTGAGAAGAAAAGTCGCTCAGGTTATGCAATTTTACATAACCCTTAAGACCCACAGTTTTACCAAGTTTTGCAACTTGAACAAAATCTTTTTCACTCAAGTGCTTTTACCGTTACCCTATAAGAACTTGCATCCTTGCTCTTATAAGCAGAGATTACGGTTTTTATAGCATTGATCATTTTTCCATTTTTACCTATAAGCTTACCTGTATCAACCTTATGTGCAAAAAGAACAATCTCAAAAAAATTTTCACTTAATTCAATTTTTTGAGTGTTAATCTGTTCAGGATAATCTGCAATTAATTTTGCGTATTCCCTAAGAAAATTCTCTACCATGATTATTTGCTAGTGATAGAAGCAACTTTATCGCTAAGTTTTGCACCAACACTTTTCCAATAAGCTAAACGCTCTGCATCAACTTTAATTACCTCAGGTTCTACCATAGGATTATAATATCCAATACTTTCTATCCAACCACCATCGCGACGTTTTCTACTGTCTGTAACCACAATACGATAAAATGGTCTTTTAGTTCTACCCATTCTTGTAAGTCTAATAACTGTCATTTATACTCCTTAAAAATTAAAAATTTTATTTATAGATACTATAAAAAGTATTTATAAATAAAATTTAAAATTGTCTTCTAGCTTGGCTCATCATTTGTGTCAAATTCTCCATTCCTTTTTTGCCTGAAAATCTTTTTGCAAGTTTTGCTGCATTACTAAATTGTTTTAAAAAACGATTGACTTCTACCTGAGAAAGACCTGCTCCCTCTGCTATACGACGTTTTCTAGCATTATTTAACAAATCAGGATTTTCTCTTTCTTTTGGAGTCATTGAAGAAATCATTGCCTTAATATGTATAATCTCTTTAGAATTATCCAAATCTATATCTTTTACCGCATTTGCCATTCCGCCAAGCCCTGGTATCATACCGATTAAAGACTTCATACTTCCTAATTTTTTAATACTTTCCATTTGGTTAAGAAAATCATTAAAATTAAATTCACCTTTTTTGATTTTTTGATTGAGTTTTTTAGCTTCTTTTTCATCAATCACTGCAGCAGTTTTTTCAGCTAAAGTAGCCAAATCACCCTCGCCCATGATACGACTTACTATGCGATCTGGTATAAAAACTTCTAAATCTGCTACTTTTTCACCTACACCAATAAATCTTAAAGGAATACCGATTTGTTTTGCTATACCTAAGGCTACCCCACCTTTAGTATCTGCATCAAATTTTGATAAAATTACCCCGCTGATACTCAAGGCTTCATTAAAACTAGCCGCAGTCTTAACCCCATCTTGACCACTCATTGCATCAGCAACATAGAAAATCTCATCAGGATTTAAAACATCCTTAACTGCTTTTAATTCATTCATCAAAGTCTCATCTATAGCCAAACGCCCAGCAGTATCCACAAGCAAAACATCCACCATAGAACTTTCAGCCTTTTTTAAAGCCTCTTTAGCAACCCTAATAGGATCTTTTTCATTTTCTATGAAGAAAAGTTCAATTTCATTAGCTTCACAAAGTTGTCTTAGCTGCTCCACTGCCGCTAAACGCTGTAAATCACAAGCTGCAACTAAAACTTTTTTATTGCGTAATTTTAAATAATTTGCAAGTTTGATAGTGCTTGTAGTCTTACCGCCCCCTTGCAAACCTGCCATTAGAACTACTGTTGGGGGTTTAGAAGCAAAAACAAAACCTTGATTTTTGCCATTGACACTTAAAATATTTTCTAAATTTACTTTAATGGCATTTAAAAATTGTTTTTGACCTATTCCGTTTTGCTTTACATCTTCTTCTATCGAAGTCAAAAGCTCTTTAGTTACCTTATGGTGAACATCTGCTTTTAAAAGAGCTTTTTTTAAGGTTTCTAAAGCGTTCTTAAGTGCTTTTTCATCATCAACAAAACGTAATTTATTAATCGCTGATTTAAAAGATTCGCTAACTAACTCAAACACTTTATCACCTTTCTATAAAATTTTTAAATTAAACCTTGCATTATACAAAATTTTTTCTTAAATGGCTTTAAAAATCTAAATTTTTTATCTCAAAGCCAACTTTTGCAAAACTATTATCTAGCTCAGCCTTAAAATAATAATCAAAAATTTTAATTTCATAACTATGTAAATACATTCTATCGCTTGAAATTTTAGCATATTTTTCATCACCTACAACGCCATGTTTTATAAATTTAGCATGCACTCTGATTTGATGAGTTCTACCTGTTTGAATGACTATTTTTGCTAAGGTTTTTTTTGACTGCAACATAATAGGAGTAATGATACTTAAGGCACTTAAACCATCTTTTGAAACTTTACTTAATGCTCCACATTTTGCTTTTATGGTAAAAATAGGCTCATTCACTTCAACCTCTTCAGCCAAAACCCCATCTAAAACCGCAATATAACTTTTATAAACTCTGTGTTTTTTAAATTCTTCTATACAAAGCTTTCTAAAATCTTCATCTTTGCAAAGCAAAATCACACCGCTTGTTTCTTTGTCTAAACGATTTAAAAGCTTGGCATTAAATTTTTTCTCCAAGTCTTCACTCACATAAGCGTAAGGTTTATTAATAGCAATAATCTTATCATCTTCAAAAATAATTTGAGGATTTTTGGTTTTTATCACATTAAATCTTGCCTTATCGTTCATCAAAGCTCTAGCAACCACAACTTTTTTTCCATGTGAAAAAACACAACCCTTATCAATCAAATCTTTAGCTTCACGATTTGAAATTTTTTCTTGCAAAGCTAAGAGTTTATAAGCTTTTTCTTGCATCAATTCCCTTTTGTATAGTTTGCATGATAAGATCTAAATTTTCTTTTTTGGAAATTTTAGCTTTTAAATTTAAATAATGGATTTTATCATTTAAATCTTTTAAATTTTCACAAAAATATACATTTTCCACTTCTTCAAACAAAGCCTTTTGATTGTGAATAAATTTCCCGCTGATTAATACATTGTCAAAATATGCCACTTCTATAGGATTGTGTCCTCCTATGCCTTCTATGAAAGAACCTCCAAGTACAACAACATCAGAAATTGCATAAAAATTTACAAGCTCCCCTAAAGTATCTAAAAGTAAAATTTTTTTAGAAAATTTCTTATTTTCATCTTTTAAAGAGCTAAATTTTTCAAATTCTAAACCTTTGTTTAAAAGTAAATTTTCAACTTCTTTAAAACGCTCAGGGTGTCGTGGGGCGATAATGAGTTTTTCATTTTCTTCTAGTTTAAAATGATCAAGTAAAAGCTCTTCTTCATCTTTATGAGTACTAGCAAAAATGATAAGTTTTTCCTTAGGTTTGGTATAAATTTTATTATTTTTAATTTCTAAATTTGCCTTAATATTTTTAAAAATTTTAACATTTTTAGCTCCCAAACTTTCAAGTCTTACTTTATCTAATTCACTTTGAGCAAAAACTTCATCAATATAAGAAAAAATTTTTTTATAAAAAAAAGAAAATTTTTGATAAGAATGATAAGATTTATCAGATATTCTCGCATTAAGCAAAATAATCTTAGCCTTATAAATACGTGCCATAAAAACAAGCATAAGCCAATATTCTGCTTCAAAAATTACCAAAACCTTACAAGGATTAAACCAAAAAGGCAAAAAATTTTCAAAAGCAAGATAATTTACCTTTTTACAAAATTCTTTTGCACATTCAAAACCTGTTTGAGTAATAGTAGTTATTCTTGAATCAAATTTCAAAACCAAAGCTTTAATACTTCTTACCTCCCCGTAAGAACAAGCATGAAAATGTACATCAGCTTTTTCTTGATGTAAATTTTTATAAAGAAAAAATCGAGATTTTAAACTAATTTTGTATTTGGATTTTAAAAAAGAAAGCAAAAGAATAAAGACGGCACAAAATAAAAATGCCGTCCAAGTTAAAAAATAATAAAAAAAGATCAATTTTGTTCTTCTTGCTCTTTATAAAGAATTCTTCCGCAATGAGGACAAGTTACAATCTCTTCACCTTTTACAACGGACAGATAAGTCTTATCGTAAATTTTCATAAAACATCCATAGCATGCTTGTTTTTTAACAGGAACTACAGCAGTATTCTTCGCCCATTTGCGAATTTTCTCATAAAAACTTAAAACTTTTTGATTCATCTCACTCACAAGTTTGGTTTTTTTATCATAAACACTCATTCTATCTTTTTCAAGAACTTCCATTTCAGATTTAATACTTACTCTAATCTCGTTAATATTTTGCTCTTGTTTGATTTTTTCTTCTTCGAGTTCTTTTTTATAAGTTTCTTTATTCTCTAAAATTTTATCTAGTCTTACAATCTCATCATTTGCAGCGTCTAATTGCTCTTTTGCGATATCTTCTTCAATTTTTAAAGCATTAGCTTCTTTTTCTGTTTTTACCGCACCACTTTTTTTAGAAAGATCTTTAATTTTTGCTGAAAACTCGGAAATATGAGCATTATTTTGTACTTTTTGATTTTCTATATCTTTGATTTCTTCATCAATTTTTTCTAAATCTGTGTTGATTTTTCCTATTTTTAACTCAGCATCTTTTAAAGTCTTATTAATACTGTCTATTTTTGGTTCATAACTATCAATCTCTTGATCTATTTTTGATAAAAGCACTAATTGTTCAAGATATTTATTCATTTATTTTCCTTAAAAATATTGAAATGGATTTTTTGAAACTGTTATTATAACTTGTAGCGGCAAATTTTTCAAGTCTTTTGCTAAACATTGAGAAAAATATCTCTCACTTTCAAAATGACCCAAATCAATAAGACTGATTTGATTACTAAGCGCCTCTAAAGCTTGATGATATTTAAAATCTCCACTTAAAAAACAATCCGCATCTACTTTAGAAATTAAATCTCCACCACTTCCAGTACATATAGCAATACGCTTAATGTCTTTTTTACCACAATCGCTTACACGTAAAATTTGTAAATTTAACCTTTTTTTCACCCGGTCACACAAAGCTTCAAAAGACATAAAATTTTCTACATAAATCAAAAATTCGTCTTTAAAAGAAATTTTAAAACCTAAAATTTCTTTCGTAAAATAAGTATTTAAATGACTTAAATCATAATTTGTATGCATACTGATTAAAGAAATATTTTTACAAATCATTTCTTTAACAAAAGCCCTAGGATAAGTTTTGTCATATAAATCTTTTAAACCTTTAAATATCAAAGGATGGTGTGTGATAATTAAAGAATTTTCACTCGCTTTTTTAATGATATTTTCATCAATATCTAAGCTTAAATAAACAGTTGAAATTTCGCTATCCTTATCTCCAAGCAAAATTCCACTATTATCCCATGATTCTTGAGTATTAAAAGGACTTAATTGATCTAAAAAATTATAAATTTCACTCAGTTTCATTTAAATTTTTCTTATAAATTTCAGCACAATTTTTTGAAAGCTCACGAATTTTTAACATATAATCTTGTCTTTGTGCTACAGAAATTGCTCCTCTTGCATCTAAAAGATTAAAAGTATGTGCAGCAAGCATACAATAATCATAAGCAGGTAAAGCTAGTCCTTGTTCTAAAATATTTTTACATTCTTTGTAAGAATTTTCAAACTGCTCATTCAAGATTTTAACATCACTTACTTCAAAATTGTATTTACTAAATTCATATTCACTTTGCTTATGCACATCTGCGTATTTAATTTTTTCTCCATTAAATTCACTCCAAACTATATCATAAACATTATCAACATTTTGAAGATACATGGCTATTCTTTCAAGACCATAGGTAATTTCAGCACTTACTAAATCTACTGCTATACCGCCAACTTGCTGAAAATAAGTAAATTGAGTAACTTCCATACCATCAAGCCATACTTCCCAGCCTAAACCCCAAGCACCTAAACTTGGACTCTCCCAATTATCTTCAACAAAACGAATATCATGACTTTTTAAATCAAAACCCAAATTTTCAAGACTTTTAAGATATAATTCTTGGATATTATCAGGACTAGGTTTAATCAAAACTTGAAATTGATAATAAGCACCTAAGCGATTAGGATTTTCACCATAACGTCCATCAGTAGGCCTTCTACTTGGAGCTACATAAGCAGCTGCCCAAGGTTTTTTTCCTAAACTTCTTAAAAAAGTTGCTGGATGAAAGGTTCCTGCACCTGCTGGCATATCATAAGGTTGCATAATCGCACAACCTTGCTCTTGCCAATAATTTTGTAAATTAAGTATCATTTGTGAAAAAGTCATTGTATCTCTCTTTATTGTTCCATATTTTCAATAGGTTTTTCTAAATTTTTATTCATTTCCAAATCAGGCTCTGTCTTAGCTCCAAAAATTTCTGCGGTTTTACTCCACATTAATTTATATTTACGCTTGAGAAATTCTATCTCTTCACGCGCATGTTTTAGCTCATTGTTTAAGGTTTCTATAGTTTTTCTATCTTCATCATAAAGTTCTTGCATAGAATAAAGAGCATCTTTTAAAAATTTATTCTCATTTTTTAATGCTTCAAGTGTTTCATCTTTAGCATCTAAAACTTTTTCATGTAAATTTAAAATAGTTCCTATTGTTTTTTCAACAAAACTTTCCCCTGCTAAAGTCATTGAATTTACCATTGCAGTTTGAGATTTTGCAGAACTAGGCACTACACTAAAAGTACCTTGATGAGCTTCGATGTAAATTTTACCCTCTTCTTCTTTAAAATTTAAAGCCCCATTGGCCATCATACCCTTAACCACATCTTCATTTAAATGCACAAGTTTACAAAATTCTTCAAGTTCAAGATAGGTTTGCATTTTTATCCCTTATAATAAAACTTCTACTTCTTTTGAATCAGATATAAGTTTTTTTTCTTTTTCAAGACGATCTTCTTTAAGCTTTTGCGCTAAATCAACATCATAAATAGCTAAAATTTGCATAGCTAAATAAGCAGCATTGATTGCTCCAGCCTTGCCAATAGCTAAAGTTCCTACAGGAATTCCACTAGGCATTTGCACCGTAGAAAACAAAGAATCCATACTTGCAAGATTACTTCCTGGCATAGGCACTCCTAAAACAGGTTTTGTTGTATAAGCTGCAACAGCTCCAGCCAAATGCGCTGCCATTCCAGCTGCTGCTATAAAAACCTTCACACCTTTTTCTTCAGCATTTGCAATATACTCTTTTGTTCTTTTTGGACTACGATGAGCTGATGAGATGATAAGTTCATACTTTACCCCAAAACTTTCTAAAGTTTTAGCAGCCTCTTTCATAGTCTCATAATCACTCTTGCTTCCCATTAAAATAGAAACAAAATTCATCTATATTTCCTTTCTTAAAAAACTTAATGCACTGATTTTATTTGGTAATTGGATTTCATGTTCATTGCCACTATGAATTTCGCTAAATTCTTTATTGTTTTTAGCAATGAGTTTTTTAAACTCTATAAAATATTTATCCTCTTTTTGATAAATTTTACCTAGTTCATTATCGCAAGTTTGAATCACATCGCCTAAAGGGGCTAAAATTTCATAAGGCGTGTTTAAAACGATTTTCCCTTTACATTTAAAAAAGCTTCCATCTTCGCTTATAGCATGCACTTGATGAGAACCTTCTTCTATGCTTGTATTATGATTTTGCGTGTCGGTTTTTTCCAAAGGACGCGAAACAAGATAGCCATCTGTAAAACCACGATTTTTAAGTGTAGCAATCTCTTTTTCATACTTACTTGACTCAAATTTACCCTCTAAAGCATCTTGTATGGCCATTTTATAAGTCCTTGTTGTAAGCGCAACATAATATTCGCTTTTAGTACGCCCTTCTATTTTAAAAGCACTGATACAATTTTCTTGCATGATTTTTTCTATATAAGAACAAAGATTTAAATCTTTAGAATTAAAAATATGAGTACCATTTTCATCTTCTTCTAAGCGAAATAAAGTGCCATTTTCTGGATTTTTAGCATAAAGCTCATAATTAAATCTACAATCATTTGCACAAGATCCACGATTGCTCATTCTTCCACTTTGCACAGAGCTTATTAAACAACGCCCTGAATAAGCAAAACACATAGAACCATGCACAAAGGCTTCGAGTTCAATATCGCAATTTTCCTTTAAAGCTTTAGCGTCTTTAAGCCCTAATTCTCTGGCAATTACAACCCTTTTAGCACCCAAATCCTTATAAACTTGAGCATCTAAATAATTTAAAATATTTGCCTGAGTAGAAACATGTAAAGAAATTTCAGGTGCAAGTTCTTTAACAAGACGCATAGCTCCAACAGAAGCTACAATAAAAGCATCGGGTTTCATCTCACGTAATTTTAATATATGTCTTTTTAAACCTTCAATTTGAGAACTCAAATGAAAACCATTTAAAGTAACATAAATTTTCTTACCACGCTCATGAGTATATTTGATAGCTTCTTCAAAACTTTCATAATTAAATTCTCTTGCAGTACGTGATCTTAAAGAAAAATTATTCACACCCGCATAAACCGCATCTGCACCATAAGCTAAAGCAATTTTTAATTTTGTGAAATTTCCTGCAGGAGCTACTATTTCAGGAATGATCATTTTTGCCCTAAACTTGCAATTAAAGCTTCTATATCATCATTACTTACAACATCAGTAGTGCTATCACCTTCAATATGCACTGCAGAACTTACACGTTTTTTATCATCAATTTTACCTTCAAATAAAGAACTCATATAACGGCTTAAAGCACGCATTACATTAATAACACGTTCGATTTTTTGACGATGTATATCTTGATACTGCATTGCATCCATTGCCATCATCACTTCATCTTGTCCGCTTTGAAGATTTCCGACAATCTCCCTAGAACTTTTTTTAGCTTGATTGTTTAATTCTAAAGCTTCACTGAAACTTTCTACATTAGGAAATTTTTCATTAAGTTTGGAAAAAATATCAATATTTTTTTCTATTGCTTTATTTATTTCTTTGAGTAAACTTTCAGAATCCGCAAAGAAATTATTAATACTTTCAAGCTTATCCATCATTTCCGTTGCTTTAAGCTCGCTATCTTTTGTAACATCATCTAACTGATGCACAACTTTATGCTCCTGATTTGGTGGGGGTGGTGGCCATACTACACTAGGATTAGGTTTGTAATCAGCTATTTTGACATCTTCTAACATCAAAGCATCTTCTTCGGTATTCGATTCTTCGGTTTTTACCTCTGCTTCTGTCTCTGAATCAAGATCAACATCACCATTCATCAAAGCATCAAGCTCTTCTTGAGTCATTTTTTTCCTTTTTTTAAATCTAGATTTTCAATAATTGCTCAAAATTATAATCAATTTTATCTAAAACAAAAATATAAATTTTTATTTTTTAATCTCTTTAAATTAAATTTTTAAATTTATTAAAAAAAATATATTAATTAAATCTTAATTAAAAATTTTATGATATAATTTTATAAATTTAATTACATATAAGGAGTAAAAATATGGGAAAATTTGTTAATAATATAGATGATTTTTTCAAATTTTGTAAACAAAATGAAGTGCTTTTTGTTGATTTTCGTTTTACAGATATGATAGGAACTTGGCATCATATTACCTATAATCTTCATGCAATCAATAAAGAAACATTTCAAACTGGCATTCCATTTGATGGAAGCTCAATTCATGGATGGCAACCTATAGAAAAATCAGATATGATTTTAAAACCTGATGCTCAAAGTGCTTTTTTAGATCCTTTTACGGCTGATCCTACTATCATAGTATTTTGTGATGTGTATGATATTTACAAAGGACAAATGTATGAAAAATGTCCAAGAAGCATAGCAAAAAAAGCAATGGAACACCTTAAAAATAGTGGCATAGCTGATACTGCTTACTTTGGACCAGAAAATGAATTCTTTGTTTTTGATAGTGTAAAAATAGTTGATACTACTCATTGTTCTAAGTATGAAGTTGATACCGAAGAAGGAGAGTGGAATGATGATAGAGAATTTACCGATAGCTACAATACTGGACACAGGCCAAGAAACAAAGGTGGATATTTTCCAGTTCAGCCAATTGATTCTTTAGTAGATATTCGTTCTGAAATGGTTCAAACCCTTGAAAAAGTAGGTCTTAAAACTTTTGTTCATCATCATGAAGTTGCACAAGGACAAGCTGAAATAGGAGTAAATTTTGGCACACTTGTAGAAGCAGCTGACAATGTTCAAATTTACAAATATGTTGTAAAAATGGTAGCTCATTTAAATGGCAAAACTGCCACTTTTATGCCAAAACCTTTATACGGAGATAATGGCAATGGTATGCATGTTCATATGAGCTTATGGAAAGATGGAGTAAATTTATTTTACGATAAAGATGGATACAGTGGACTTAGTCAAACTGCTATAAATTATATAGGTGGAATTTTAAAAAATGCTAGAAGTGTTGCAGCTTTTACAAATCCAAGTTCCAACTCTTACAAAAGAATAGTTCCTGGCTTTGAAGCTCCTTGTATTTTAACTTATTCTTGTCAAAACAGATCAGCAAGTTGTCGCGTTCCTTATGGCATAGGTAAAAATTCAGCTCGTATAGAAATTCGCTTCCCTGATAGCACTGCTAATCCTTATTTAGCTTTTGTTAGTCTTTTAATGGCAGGTCTTGATGGAATCAAAAATAAAACCATTCCTGTGGGTCCTATGGATGAAAATTTATTTGATCTTACTTTGGATGAAATACGTGAAAAAGGGATAGAGCAATTACCACATACTCTAAGAGGAAGTTTAGAAGCTTTAATCCGACATAATTCTTATTTAAAACCTGTAATGAGTGATATTTTTATCGATGACTATCAGCATTTAAAATTTGAAACACAAGTTTGGCCAGTAGAAGCTCGTCCAACTGCTTATGAATTTAAAACTTGCTACTCTTGCTAAAAATTTAATGGCGTTTAACACGCCATTAAACTAAAAAAGAATTAAAAATATTTATTTTATATCAACTATCGCTTAAGCTGATTTACAATTCCTAGCATATCATCACTTGTTGTAATTGCCTTAGAACCCGCTTCATAAGCTCTTTGTCCTGTGATAAGATCTGTCATTTCTTCAACAAGCTGAACATTACTAAGTTCTATAAATCCATGTCTTATGGTTCCAAGCCCATCTTGTCCTGCTATACCCGCAACAGGTGCACCACTTGCTCCTGTTTCAAGATAAAGATTATCACCCATAGAATGAAGACCCGCTGGATTTATAAACTGAACTAGCTCCACTTGGCCAATTTGAGTTTCTTGTTGCTCCCCTGGTAGCATTACAGAAACGGTTCCATCTGTAGCAACATTAATTGCTGTTGCGCCTTCAGGTATTGTCATCTCAGGTAAAAGTCTATAACCATCTGAATTTACAATATTACCTTCATTATCTTTTGTAAATTGCCCATTTCTAGTATATCCTATAGTGCCATCAGGAAGTTGTATTTGAAAAAACCCATTACCTGCAATAGCCATATCAAGACCATCAGTACTTGTTGATTTTAAATTTCCTTCAGTAAAAACTTTAGTTACCGCTGTTGGACGCACACCCACACCCACTTCTATACCCGAAGGAGAAAGAGTAGTAGCTGAAGTCGAAGTTCCTGCATACTTCATAACTTGATACATAAGGTCAGCAAATTCTGCGCGACTTTTCTTAAAGCCTGCTGTATTAACATTGGCGATGTTATTTGAAGTAACATCAATTTGTGTTTGCTGCGCTACCATTCCCGTAGCAGCAGTATGAAGTGATCTCATCATTTTTAATCCTTTTTTTTATTTTATTTTAAATTATTTAACAGCTGCAAGCTTATTGATAGCTTCTTGATTTAAGTCATCCATATGAGCTGTCATAACTTTTTGATACATTTCTACCATTCTGTTTGCTTCAATCAGTCCTACCATTTCAGTAACTGGATTAACATTTGATCCCTGAGAAAAACCTTGGCGAATGGCATTGGAGTTTTCCAAATCTCTAATACGGGTTAGATCATCTATTTTATAGACATTATCTCCATCTTTTTGCAAAGCTCTTATATCATCTACTTGTGCTACAAATAATCTTGCATTTTGAACTCCATCAACTTCAATGCTTCCGTTTTTATCAACGCTAATTTGAACAGCACCATTAGGAATGCGTATGCCAGCATTCTGAGGATTATTAAAATAATCACTACTTAATACCTTGTATCCTTGCTTATTTACCAAATAACCCTCATCATCAAGTTGAAAATTTCCATCTTTAGTTAATCTTACTTCTCCATCTTTGGTCTGAACCAAATAAAAAGCATCTTCTCTAGTCATTGCCAAATCCAAAGGATTGTTTGTGGCCTTTAAAGAACCTAGGCTAAAATCCGTATATTCTTGAGAAACTTGCGGGATTCCATCTATTGTAGTATTTACAAAACGAGATGCATCTCTTGTGTGATTTTCTATAGGCAACTCATCCTGAGTTTCTTTAAAAATCCTTTTAAAATCTGCAATAACCACATCATCTCTTTTATATCCACTTGTATTAATATTGGCAAGATTATTAGTAATCACATCAAGTTTATTGAACTGAGTTACCATTCCGCCAGTTGCTTGATAATATCCATTTTGCATATTTTCACCTATAAAATTAAGATTTTTATAGCTATAAAAGCAAAGAGTGTTCCAACTTTTAAAAACAAAGAAAAATAAATATTTGAAAGATTATTAGGAGAGAATTTTAAACTATAAAAAGCAAGATTTGACTCAATCTTGCTTTAAAAATCAATTTTAATCCATTTGACGACGCAAGAAAGTCGGTGTTTCAATTTGTGCCATTATCTCTTCATCGTAACCACCGCTTACCTTTTTAAGACTTAAATAAGGATTTTTCTTAGAAGCTTGAGCTTCTTCGGTAGATTTTTTAGCTACTGTATCTTTGTCTTCAAACCCTGTCGCAATAATAGTTACTTCAACTCTATCTTCCATGCTATCATCTGTGGTAGAACCAAAAATAATCTTAGCATTTTCATCAACAATTTCTTGTATACTATTTGCTGCTGCTGAAATTTCAAACAAAGAGCAATTAGAACTTGTTTTAAAATGTAAAATAACTCCCTTGGCACCTTTAATATCCATTCCATCAAGCAAAGGAGATTCTATAGCGTTTGAAAGAGCCTCTTCTATAGCATTTTCACCACTAGCACTACCAACACCCATAAGTGCGAGTCCGCGATGACTCATGATGGTTCTTACATCCGCAAAGTCAACATTAATATCTCCATTATCAAGCAAGATAGACACCATACCTTTTACAGCACGAGCTAAAATATCATCAACCAATCTAAAAGCATCTTTAATGCCTGCTTTTTTATCAATAATGCTCAATAATTTTTCATTTTGAATTACAAGAATAGAATCACTTTCTTTTTTAAGCTCAAGGAGACCGCTTTCAGCAAGTTTTTTTCTTTGTTTTCCTTCGAATGCAAAAGGCATAGTTACAACAGAAACAGTTAAAGCTCCAATCTCTTTAGCTGCTTGTGCAATAACTGGAGTTGCACCCGTTCCAGTACCTCCACCAAAACCTGAAGCAATAAATACAATATCACTTTGACTAAGACTTGCTTTTATTTCTTCAAAACTTTCTCTAGCACTTTCTGCACCTACTTCAGGAAGCATACCAGCACCTAAACCTTTAGTTTTTTTCTCGCCAAGTTGAATTTTAGTTTTTGCTAATGAAATTGAAATAGCTTGTGCATCAGTATTCGCTGCAATTAAATCAAGATCATTTAATCCCATTTTAACCATATGGTTAATCATATTACCGCCACCGCCACCGCAGCCTATAACCTTAATTTTTGCACCTTTATTATGTTGCATTTCTTCTACTAAAAATTCACTCATAAAAATTTCTCCTTGTTAAAATTGATTCATAATTTTATGCCAGATATTTGAAAAAACGCTAGGTTTTTTTTCTTTTGGCTCTTTAAAATCTAATTGTTCTTGTATTGCAATTGTATCATTTTCTTGTAAATTTTCATCAAAAAAATCAGATTTTATTTCACTTTCCGTATCTTTTTGCAAAACAATATCTTGTTTAATTTGACGATTAAAATTTTCAATTTCCCCTTTATATCTTAATTTTTCATTAGAATCAAGTTCATAAGGCGTAAAATACCCCGCTCCATATAAACAAAGTCCTATAGCACAAGTATTTTCAGGATCATTAAAAATTTCGCTAAAACCAGCAATCAAATCTTTTCTTGCAGTAGCCAGTCTAACTGAGCAATTATCAAATGTTGCAGGAGCTAGCTCATCAATACCTGCTAACTTAGTCATTCCACCTGTTAAAACAACTCCACCGCCTATAGTATTGGCATAACGATTATCACTTAAGATTTTTGCCAAAATCATCAAAGTTTCTTCCGCTCTTGCATAAATTACGTTTGAAATAATATCCAAAGAAACTTCATTAACCTTTCTTTCATCACCCATTGAAGGAATTTGTATAAGAGTATTAGGCTGTTGCGAAAGAGCTGCATAATTAAGCTTGATTTTTTCTGCTTCTTTTAAAGGTGTATGCAATGCCATTGATAAATCTTGGGTAATATTAATCGAGCCAATTTGCAAACAATCATTATATCTAATTGAATTTCCAGTATGAACAACCATATCACAAATCGCTCCACCCATATCAATCAAAACAGCGCCTAATTCCTTTTCACTATCATCTAAACAAGCTATAGCTGAAGCATATCCTGAAAGAACTATATTATCCACTCTTAAATCAGCTAATTCAACTGCTTTCTTAAGATTTTTAATATGAGATTCTTGTGAAATCACTATATGGGTTGAAACTTCTAAACGATTGCCACTCATTCCTAAAGGATCATCAACATGTTCAAGATCATTAACCTTAAAATTATAAGGCAAAACATGGATAATTTCATAACCGCTTGGTAGATTGGCAGTATGCTTAGCTGTACTTACAGCACGATGAATTTCTTTAATGCCTATTTCATGATTTGGAATATTAACAACACCTATGCTATCAACGCTTTTAGTATAAGCACCTGATATAGACACCACAACCTTATCATAATGAACTCCGCTCATCATCTCAGCACTTCTAACAGCTTCTTCAATAGATTTAGAAGCAAGCTCTATATTGGTAATGGCACCTTTTTTAACCCCGTTGGTTTTCGACTTGGAAAAACCAATAATTTTTAATCCATCTTCATCTTTTTGAGCAATAATGGCACAAGTCTGGGTTGAGCCTAAGTCAATTCCTAATATATTCAAAATCAATTCCCTTTATAATAAATTTTTATCGGATATATCTTTTTAAGTTCATCAACAAGTTCTTGCTTAAGCTCATTTGCTTTTAAATTTTGCAAATTTTGTTCAAGCATAATTTTGTATTGTTCAAATTTATCGGAGTTCATATCTAATTTTTGTTTATTTATTTTATATAATATTGCTTTATTGTCATTAATGATCACATAAGAACTATTTTGATCAGTATTAAATACATTCATTAAAAAATAAGCAAATTCAGAATCATTTAATATCTTATCACTAAGCTTTACACTCTCGCGAGAACTATCTCGACTTACAAAGCCTATATCATCGCCTTTAAAATTTACTAAACTATTTTTAGCTTTTTCTTCTAAATTTTTTCTAGCTTGTTTACTTAAATACATAGGTAAAACTTCTTCTCTAGCTTCTTCAAAAGTTTTATTTCTTATAGGATCTACTTTATTTAATTTAACTATGATATATCCGTTATTATAAGGTGCTGGTCGTAAAACATCTCCATTTTTAGCTTTATTCAAAAGATCAATTGGATAATAAACATCAGATTCACTAATATTTTGATCTTTTTGAAAATTATCTTTCCCATTTTTTAAATCTAAAAATTTAGTATTAGCCACATTCTTTAGTTGCATTAAGGCGTAATCTTTAGCAACTTCATTTTTAGCAGACTGAAAATCCATCACTTTACCTGCAAAATCTTTATATTTTAGTTTATTTTCATCTTGATTATAAAATTTTTCTAATTCTTTGTCGTCAATTTTCTCATTGCTAACTGGCAAAAAATAAGTTGAAATTTCATATATTTTTTTAGTTTTATAATCTTCTTTATGTTCATTCCAAAGCTTTTTTAAATCCTCTTCGTTAATCTTAATATTTTTTTTGTCATAATCAATTTTTGCAATACTTAAAGCATCTTGCATGAAATAACTAGAAGCTAACATTTTTAATTCCTCATCTTTGCTGGGAATATTAAAAATTTGATTAAGTTTATCGATAATTACTTCATTTGCAAGTTGTGTTTCATAATCTTTTGGAGTTAAATTATTGGCATTTAAAAGTTCATAATAAATTGTCTTATTAAAATCCCCTGTAGGATCTTGAAATTCTCTAGTATTTGCAAGTTTTTGTAAAATCTCATTCTCGTTTACGCCAATACCCAAATCTTTGGCAAAATTTAACAAAAGCTTATCTTCAACAAGAGAGCTTAAAGCTATATTTTTAATGCCTAGTTGCTCAGCATTTTCTGGAGTTAAAGCACCATTGCTAATTTGATTATAATAACTTAAAATTTGTCTATATCTAGTATCAAATTCGCTAAAACCTATCTTTTCATTTCCTACGGTTGCAACACTCGAACTTCTATTGAGATTAAAATCATAAGCACCCCAACCTAAAAAGCCAGCGCCAACAAAAGCTATAGTACTAACCCATATAGTAACAACAAGATATTTTTTGTGATGTTGCATCCAAGTAAGCATATCATTCCTTGATTAAATTTAAACTAGATATTGTATCGTAGAAGTGTTTAAGTGGAGTTTAATTATAAAATTTTTACCAAAAAATATTTGTTCTTTAAATTTTATGATTTTTACAATGAAATTTAGTTATAATTATAGTTTATAAAAATTTATTAGGATTGATTTTGGAAATTCCTCATATCCCAGTTTTGCTTAATGAAGTTCAAGAGATTTTTAAAAATCTTAAAACAGGTTATTTTTTAGACTGCACTTTAGGACTTGGCGGACATAGTGAAGCTTTGCTTAAAAATCATCCTGATCTTAAATTCATTGCTTGTGATCAAGATCAACAAGCTTTAGAATTTTCTAAAAAACGTCTTAAAGATTTTCACAATAGGATAACTTTTATACAAAGTAATTTTAGTGAAGTTTTAGAAAAAATTTCACATAAAGAAGAATTAAGAGGCATTTTAGCAGACATTGGAGTTTCTTCATTTCAACTCGATAATAACGAAAGAGGTTTTAGTGTAAATTCTGACTTTTTGGATATGAGAATGAATCAAAACTCCAAAATATCGGCTTATGAGATTATTAATACTTATACAAAAGAGCAATTAACTTCCATTTTTAAAGATTATGGAGAATTGCACGATGCACATTTTATTGCTGAAAAAATTTGCCTAGAAAGAAGTAAAAATCCAATCAAAAGCGCCAAGGAACTTTATCAAATCATAGGAAAAGGCAAACAAAATCATAGAAAAATTTCCAAAGCCACTTTAGCATTTCAAGCCATTAGAATAGAAGTAAATCAAGAACTTAAAGTGCTTAAAGATTTTCTTGGGCATTTAGAAAATTTAAAACCAAAAAATTGCATTTTAGCAATCATTAGTTTTCATTCTTTGGAAGATAGAATAGTAAAAAATTTTTTCAAAAAATGGTCAAAAAACTGCATTTGTGATGAAAAAATAATGCGTTGCGAATGTGGAAATAACCATAGCCTAGGGCAAATAATAACCAAAAAAGCTATAAGTGCAAGCAAGGAAGAACTTTTAAAAAATTCTCGCTCTAGTTGTGCTAAAATGCGGGCTTTTTATTTTAATAATTTGGACAATAAATAATGCTAGAAGATGATTTTATAAAAGAACGCCAAAACATACGCCAAAAAATGCTGAAATTTTCTCGCGCTATAAATCAAGGCAAACCGCTTGATGATGATTTAAGAGATGAAATTTCTAGCGATGATATTTTAAGACGTCGTTTTAAAAAAAAGACTCCTAATAAATTCTTAGAAGAACTCGATGAAGAGTATGAGTCAAAACATACTAAAAAATCAAATATATATTTAAAAGAAGATCTGATCAATGTTAAATTAGAAGAAAAGCAATCTCTTGCTAAAAAATTTTTTTCCAAAATGAAAGAAAGGAAAAAAGAAGAAAATAAAAAAACTAAAAAGATTTTTTCGTTTGGAAGAAAAAAAATAAACGAGATAAAAAATATTCAAACCAAACCAAAAATTCAAACAAAAAATGATCAAAACCCTATCCAAGATAAAAAAGAAAAAAAAGAATCTATAAAATCTATAGAAAAAATTCAAAAAACTGAGCCTAAAATACAAAATTCCCAAACTATAGAAAAACGACCTGATATTAAAAAACAACCCGATATTAAACAAAGTTTGGAAAATTTACAAAAAAAGATAACACCACAAGAAAATAAACAAGAACTTCCAAAACCATCCAATCAAGCCCAAGAAAAACAACAAAATGATGAAGATGCTCAAAAGGCAAAAAATGTTTTATTAGAAGGCTACTCTAATGCCACCAAAGAAGATAGAAACCTAAATTTCAATCATCTTCTTTTTGCGGCTTTACTTGTTAGTTTTGCGTTATTTTTATTTGCTCCACAAATTTATATTAGAAATCAAATTTATTATCTTAGTAGAGAAATTGCTACATTAAGAACAGAAGAAAGCGTTTTAAACGAAGAAAATAAAGATTTAAAAAGAAGGCTTGAAAATATGCGATTCCAAAATCAAATTTTAGACTATTTAGAATGAATAATCTTATCTAAAACATACTGCTCTAAATTTGCTTTTGGAATTTCCTCTTTTAAGGCTTCCTTATAAATTTCACCTGCCATTATAGAGTATTTTTCATAAGCAAAATAAGGGAAATGCAAAGCCCAGGCTTTTTGTATTATTTTTTTTGAGATTATTTTGCGAGTATAAACTTTAAAAATATCATATCCTATAAATACACAAGCAGTAACCATAACAGCACTCACTATGCTTATATGAAAGTCAAGTTTTGTTAAAAAATAATGAGTAATTAAAAGCAATGGTAACAAAACCACAGCACAAAAAACACCAAAATAAATATAAGAATTTAGAATTTTGAAATTAAAATTTAGCTTAGAAGGATCTACAAGCATACCGTCATTAAAAAGTGCATTTGCCTCTAATAAATCCTTCACTAAAACAGGTTGTTCTGATACTTTAAATAAAAAACGAAGGCTAAATTCTTTAAATTTTTTCATAATCCATGCTTTATTTTTTAATTAAAATTTTATCTAAAGAAAATTAATTTTTACTAAATATAAACCTCTTTCAATTGCTTATTAATTCTTCTGTAATTCTAGCGATTTCTAATTCTTCATCTGTAGGAATAACAAGCACTTTAACTTTAGAATTTGCATGATTTATCATTCTTTCGCCCGAAATCCTTTGTTTGTTAAGTTCAAAATCTAACTCGATACCAAGATGAGCTAATCTCTCACATACTTTTTGTCGAACCAAACTATCATTTTCTCCTATACCACCTGTAAAAATAATAGCATCGGTTTTTGGCAACACGGCAAAGTAGGATCCTATATATTTAACAAGACGATAACAAAACATATCAAGAGCCAAGCGTGCTTTATCATTACCTTGTTCTATCTCTCTTTCTATATCTCTAAAATCATTATAACCGCAAATTCCATATACTCCACTTTTTTTATTCATCAGTGTATCTATTTCTTCTATAGTTAAACCTTTGATATGACTTATAAAAGGTAAAATAGCAGGATCTATATCCCCACAACGCGTTCCCATAATAAGTCCTTCAAGTGGAGTAAAGCCCATAGAAGTATCTACACTCTTACCTTTTTCTATAGCACATACACTTGCGCCATTTCCAAGATGAGCAGAGATGACATTTAATTCATTTTGATCTTTTTGAAGAAATTTTGCCGCTCTAGAACTAATATAAGCATGAGAAGTCCCATGAAAACCATATCTTCTAATATTATGCTTATCATAAAAATCATAAGGCAAAGCATACATATAAGCAAAATCAGGCATAGTGCGATGAAAAGCTGTATCAAAAATAGCTGCATTAGCAACACTAGGTGCAGCTTTAATCATTGTTTTTATACCTGCTAAATGGGCAGGATTATGCAAAGGAGCAAAAATACTAACCCTATCTATCTCTTTAAGAACATAGTCATCTACTAAACAATGCTCACTTAAATTTCTTCCCCCATGAACTATACGATGACCACAGCCATCAAGAGCATTTAAATCCGCTAAAATTCCTGATTCTTTAAAAAGCTCATTAACTATACTAAGTCCTTCTTCGTGATTATTTATTGTTAATTCTCTTTCAAAACTTTCATTATTTAAAACATTTTTTAATATAACTTTTGAATTTTGCTCTCCGATTTTCTCTACTAAGCCACTGGCTTTAACGATTTTATTATCAAAAAATTTAAATTTAATCGATGAAGAACCTGAATTTAAAACTAAAATTTTCATTTATTATTCCTTTCTATTGAGCTTGTATAGCACTTAAAATAACAGTATCTACAATATCATCTACCAAACATCCACGACTTAAATCATTAACAGGTTTTTTAAGACCTTGTAAAATAGGACCGATTGCTAAAGCATTAGCGGTTCTTTGAACTGCTTTGTAACAAATATTTGCTGCATTAAGATCAGGAAAAATATATACATTTGCATGGCCTGCTATCTTAGAATTTGGCATTTTCTTTGCCGCAGTCTTTAGATCATAAGCGCAATCAAACTGCATAGGACCATCTATATTTAACTCAGGGTATTTTTCTTTAGCAATTTTTAATGCTTCTTTTACAAGATCTACACTTTCCCCTTTACCGCTATCACCACTAGAATAAGAAAGCAAAGCTATTCTTGGTTCAAGTCCAAAAGATTTAGCAGTCATAGCACTTACATAAGCACTAGTTGCAAGCTGTTCAGCAGTTGGACTTGGATTTACAGCACAATCAGCAAAAGCTAAAACTTGATCTTCAAGCCCCATAAAGAAAATTCCCGAAACAGAACTAATACCTTCTTTGGTTTTAATAAGCTGCAATGCAGGGCGAATTGTTTCAGCCGTAGTAGTTGATGCTCCACTAACCATAGCATCAGCTTTTCCAGTATGTATAAGCAAAGTTCCAAAATAAGTTTTATCCTGAACTAGCATCTTAGCCTCTTCTAAACTCATTCCTTTAGATTTTCTTGCCTCATAAAGAATGGAAGTAAATTCTTGATTATATTCTGAATTGAGCGGATTCATAATTTGTATAGTACTTAAATCAAGACTTAATCTAGCAGCATCTTGTTTGATTTTTTCCTCATCACCCAATAAAATAAGATCAACAACTTTACTTTTTAATAAAATTTCAGCAGCTTTTAAAATTCTCTCATCATTACTTTCTGGCAAAACAACAGTTTTTTTATTTTTTACGCTTTGTTTAATCAATTCATATTTAAAACGATGCGGAGTTATAAAATCATACTCTTCAAGCTTTTGCACTTCTTCAAAATTAAAATTTTCATTAATCAAAACATAATTACGACCATCTAGGGCATGATCGAAATATTTTTGAGCTATAAGTTTATCTTCATCGTTAATAATAGCAGCGATAGGGGTATTAAGATTTTTAGCCAATTTTATACTAAGATCAAATCCATCAAGTATTCCAAATTCGCAAAAGCTATTTACAAGCACAAAATCGTATTTGCGTTTTAACTCTTCATATTCTTCTAAAATAACATTAAAAAAATTATGAGGATCTTTGCTAAATTCCTCCATTGCCTCTCTAAAGGTAAAACCATAAGCGCTTTTTACAGTTTGATTGATATTAAATTCTTCCAACCAACCTTGCAAAACAGGGACGCGATGTATGTATATTACAGGGCAATAAATTGCGATATTTTTGTAAATTTTGCTATAATTTTTAAGCAAATTTGTACTAATAATAGTATTTAACTCATCACTTCTAGATCTCATCAAATAAAGATTTGCCATCATTTTCTCCTTAAATTTATAAATGTGGAACACTCTTTGCTTTTTCTAATTTTAACAAAGAAAAATAAAAATTCATATTTTAAAGGACGAAAATGAAAAAAGTTTTATTTTATGTGTTACCGTTTGCATTTTTTGGTTGTTCTGCAACGGTTGATCCGCAAATTTCAATGAAACCACCTGCTTATGTAGAAGAACTTGCACCAAAACAAAGTAATAATGTAGAAAGTGCACCAGGATCACTTTTTGGCAAAGGGGATAATCCTTTATTTTCAGATAAAAAAGCTATGAATGTAAATGATTTAGTTACAGTTGTTATACAAGAAAGTACCACTCAAAGCACACAAGCTAATAAAGCAACAAGTAGAACTAATACCTCAAATTTAGGCGGAGGTGCTTTAACAGGAAGTTCAGGAGTGGTAGCCAATGCTCTTAATAAAGTCAATGCTTATTCTAATATAGGCTTTCAAACCAATAGTTCAAACAAGTACACAGGAACAGGCTCACAAAGCAGAAATGAAAGTTTCAATACTACAATTTCAACGCGTGTAATTAAAATTTTATCAAATGGTAATTATTTTATCGAAGGCTCAAGAGAGCTTTTAATCAACGGAGAGAAACAAATCATACAATTAAGCGGTGTTATTCGTCCTTATGACATCGGTCAAGACAATACTATAGATAGTAAATATATAGCAGATGCTAAAATTCTTTATAAAACAGAAGGTGAAGTGGATAGAAGCACAAGAAAACCTTGGGGTAGCAAAGTTATAGAAGCGATATGGCCATTCTAAAAGCAAGGTTAAACCTTGCCTCTTGGCTTTTATTCTTTTACAGCCCTACTTTTAACCTCATCTTCAACTTCAGCTAAAAATCTATCTACAAGTTCACTTTCTTTTAATTTGGCTACAACTTCACCATGTCTTATAACAAGCCCTTGATTTTTCCCAAAGGCTATAGCCACATCAGCGCCCTTAGCTTCACCTAAAGCATTTACTACACAACCCATAACACTGATATTTAAAGGTTCTTTTATATGCTTGGTTTTTTCTTCTACGATTTTAATCGCGCTTAACAAATCACTTTGAATCCTACCGCAAGTTGGACATGAGATGATATTTACTCCGCTTTTTTGCACTCCACTATCTTGCAAAATCGCTCTTGCTACACGAATTTCCTCTTCAAGCTCACCCGTCATAGAAACACGCATAGTATCGCCTATACCTTTAAGAAGTAAATTTCCTAAAGCTATAGAACTTTTTACAGTGCTATGAAATTTAGTTCCTGCTTCAGTCACCCCTAAGTGAAAAGGATAATCACAAAGCGGTCTTAATCTCTCATAAGCTTCTATAGTTTTTTGAGCATCTGAAGTCTTCATGGAAATTTTAATATCAAAAAAGTCTAAATCCTCTAAAAGCTTGATATTATACATCGCACTTTCTAGCATAGCATCGACACCATAGCCAAATTTATCACTAAATTGTTTTTCTATGGAGCCGTGATTTACACCGATACGTATAGGGATACCCCGTTCTTTACATGCTTTTACCACTTCTTTGATATTTTCTTTAGAACCTATATTGCCAGGATTTATACGCACTCCATCAATAAATTCAGCACAATATACAGCCAAATTATGATTAAAATGAATATCTACGATTAAAGACAAAGGACTTTTAGCTTTAATCTCTTTTAAAGCCCTTGCATCAGCCATATCCAAGCACGCCAAACGCACTATATTTGCTCCTGCAAAATAAAGACGATTGATTTGCTCCAAAGAACCTTCTATATCTCTTGTTTTAGTAAAAAGCATAGATTGAACTGAAATAGGTGCATCACCGCCTATTAAAACATCTCCTACTTTGATTTGTCTGGTTTTAAATCTTTTATACTCCATAACTTCACTCTTTGAAAAATTTTAATATCAAATTTTAACTTTTTATTGCTTTAATTAAAGTTTATTTTTGATAATATATTTAAATTTCATGACATTTAAATATTTATGAATTATATATAAATTAAATACAATTAAAAGAGGTTATATGCAAAATCTTTTACTCTATATAAACAATAACCTAACTCCAACCCTAGCTCAAATTCTTTTACAAGCTTTAAAAAATTCGAATAATGAAAAATTTTTTACCTTTGTTTTGGAAAATATTGAAATAATTTGCACTTGGCTCAATTCTAGCGAATTTAAGAATAGATATTTATCAATAAAACATCCTTATCCACCTTTAATCAATCCTAATTTTATAGAAATAGATGCTAGTCGACATTGTGCAGAATTAGCCTGGGATTTAAATTTACCCCTACCTAAACACTATAAATTTATCTATATTTCTCCACATGGCGTTGGAGCAGCAGCATTTTTAAGATACCTTAATCAATGTTGCGATGTAACTTGTTTTGCCTCCTGGGTTTTACCACCTGATGCCAAAGAAAGATATTGTCTTAATTACATGTGTCTAAATGACAATACGATTACTCAATATGCTATTAATATATCAGAAATCAATCTACCTTATTTTGATAAATATCTATCTTTATTGGATTTTAACTCTAAAATTATTTGCGGAGTTCGCGATCCAATAGGAATTTTAAAGCATAACTGGGGAAGAGATTGGAGTAAAGTTTTAAGAAACTATCCCTCTGAATTTAATCTAACTTATGATTGGCGTTATTATATCGACTATCTTACTCATCAAAATCATAAAATTAAAATCGATATAAACGAACTACAACAAGGAGTTTTTATCATCTCTTATTTATTAAAATATTTTAACAAAAACAATGTATACTATCTTGATATGGAAGAAATCCGCCAATCAAAGGCCTTCGATACTATGAATTTACTTGCTATAAATTTTAATTTTACCCCCCCCCCATAAAGATAAATTAGATTTATTTAAAATTAAAGAATTTAGAGGTTATATTCGCTATCTTTTTCCTATCACACTCTATGCAAATTCTAAAGATATTAATAACACCTTTTATCTTAATACTCCTAAAAATAATAAAAATTTCAATATTGATAAAACTTCTAGCATTCCCATAATTTTAGACAGAAAACATATCAATCATGAAAAAATAGACATAATACAAGAAATTATAAAAAACGACCTATGTAATGATATGGGTGTATATATTGATAAAAATGATTTTAAACAATTAGAACAAAACAATCTTTTATTTTCAACAATTAAACATTATTTGTATGATTTTTTATATCAAATTAAAATAACCATAGATGAAACAGAATCAAAAATGATGAAAGAAAAAGATGTAATAGATTATTTTATAAAAAATAAATCACTTATTTATACTTTTTTTAATATATTTGAAAATGAACTAAATCATTTAAAACAAACACATCCTCATATTATTGACTCTTGGAAATATTATAAAGAATTTGAAAAGATATACAAAGATAAATAATTATCTTACTTACACAAAATCAATAGGATCAATATCTGCACTTACATTTTTAAATTGCAAAATATAATTTTCAATTGCCACTAAAACTTTATGATTTTCACTTCTAAGTAATAAATAAAAACGATATTTTCCATGTAGCATTTCAACTCCACAAATTCCATAGCCTACCAATTTTACCTGTTTGATATTTTTAAATTGAGAAGCAAATTTTTCACAAAGTTTTTGTGCACTTTTTTGATCTTTATCTTCTATAAGAACTCTTAAAAGGCGTTTAAATGGGGGGTAAAGATCTTTTCTATTTTCTAACTCATCTTTTAAAAAAGCATCATAATTCTCTATATACCTTTCAAAAAAAGCTCTATTTTTTGTTTGTAAAAGTACTCTTGCTTCGCCTTTACGCCCTGCCCTGCCTGCAACTTGCATAGCTAAAGCTAAAGTTTCTTCACTCGCTCTAAAATTAGGACGCAACAAATATTCATCAAGCCCTAAAATCACACTCAAATCCACACTATGATAATCATGCCCTTTAGCAAGCATAGAGGTGCCAATAAGTATATCGATCTTATCTTCATTAAAGTCTTTTAAAATAGTATTAAGCTTTTTAACGCTTGTGATTTCATCGCTATCAAATTTTGCTATTTTTGCTAAAGGCAAAGCATTTTGCAAAAGCTCTAAAAGTTCAGCAGTCCCCATTTTTCTAGCTTCTAACATTTCTCCTTTACAACTTGGACAATTTTGCTCTATTAAAGAAGTATAATTACAATAATGACATTTTAAAACATTTTTCTTTTTATGCATACTCATAGCAATAGAACAAAAAGGACATTTTATCGTTTCTCCGCAATCCTTGCAAATGATTTGCCTAAAATTAGCCCTTGTAGGTAAAAACACTATAGCTTGTTTTTGATGTTTTAAACTTTTTTCTAATTCGCTTAAAAGCATAGGTGTTATACCAAGCTCATTTTCATCATATAAAAAATGTTTTTTGCTCTCAAAAAAAGTTCCTTTTAGTCTAAAACTTTTTTGTTTGTAAAAACTCGTCAAAGATGGGGTTGCAGAACCTAAAACCACTTTAATATTATTTTTTTGACCCAAAAAAAGTGCTAAATCTCTTGCATTGATAAAAGGCTGATTAGAAGCCTTGTAAGAATTATCATGTTCTTCATCTACTACAATAAGTCCTAAATTTCTAAAAGGCAAAAACAAAGCCGATCTTGCACCCGCTACTAAAAGCACTTCTCCCTTGCAAAAACGCTCTAAATATTCTTGCTTTTTTTTCTTTGAAATTTTAGAATGCCACAGGAAAAAATTATCCTTAAAATACACTTCCAAACGCTTTTTCATTTGTGGAGTAAGTGCGATTTCTGGCATCAAAAGCAAAGCTTGCTTACCCTGTTCCAAACACTCTTTTATCAAAGAAATATAAATTTCAGTCTTGCCACTACCCGTATCAGCAAAAAGCAAGGAGTTGTTTTCTTTTTGAAGAAAACTTAAGGCATTTTGTTGTTGATTGCTTAGCTTAGGGGTATCTTTAAAAAACATTTTTTGACATTCATACTTAGGACTAGTTTCAAAAAATCCCAAAACAAAACCAAGTTTTGAAGCATAATAATAAACAATAAAATTTGCTAATTCAAATTGCAAAGGAGTTAGAAAATACCCTGTAATTTCTTTAATTTCTACGGTTTTAAAATCAGGTTTTTGACATTCTTTAAGCACGATAGCTTTAAGGTTTTTTTTAGTTTTTAAATCCACTAATACTTGTGTTAAAGGTTTGATTTCATCAAAACTATGAAAAGTTAAATTATCCAAATACAAACCACAAATTGCAAGTTCATAATATCTTATATCAAATCTTTGCATCTAGAACTTCCTATACACTTTAACAAACCTTCTTTAGAATCATAAATAAATTCAATCATCTCTTTGGCGTTTAATGCAAATCTATAGTGATTTTTACCTATTTTTATCCAAGATTTAAAATCAGAATAAATAGGCGTATCAAGCAAAGAATAATCACAATCATTTAAACAATAAAAGAGTTTTTCTTTGGCTTGATTGTTTTGCGCATTATCTAAAATTTCTGGAAAATTTAAATTTTTAAGTCTCATTTGACTACGCATTAAAGCAAGAGCCGAGCTTAGCATTTCATAGTCCATTTTTAATTTTAAAATTTTAACCTCATCTTTTGTAGTATTGATAAAAGATAAAGATAAGCTTGATAAAATTCCCAAAATCAAAATCACAAAAACAAGCTCAAGCAGAGTAAAAGCTTTATTCATTTTGTCGGGAGTTCTTCATTGATTGCTTTTATTAGTTTCTTAAGTTCTCTTTCTAAAATATAATTTTCATAACTTTTTTTAACAAACGCATCTACAAAGCGTTTAAGTTCTATTTTGTTTGTACCGCCAGAAATCAAAGCGATATCATCTTCTAAAAAATTTGCAAATTCTTCACTGCACTTAACAATGAAATCTTTTGCATTGACATTAACAATGACTTGTTTTAGATTATCTGCCAAGAACAGCCTCTATTTTCTTATAAATATCTTCGCTTTCTATATTGCGAGATTTAAGTTCTTCTTCTAAACGCATGATTTGATTACTTTTTGCTTCATTTTGTGCTTTAACGCTTACAAGCTCATTTCTTAAAGCCTCATTGGCTTCGCAAACTTCGTTATACTTTTCAATTAATTCATTTACTTTATCTGTCATAGTATTGATTATTTTTTCATCAAACATATTTTTGCCTTCTTAAGAAATTTGTAATTTATGGAAAATATTATTTGATATTGTAGCAGAAAAAAATTTAAATTTAGGTTTTTATTGTCAATTAATTTTTAATTAAAGCATTTTCTTTTAAAATTTTTTCAAAAATAAAAATAAAGTAGAAAAATGTTAGAACTTACCAGCGAATTTAAACCCAGTCCCGATCAACAAGAAGCCATAAAAGGCATAGTAAAAAGTATAAAAAAAGGCAACAAATATCAAACCTTACTAGGCGTTACAGGAAGTGGAAAAACCTTTACCATGGCAAATGTCATTAAAGAACTTAATATACCCACTCTTATCATGAGTCACAACAAAAGCCTTTGTGCACAACTTTATAGCGAATTTAAAGGCTTTTTTTCTAAAAATCATGTGGAATATTTTATATCTTATTATGATTATTATCAACCTGAAGCCTATATCCCACGCACTGATGTTTTCATAGAAAAAGACAGCTCTACTAATGAAGACTTAGAACGTTTAAGACTGAGTGCTACTGCTTCTCTTTTAAGTTATGAAGATGTAGTTTGCATAGCTAGTGTTTCGGCAAATTATGGACTTGGCAATCCAAATGAATACATAGGCATGGTTTTAATCTTTGAACTAGGTATGCAAATTTCACAAAAAGAACTTTTAAAAAAACTTGTAGATATGGGTTATAAAAGAAATGATAATTTTTTTGATCGTGCAGATTTTAGAGTTCAAGGAGATATTATAGACATTTATCCAGCTTATTATGAAGATGAAGTAGTAAGGCTTGAATTTTTTGGCGATGAGCTTGATGCTATGTATCATTACAATGTTTTAGAAAATAAAAAAGGCAAAGATTTAAAACGCTTCATACTCTATCCTACAAGCCAGTTTAGCGTGGGCGAAACAAGACTAAAACAAGCGATAAAAGATATCAAAGCAGAACTTAACGAACGCCTTGCTTATTTTGAACATGAAAATAAACTCGTAGAATATCAACGCCTTAAACAAAGGGTTGAATTTGATCTTGAAATGCTTACAAGCACAGGAATGTGTAAAGGTGTTGAAAATTATGCAAGGCATTTAACAGGACTTAAAGAAGGTGATACTCCTTATACGCTTTTTGATTATTTTGCGATTAAAGATAGAAAATTTCTTGTTATAGTCGATGAAAGCCATGTATCTTTACCACAATTTAGAGGTATGTTTGCAGGAGATAGAAGCAGAAAACAAACCTTGGTTGATTATGGTTTTCGTTTGCCTTCAGCCTTGGATAACCGTCCTTTAATGTTTGATGAATTTATCCATAAAAATTGTCAATTTCTTTTTGTTTCAGCCACACCTGCACCTTTAGAACTTGAACTGAGTAAAGAAAATATCTTTCATCAAATCATGCGTCCTACAGGACTGCTTGATCCTTTAATAGAATTAAAAGATAGTGATAATCAGGTTGAAATTTTATTTGATGAGGCTAAAAAAGTCATACAAAGAAACGAACGGGTTTTAGTAACCGTGCTGACTAAAAAACTCGCTGAAGAACTTACAAGGTATTATTTAGAACTTGGTATAAAAGTCAAATACATGCACTCAGATATCGATGCTATAGAACGCAATGAAATCATAAGAGGTTTAAGAAGCGGTGCTTTTGATATGCTAATTGGCATTAACTTACTTAGAGAAGGACTTGATTTGCCTGAAGTTTCACTCATTGCCATTATGGATGCAGATAAGGAAGGTTTTTTAAGAAGTACTACAAGTTTAATCCAAACCATGGGAAGAGCAGCTAGAAATGTCAATGGTAAGGTTTTGCTTTTTTGCAAAAAAATCACAAAATCCATGCAAGAAGCTATGGATACCACCAATGAACGTCGCAAACTTCAAATGGCTTATAATAAAAAATATAATATCACGCCAGCTTCAGTCAAACGCCATATTGAAGAAAGCTTGAAAAATGAAGAGGATTTAGGCGAAATTTATCGCAAAGGTAAAAAACTAGAAAAAATGCCTGCTAGCGAAAGAGCAAAACTTGTCAAGGAATTAAGAAAGCAAATGCTTGAAGCAGCAAAAGCACTTGAGTTTGAAAAAGCTGCTGCAATTAGAGATGAGATTAATAAATTAAGGGATTTATAATAAAAATATATCCCTTGTTCTAACTCCCGCCTCATTAAGTAAAGCACTTAAAATTTCATACTGAAAGTCTTGTAAGGGACGTTTTTCTTTTAAAACTATACCTATGACCCCTTTAGTTTTTTCCCCATCTTCTATAGGTAAATACATAGCATTGGCATTAGGCAGGGTATTTGTGCAAACACCTGCTCTTTCTTTATTTGTTGCAACCCATTGAGCAATAGCAATCTCATCAGCACTAAAACAATTTTTTAACATTTGCTTATCATCGTTAAAAAACAACAAAGGTTTCGATAAAATATTGTTTTTATTTATAGGATAAATAATAATAGGTAAATTTAATAATTTTAAAGCTTGATTTCCAAGTTGTTCCCAAAGCTCTTGTTTGCTTTTTACTCTTGCTAACTTTTCACTATTTTCAAGCAAAATAGCTGTTCTATAAGCTCTTTTAGTGAGTTCTTTAGATTGCAATTTTAATCTTCTAGTAAAAACAGCTGTTAAAAATCCAACTATAAACATAGTTGTAAAAGTAATAATATTTCCACTATCATGAACTTTAAGACTAAAAATAGGTTCTAAAAAGAAAAAATTATAAATCAAGACACTTACCAAAGAAGAATAAAAGGCGAAAATTTTATTATCAGAAATAAAAGAAGAAGCAAAAACTGCTAAAATAAAAATCATAACTATATTACTTGGCTGAGTATTAAATTTATGAAATACAAAAGCTATAAAAGTTGCTAAAAGCAAAACTCCTGTGATTTTTAAAAAACCTAAAAAATCAAAACCTTTTTTACTTCGTATTTTAGGAGTAGAAATTTGATTTTCATTAACAAGATATAAATCAATATTGGGTGCTTTTTTAGCAACAGCTTCAAAAATCTCTTCTTTAAACTTTTTTTTATCTTTATTTTTACCTAAAACAATTTTAGAAACATTGCTAAGGCTTGAATACTCTGCAATTTGTCTTGCTATATCATCATCATATACGCTAATGATTTCAGCATCAAAACTTTTAGCTAGTTCTATATTTTCTTCTAAGGCTTTTTCTTCTTTAATATTGGGATTTTTTATATAAAGCGCACTCAATTTAGCATGAAAAGCTAAAGCAAGTCTTGCAGCTGCACGAATAACCTTTGCATTTGAAGCATTAATACAAACTAAAATATGCTCTCCAGTATGATAAGCTAAATCATCATTAATAAGCCTTTGTTCACTTGCTCTTAAATTCACTCTTGAAGCAAGTCTTCTTAAGGCAATCTCACGCAAAGCTATAAGTCTTTCTTGGCGAAAGAAATTTTCAAGTGCTAGTTTAGCTTGTTTTTCCTTATAAATTTTGCCATCTTGCATTCTTTTTAAAAGCTTATTGGGTTCAATATCAACAAGTTCAACCTGATCAGCCTCATCAAAAATACGATCAGGGATACGCTCTTTAACTTCTATCTTACTGATATTAGCGACTAAATCATTTAAACTTTCTAAATGTTGTATATTTAAAGTAGTATAAACATCAATCCCTGCTTTTAGAAGTTCTTCTATATCTTGAAAACGCTTTTCATTACGCAAGCCTTTAGCATTAGTGTGTGCAAGCTCATCTACTAAAACCAAAGCAGGTTTTCTCTTAAGGGTAGCGTCTAAATCAAATTCTTTTAATACTATATTTTTATAAGGAATTTCAAGATTAGCTATACTTTCAAAACCTTGTGTTAAAGCCATTGTTTCAGGTCTATCGTGAGGCTCTATATAGCCTAAAACAACATCAACTCCATTATCCCTTAAAGTTCTAGCTTCACTTAACATAGCATAAGTTTTTCCAGAACCTGCAGCATAACCTAAGAATATTTTTAATTTTGCAAGTTTGTTTTTTTCTTCTTCCTTGGCTTTAACCTCAAGTTTTTTAAGAATTTGTTCAGGACTTTGTCTTTGCATGTTTATTCTTTTTTCATGGCTTTAGCAATAGCTATATTAACAGCTAAAACATTAACCTTTTCTTCCCCAAAAATCCCTAAAAATTTAGACTCGGTATTTTCTTGAATGATTTTTTCTAGTTCTTCTTTGGTGATTTTTGAAGATTGGCTTATCCTAGGAATTTGCACTAGGGCTGCTTGAAGACTGATATGAGAATCAAGTCCTGATCCTGAAGCGCTTAACAAATCCAAAGGAATTTGTTCTTTTGTAATTTGCGGATTTTCATCTAAAAATTTTTGCAAATCTTTTTGCACACGCTCTTTTAAAGCAGGATTTGACATAGCATAATTAAATCCACCTGAACTTACACTGCTTTCATTTGTATCACTTGTATTGTAATTTAATACAGATGCTCTTGAATGTAGAAAATAAGGTTTATTAAAATCTTGACCCAAAAGCTTTGAACCTACCGCTTTACTTATATCCAAAGTCGGACGACCTTCTTTATCCACTAAACTTCCACTTGATTGATAAGGAAAAATAAATTTTGCAACTGTATTTAAAGCAAAAGGATAAACAAGAGTACACAATATTAGCATTACCACAAAAAAACTAAGCAAAGTTCTAAGCATATCACACTCCTAAAATTCTAAGTATCCAAGCTGTAGGAATATCAATTATTTTTATCCCTATAAAAGGTGCTATCATACCACCTAAACCATAAATACTCAAATTTCTTAAAAGCAAATGCTCACTTTTCATAGGCTTAAATTTAACTCCACGCATAGCAATAGGTATGAGCAAAGGTATAATAATAGCATTAAAAATAAGTGCTGATAAAATAGCGCTTTGCGGGGTAGCCAAATGCATAATATTTAAAATTTGCATTTGAGGTAAAACCACACTAAACATAGCAGGTAAAATAGCAAAATACTTAGCAATATCATTTGCCATACTAAAAGTTGTAAGACTGCCTCTAGTAATAAGCAAACCTTTTCCTATTTCAACCACTTCTAAAATTTTAGTAGGATTAGAATCAAGATCTATCATATTGGCTGCTTCTTTGGCTGCTTGAGTTCCTGAGTTCATAGCTATACCTACATCAGCTTGTGCAAGAGCTGGAGCATCATTGGTTCCATCTCCTGTCATGGCTACTATCTTACCTTGGGCTTGTTCTTTTTTAATGGCTTCTATTTTATCTTCAGGCTTGCATTCTGCTATAAATCCATCAAGCCCTGCTTCTTTGGCTATAGTAGCTGCTGTTAAAGGATTGTCTCCAGTACACATTAAAGTTTTTATGCCCATTTTTCTAAGCTCATCAAAGCGCTCTTTAAGTCCTGGTTTTACTGTATCCTTTAAATAAATCACTCCTAAAATTTTTTCATTTTTACACACTACCAAAGGAGTGCCACCAAGATTTGAAATTTCCATTACCTTAGTTTCTAAATCGCTAGGAATTTTTCCATTCATTTCGCTTATATAAGCTCTTATAGCATCGAAAGCACCTTTGCGAATTTTTGTATTATCTTGCAAATCCACACCACTCATTCTATTTTGAGCGCTAAATTCGATAAATTCTTTAATATCATTACCTTTTAATTCATAACCCATTTTTTGAGCCAATGCAACTATGCTTTTGCCTTCTGGAGTTTCATCTTTTAAAGAGGATAAAACACAAGCTTTAATCATTTCGTCTTTGCTTATACCTTGAACTTCATAAAATTCATTTGCCAAACGGTTTCCAAAAGTAATCGTTCCTGTTTTATCCAAAATCATAGTATCAACATCACCACAACTTTCAACAGCCTTGCCTGAAAGTGCGATCACATTAAAACGCGTTACCCTGTCCATACCTGCTATTCCTATAGCTGATAAAAGCCCCCCTATAGTTGTAGGAATAAGACATACAAGCAATGCTACTAACCACGAAATAGGCAAGCTCACGCCTAAAAATTGCATAAAAGGATATAAACTTACAACCACTACTAGAAAACTCAAACTAAGCACAATTAAAAGAGTATTAAGAGCAATTTCATTTGGAGTTTTTTGACGCGCAGCGCCTTCTACAAGATTGATCATTTTATCTAAAAAACTTTCCCCAGCTCCAACTAAAATTTTAATCTTTAAAAAATCAGTTAAAACCGTAGTCCCACCTGTAACAGAAGAAAAATCACCGCCCGCTTCACGCATAACAGGAGCACTTTCACCTGTAATAGCTGATTCATCAACACTTGCAGCACCTTCTATAATTTCTCCATCATTAGGTATAAGTTCACCTGCTTTAACTAAAACTATATCACCTATTTTTAACTCGCTAGAATTAAGCATTTCTTCACTGCCATCACTTTTTATGCGTCTAGCTTTAGAATCCTTTTTACTTTGTCTTAAGGTAGCTGCTTGGGCTTTACCCCTTCCTTCTGCAATACTTTCTGCAAAATTTGCAAAAAGCAAGGTTACAAATAAAATAAAAGTGATTAAGATATTATAAATTCTTTCATCAGAATTTCCATTAAACAAAGTAGGAAAAATACTTAAAATCAAAGTAAGAATCAATCCAACTTCCACCATAAACATAACAGGATTTTTTATCATAAAGCGTGGATCAAATTTTAAAAATGCTCCTTTTATGGCATTATTTAAAATTTCTTTTGTAATGAGTTTATTTTGTTTTTTAGACATTGACTCTCCTTAATGCCATAAAGATAAATATTCTGCAACGCTTGATAAAGTAAGCACTGGAAAAAAAGTAAGTGCAGCAAAAATATATATAATACAAACAAGCACAAACATAAAAGTTAAATTATCCGTTTTTAAAGAATTTGCAGTATTTTCTTGTGTATTTTTAGCCAAAAGCGATCCAGCTATAGCAAGCTGAGCTATTAAAACCAAATAACGCCCACAAAACATAGCAAAAGCTGTACTTAAATTCCAAAATAAATTATCATCTTTTAAACCTTCAAGTCCTGAACCATTATTTGCTGCCGAAGAACTAAATTCATACAAAATTTGAGCCAAGCCATGAAAGCTAGGATTGCTTATACTATCTTTTGCAAAAACAACAGCTAATGCACTTAAAACAAGGATTAATAAAGGATGGATAAGAATTACCAAAGCTATAAGCTTCATTTGTGCGCTTTCTATTTTTTTACCCAAGAATTCTGGAGTTCTGCCTATCATTAATGCACAAATAAACACGGTTAAAAGCACATAAATAATCATATTCATAAGCCCTACTCCTTCGCCACCAAAAGCTACATTTAACATCATATTTAACAAAGTAGCACTGATGCTTAAAGGATTTAAACTATCGTGCATATTATTGACGCTTCCTGTAGTAAAAGCAGTAGTTACAGCACTAAATAAACTCGAACCATCTGTGCCAAATCTTATTTCTTTACCTTCTAAATTTCCCAAATTTGCATTTAAACCCAAAGAATCCAAATTTGGATTTGACATTTTTTCGCTAAAATAAATTAAAAGCAAAGAAATGATAAAAATAATCCCCATTGCACCAAAAATAACTCCCCCTTCTTTTCCCATAAGAGCAAAACCTTGTCTTTCTTTTCTATGATAAACCATCAATCCAAAAGCTACAACACAGGCGCTAGGAATAAGCATCATGGATAAAATTTGTAAAAAATTTGTAAGTAAAGTAGGATTTTCAAAAGGCATACTTGAATTAGCACCAAAAAAACCACCCCCATTTGTCCCTAAATGTTTTATAGACTCAAGAGCTGCAACAGGACCTGTGGCAATACTTTGAAATTTATTTTCTAAAGTAAGCACGCTAAAATTTGCGTGATAGTTTTGCACTACGCCTTCAGAGATAAAAATTACAGCCAAAATAAAACTTAAAGGCAACATCAAACGCGTAATAATACGCGTAAAATCTTCATAAAAATTTCCCATTTGCATGCCACATAAAGCACGACAAAAAGCCATACAAGCAGAATATCCACTTGCACTTGAAACAAACATAGCAAGTAAAATGCCTGTATTTTGCGAAAGCAAACTTAAAGCACTCTCTCCACTATAATGCTGAAGGTTTGTATTTGTAATAAAACTAATTACAGTATTTAAATTCAAATCCCCTTTCATAGAATTTATCGAATTGGGATTTAAAAAAAGTTTATCTTGCAAATAAAAAATCACGAAAGAAAAAATAGCCACTAAGGCATTAAAAGCAATTAAATGCAAAGAGTATTTTTGCCAAGTCATATTTTTTCTATCAATCGCACAAATTTTATAAATTAAGTTATCAATTGGATTAAAAATAAAATCAAAAATAGTTTTTTTACAGCTTGCAATTTTATAAAGATAATTTCCAAAAATTAAAGCTAATATAAAAGCTATAATCAGTGTTATTAAAATTTCTAGCATATTTTTCCTTTAAAATTTTTCAGGATATAATAGAGCATAAAATAAATAAAGAGCAAGTATTAAGCTTAAAACTAGTAAAAATATCATCCGCGTGTCCTAGTTTGAATTTCACAAAAACGGATAAAAAACCATAAACTACCAAAAGCTAAAAACAGAAGCAAAGCAAAGATAACATCCATAGGATAGCCCTTTCTCATTGATTCAAAATAGGATTTATTCTATCCTTGTTAAGCTTATATTTTGATTAATACTAATTTTATGATTTATTTATAATTTTTATTTACATTAAATAAAAAGACAAATGAAGAATTTAGCAGGAAAAATCCTGCTAAAAATTGTTAAAGATAACCCGCTGCCATAGCAATAAAATATCCTGCTATACAAGAAGTGATTACACCTATAAGACCTGGTAAAATAAAACTATGATTGATAACAAATTTACCAATGTGAGTAGTACCTGATCTATCAAATTGTATAGTAGCTAAATCGCTTGGATAGGTTGGTAAAATATAATACCCATAACAAGCAGCCGCAAAGGCAACAATTACACCAGGTTCAACACCAATTCCTAAAGCCAAAGGAACAAAAGCCGAAATAGCTGCTGCTTGAGAGTTTACAAATTTTGAAATTAAAAGAAGCATTACAGCATAAGTCCAAGGATGCTCTTTTACTATATCTCCAAGTGCTGCTTTCATCATAGGAGTGTGAACTGCAAACATAGTATCAGCCATCCAAGAAATTCCAAAAACCGCAACAAGCGCTATCATACCTGATTTAAAAATTTCATTAGAGCCGATTTTCTTTGCATCTGTTTTAGTAAAGATGATAATCAAAGAACCTGCTAAAAGCATAAACATCTGAATAACTGAAACCATGGATAAAACATCCATTTTAGGGTTACCTAAAGCATCTACTTGAGGAATGCCATTTTTTACAACTTGTCCCCAGTTTGGACGCAAAAAATCAAATACACCCAATAAAGCCACTAAAGCAATAGCTCCTAAGAAAATCCACATTGCGACCCAATTGCTTTTTGGAAGTTTAACACCTAAAAGTGTTTTAGAATCCCCATAAACATATTTTTTAAATTCAGGATCTTTAAGTTTTTCTTGAAATACTTCATCTTTATCCAAATCTTTTCCTCTAAACCAAGAAAAAATTCCTATACACAACACACCAAATAATGTACTAGGTATGGTAATTTGAAGAAGATTAATATAACCATCAAAACCTGCTAATTTATGATTAGCATTTAAAAGCAAAGCAGTCAAACTCACAACAGCCACAGATACAGGAGATGCAATAATACCCATTTGTGATGATATAGAAGCTGCTGCCATTGGACGCTCAGGACGAATACCGTTTTTAATCGCTATATCATAAATAATAGGCATAATAGTATAAACCACATGTCCTGTTCCACAAAGTATAGTCAAAAAGCAGGTTACAAAAGGTGCTAGTATTGTTAAAAACTTAGGATTGCGTCTTAAAATTCTTTCTGCTATTTGAAGCATAACATCTAAACCACCACTCGCTTGCAAAGTTGCACTCGCAACCACCACCGCTAAAATTGTAAGCATAACATCTATGGCTGGTTTTCCAGGCTTTATATGAAAAGCAAATACAAGCATTAAAATACCTATACCACCAAGCAAACCAAGCGCTATACCGCCTTTTTTTGCACCGTAAAAAAGACAAATTAAAACGATAATGATTTGGACTGCAAATTGCCCTCCCTCGGTAAGGCTTGTTAAAAAATCCATTTTAACTCCTTTGAAAATTGATATTTAAAAACAGTTATTATTGTATCACATTTTTAAATTAAAGAATAATATTTATAAAAATAAAAATAACAATTTTTTAAATTATTTAAATTAAATTTAAATATAAAACACAAGCGTAATGGGTTTGACAGATTGTATAGAATTTTATCCTTCAAGTTCATATATTTTTTTTCTATCTGTAGAGCTTGCTATATTAAGATGTTTGCGATATTTTGTAATAGTTCTTCGTCCGATATCGACCTTAAATTCTTCTTTGATTAATTCTAAAATTTTACTATCGCTTAAAGGTTTATTGCGATCTTCATTCTTTACTAAATTTGCCACGAATTCTTTAACACCTACATTTGAAGTCTCTCCCTCTTCATCAAGAGCAAAAGCAAAAAAATCACGCAAGGGAATAAGTCCTCTTTCACAACTTAAATATTTATTTGCCACAGCTCTTGATATAGTCGAAGCATTACGTTCTAAATCAAGTGCTAAATCCTTAAAAGTCATAGGTTTTATCTCTTTTCCCATGAAAAAATCATATTGATATTCTACTATCATAAGCCCTATTTTATAAAGAGTAGCTTTTCTCATCGCTAGAGCATCGACTAAATTTTTTGCTTCTTTGATGTAATGACTTAAAAAATCATGCTCTAAACCATCAGTTTGAATTGAAATTTCAGGATAATAATCATCATTGATTTTTACTTTAATTTCACCATTTTCTTTATAAACAAAAATATCAGGAACAATTATACGAGAATCTTCAAAATATTCCAAAAAAGGAGGAGTGCTAAAGCGCTTAAGTACAGCCAATGCTTCTTTATATAAAGGCTCTTTGGTATAGTTTTGTATATTTTCAAAATCCATAATCAACATTCTACAAAACTCATCAATATCTTCATCTAATTCCATATTTTCAAGAGCAAATAAAAATGCTTCTTTATAATCTTTAGCTCCTACTCCTACAGGATCTAAAAATTTAAATCTTGCTCTTACTCGCTCAATTTCTTCTAAGGAATACTCTTTTAAAAATTCTTCATCGTATTCAAAATATCCTTCCTCATTTAAGCATTCTATAATTTTTTTTGCAAGCTCTTGAGATTTGTTTGTAGGAAACAAAGGAGGAAGAATCTGTTCATTTAAAAGCTCATAAACACTTTTTTTGGCAAGTCCTTTACTATCCACAAAAGCCGAATTTGCATTATGTTTATAAAATGAATCAAAATAATTCTTATCCTTATCATGAGTTTGTATCGAATCTTGAACATTTAAGAAAGGATTATCCTCAGCAAATTTATCTAAATTTTCTTTTAAATCCTCTATGTTTGCTTGTAAAATCGGCAACCAAGAGCGTAAAGTTTGAGAAATTTTAGTCTTGGGTGCTTGAGTGATTTTTTGCTTTAACATCAATCAAGGAGTTTAAACTCCGCTCCTAAATAATACTTTTTCACGTCTTTATTGGTTGCAATTTCATCAGCATTCCCACTAGCAAGTAAAGAACCTGATCTTATAACATAAGCTCTATCACAAATAGCCAAAGTCTCACGCACATTATGATCAGTAATTAAAACCCCAATCCCTAATCTTTTAAGCTCTTTAATTAAAGTTTGAATTTCAGCCACTGCTATAGGATCAACACCTGCAAAAGGCTCATCAAGAAGCAAAAACTTAGGTTCGCACATCAAGCTTCTAGCGATCTCGCAACGCCTTCTTTCACCTCCACTTAAACTTAAACCTTTCCTTAAACGAATAGGTTCTATACTTAAAAGTTCAAGCATTTGCTCAACTTTATCATGTAAAATTTTTTTATCTTTATAAAAAATCTGAGCCGCTAAAAGCAGGTTATCTTCTACACTTAAATCCTTAAAAATACTACTTTCTTGAGGTAGATAACCTATCCCTGATCTAGCTCTTTTGTTTAAAGGATCTTTTGTTACATCCAAACCATCTAAAAGAACTTTTCCACTACTTGGAGAAATAAGTCCACATATCATATAAAAAGTTGTTGTTTTTCCTGCGCCATTTGGCCCTAAAAGTCCTACAACTTCTCCGCTATTAACCTCTAAAGAAATTCCATGTATAATCTTAGTTTTTTTAATAATTTTTTCTAAATTTACAATTTCTAATTTACTCATAAATTTCATACTTTCTTTTGTCGTCTTTAATGCTAATTTTAATCTGGATAGTAGAAATTCCAAATTTCATTAAAGTTTTTTTCAAATTTTCACCGCCCCATTCAACCAAATGTAAACCTTTTTCAAAAAAATTTTCAAATAAACCATTCGCTAAAAGTCCTTCTAAACCTTCTTGATAAATATCATAATGATAAATGCAAATATCATGATTTTCATATTTTTGCATAGTGGAAAAAGTTGGAGAATCTACCCTTGCATCAAGACCAAGAAATTTAACCCAAGCTTGCACCAAGCTTGTTTTTCCGCTAGCCAAATCTCCTTGAAGCAAAACAACACCTTCTTTAGGCATTATTTGAAGCATCGTTTTGATCTCATCTTTTGCTAAAATAAATTCTTTCATAATTTTACCACATATTCATTTTGTGCATTTTTAGGAATGCTTTTCGTGCTAGGTATAGCTAGGACTTTATATTTTTGAGTGTATTCAATAAAATGTAAAGTGATAATATCACCCACCTTAATCTCTTTACTCGCTTTAACAATAACGCCATTAATCCCCACTATGCCACTTTTACACATATCTTCAGAAATAGCTCTTCTTTTCGTGATATTAACTACATTTAAAAATTTATCTACTCTCATAAAAGCAATTTTAGCAAAAAAAATCAATTTTTGGAACAAAATTTGCTTACGCCTTTGCTTTATTTTTTAAGAAAATAGCAAGTAAAAACTTTTCTTTAATGAAATTTGGATACAATTTTACAATTTTCAAATCTATTTTAGCAAAGGATATCTTATGAAAAATGAAGTAAAAAAAGTAGTTTTAGCGTATTCTGGGGGGCTTGATACGAGCATCATTTTAAAATGGCTTCAAGATGAGTATAATTGTGAAGTTGTAACTTTTACAGCAGATATTGGTCAAGGCGAAGAACTCGAACCTGCAAGAAAAAAAGCCCTTTCTTTAGGTATAAAAGAAGAAAATATTTTCATTAAAGATTTAAGAGATGAATTTGTTAAAGATTATGTATTTCCTATGTTTAGAGCCAATGCGATTTATGAAGGAGAATATCTTTTAGGAACAAGTATAGCAAGACCACTTATAGCAAAAACTCAAGCACAAATTGCCCTGCAAACAGGTGCTGATGCGGTAAGTCATGGTGCCACAGGCAAAGGAAATGATCAAGTGCGTTTTGAACTTGGTTATCTTGCTTTTAATCCCGATTTAAAAATCATCGCTCCATGGCGTGAGTGGGATTTAAACAGTCGTGAAAAACTCCTTGCTTATGCACAAAAACACGGTATTGATATTTCTAAGAAAAAAGGAAAATCTCCTTATTCTATGGACGCAAATTTACTTCATATTTCTTATGAAGGACTTGTTTTAGAAGATCCTGCACACGCACCCCAAGAAGATATGTGGAGATGGAGTAAAAGCCCAAAAGACGCTCCAAATGAAAGTGAAATTATAGAACTTGATTTCCAAAAGGGAGATTTAGTAGCGATAAATGGAGAAAAACTAAGTCCTGCAGGACTTTTAACCAAACTTAACGAACTAGGCTGCAAACACGGTATAGGACGCCTTGATATAGTAGAAAATCGCTATGTAGGAATGAAAAGTCGTGGTTGTTACGAAACTCCAGGCGGTACTATACTTTTAAAAGCACACAGAGCGCTTGAAAGCATCACGCTTGATAGAGAAGCAGCACACTTAAAAGATGAACTCATGCCAAAATACGCAAGTTTAATTTATAATGGCTATTGGTTCTCGCCTGAAAGAATGATGCTTCAAGCCTTAATCGATGAGTCTCAAATTCACGCCAATGGCAGAGTAAAACTCGAGCTTTATAAAGGCAATGTGATGGTTATAGGACGTGAAAGTGCGAACGATAGCTTGTTTAACGCAGCTTATTGTACTTTTGAAGAAGATGAAGTGTATAATCAAAAAGACGCAGCAGGCTTTATCAAGCTTAATGCTTTGCGTTTTATCATTGCAGGAAAAAATGGAAGAAAATTTTAATAAAGGAATAAAATGAAAGTATTATTAATCAAAGATGTAAAAGCACTTGGAAAAGCAGGAGAAATAAAAGAAGTAAAAGACGGCTACGGACAAAATTTCTTAATCGCTAAAGGCTTTGCTAAAGCAGCTACTAATGAAGTTTTAAGAAAATACGAAAGCGATAAGAAAAAAGAGGCTGAAAATTTACGCTTTGAAATCGCAAATTTAGAAAAACTCAAAGAAGAACTTAGCAAAATCACTCTTGAAATTTCAAAACCCGTAGGTGCAAATGGAAGTTTGTTTGGTGGTGTAACCAAAGATGAAATCGCTCACGCCCTAAAAGAACAAAGCCATATAGAAATCGATAAAAAAAGTTTAGAATGCGACACCTTAAAAAGCTTAGGAATTCACGAGGTAAGCGTAAAACTTGGACACGCAATCCATGCTAAATTTAACATAAACATAAAGGCAGAATAATGTTTCACGCAACAACGATTTTAGCTTACAAAGGTAAAAATAAATCCGTAATCGGCGGAGATGGACAAGTAAGCTTTGGAAACACGGTACTAAAAGGCAATGCTGTAAAGATTAGAAAACTTAATAATGGAAAAGTTTTAGCAGGTTTTGCAGGATCGACAGCTGATGCTTTTAATCTTTTTGATATGTTTGAAAATCTCCTTCAAAGTTCTAAAGGCGATCTTTTAAAAGCAGCGATTGACTTTTCTAAAGAATGGAGAAAAGATAAATACCTAAGAAAACTTGAAGCCATGATGCTTGTACTTGATAGAAATCACATTTTTCTACTTTCTGGTACAGGCGATGTGGTCGAACCTGAAGATGGGCAAATCGCAGCCATAGGAAGTGGTGGAAACTATGCACTTTCAGCTGCTAGAGCCTTAGCAAAACATGCAAATTTAGATGAAGAAGAACTTGTAAAATCAAGCCTTCAAATCGCAGGTGAAATTTGCATTTACACCAATACCAATATCAAAACTTATGTAATCGAGGATGAGAAATGAATCTAACTCCAAAAGAAATTGTTAAATTTTTAGATGATTATGTTATAGGACAAAAAAAAGCTAAAAAAATCATAGCTATAGCTTTAAGAAATCGCTACCGCAGAATGCAACTTAGCCCTGAATTACAAGATGATATCGTACCTAAAAATATCTTGATGATAGGTTCTACAGGTGTAGGAAAAACAGAAATCGCTAGGCGTTTAGCTAAAATGATGGGCTTTCCTTTCATCAAAATCGAAGCGAGCAAATATACTGAAGTGGGTTTTGTAGGTCGTGATGTGGAAAGCATGGTAAGAGATCTTGCCAATGCAGCTTTAAATTTGGTAAAAAATGAGCAAAGAGAAAAAAACAAAGATAAAATCGATGAATTTATAGAAAATAAAATTTTAGAAAAACTTTTACCACCTTTACCAAAGGGTATCAGTGATGAAAAACAAGAAGAATATAAAAACAGTCTTGAAAAAATGAGAACTAAACTAAGAAATGGCGATCTTGATGAAAGCACCATAGAGATAGAAATTTCACAAAATATGTTCGATACCAATCCTAACCTACCTCCTGAAATGGGTGCAATGCAAGATATAGTTAAGGTTATAGGCGTTGGCAGTAAAAAAGTCAAAAAAGAAATGAAAATCAAAGACGCTAAAAATGCTTTAAAAAACGAAGCAGGAGAAAAAATCCTAGATCAAGAAAGTATCAAAAGCGAAGCCTTAAAAAGAGCGGAAAATGAAGGGATTATTTTTATTGATGAAATCGATAAAATCGCTGTTTCAAGCGGAAATTCAAACCGCCAAGATCCAAGTAAAGAAGGGGTGCAAAGAGACTTACTTCCTATAGTAGAGGGATCAAATGTACAAACAAAAATAGGTACTTTAAAAACCGATCATATTCTTTTTATCGCCGCAGGGGCTTTTCATCTTAGCAAACCAAGCGATCTTATCCCTGAACTTCAAGGACGCTTTCCTTTAAGAGTGGAATTAGATAGTCTTGATGATAAAGCTCTTTATGAAATTTTAACACGTCCTAAAAATTCACTTTTAAAACAATACTCTCAGCTTTTAAAAACTGAAAAATTAGAACTTGAATTTAATGATGAAGCCATTAAAGAAATAGCAAAAATAGCTTCAAGAGCTAATGAAGAAATGCAAGATATAGGTGCTAGACGCTTACATACTGTGATAGAAAAATTACTTGAAGATCTAAGCTTTGAAGCTGATGAGTATGCGGGTAAAAAATTCGTAGTGGATAAAAAAATGGTAGAAGAAAAACTCGGAGATATCATAGAAAATAAAGATCTTGCAAGGTATATTTTGTGAAAAGTGGCTTTGTTAGCATCATAGGGCGCACTAATGCAGGAAAAAGTACTTTAATCAATTCCTTATTAGAAGAAAAAATTGCCCTAGTTTCTCACAAACAAAACGCCACAAGACGTAAAATCAAAGCCATAGTGATACATGAAAAAAATCAAATCATTTTCATCGATACCCCAGGACTTCACGAAAGCGGTGCTAGGCTTAATCAACTGCTTGTCCAAAGTGCTATTAAATCCATGGGGGATTGTGATGTGATTTTATTTGTGGCGAGTATTTTTGATAGTACAAAAGACTATGAAAATTTTCTTAGTCTAAACCCACAAGTACCACATATCATCGTTTTAAATAAAGTAGATTTAACCGACAATGCTACGCTTTTAAAAAAACTTGGCGAATATGCAAAATTTAGCCAACATTTTAAGGCTATCATTCCTTATTCTTCTAAGAAAAAAAGCTATAAAAAAGGCTTGTTAGATGAGATAGTAAAATATCTTGACGAACATGAATATTTTTATGATCCTGAATTTTTAAGTGCGAGTAGCGAAAAAGAACTTTATAGAGATTTCATACTTGAAAGTATTTATGAAAATTTAAGCGATGAGCTTCCTTATAGTAGCGAAGTGCTTATCCATCGCACTAAAGACACACCTAATCTTTTAATCCTAGAAGCCAATATCATCACCGATACAAACTCTCACAAGGGTATGCTTATAGGAAAAGAAGGGGCAACTTTAAAAAGAATAGGCAAAGATGCACGCTTTAAAATTTCAAAACTTGCACAAAAAAAGGTACTTTTAAAGCTTTTCGTAACAGTGAAAAAAAACTGGCAAAAAGATGAAGAATTTTTAAAAAAACTTTTAAATGATGAAAATTAATTCATTAAATAAAATAAATTTTATAAAATCTACAGATTTGCTTTATACTCAAAGAACAGGAATATTCAAAGAAGACGAACTTTTTAACAATTTAACCGCAGATTTTAAGCTAAGCAAACCCTTTGACTACCAAATAGCTTTTTTTAAACATAATGAAATTTATCATTGTTTTTTAGCACCTGTTTACAAATTGAAAAAAAGTCGTTTTTGCTTTCCTGAGCCTTTAATTTTTCAAGCTTTATTTGATGAAAGATTTATTGAGGAAAGTGATTATTGTGTTTTAAATTTATATGATCAAACTTTATATTTATATTTTTACCAAGAAGGAAAATTTATCAATCTTAAAAAAATCGAAAATTTCAACCCAAGTAATATGGATTTATTTTTTAAACAAAATCGATTTATAGAACTTTTAAAACACTATGAAAGCAAATTGCTACTTTATCAGGATTTGGATACAATCAAACATTACTTCTCGTCTCAAATAAAATGTTTAAATCTAAATGATATTCTTGATAAAAATAGTTTATTGAAATTAAGTTCATATAGCATAAAAAATCTAGATCAAAATTGTAATTTTATCAAGTATAATAAAATAAAAATATCTATTTCTTTTAAAATTATATTAATATTTATTTTTAGCTTTAGTCTTAGTATGATGATTTTATTATTTAAAGATTTTATAGAGTACAAACAAAATAAGGAAATTCAAAATAAAAATTTTATCATACAAGAAGAAATTTCTAAACTAAAACAAGATAAGCAAAAATTATTAACAAACATACAAGATTTAAACTTTACTCTTTCCAATAAAATATCATCTACACAACAACAATTTCATATTTTATCCATCATAACAAAAGAAATCAATTTAGATAAAAATAAAGCAATCATTCTAAATCAAATCATATCATGGCTTAACTCCAATGAACTTAAAATCACAAATCTTGAATTTGAACAAACAAAAATCATTCTTTCTTTTATCGATGAAAACCACTTTAAAAGAGCATTAGAAAATCTAAATTCTGCTTTTAAAATTCTTGATAAAAATAAAGAAACATTTAATATCATATTAGAAGTCATACATGAATAAAATAGAAGTATTTTTGCAAAATTTAAATCCTAGGGAAAAATTTCTTTTTATTTCTTTTATCTGCCTTTGTGCTTTGTTTTTAGCTTTTAAAATTCACGATCACTTTTTGGAAGATATTTTTCAAAAAACATTAGTAGAACATAATTACCTTGCATTAAATGAAGCAAAAATAGAAAATTCACATCTTAAAGAAATAGAGACAAAGCTAACAAAACAGATAAAAACAGAGGAAGAAAAATTAAAATACTATAAAGAAAAATTACATTTATTTTCTTATGATAAAGATTTTTTCAATAAAAAAATCAATAATTTATCCAAAAATTTAATCATTAATGAAATAAAATTTTCCCAAGAAAACAAAAATTTTATTCACTATAATTATGTTTCTCTAAGTTTAAATGGCAACTTTAAAGACTTGCTCAATTTTATACAAAATTTAGAAAATCTTCCTATAGCTTTAAAAATTGATAAAATAAAACTATACAATACACAGGGTTTAAAATTAAAGCTTGATTTAATGTTTAAATTTATTAATTTATAATAATATTAAAATGTTATATTTTTAAATATTATTATAAAAAAATATTTAAAAATATTGTAATTTAATTATTTTTCTATTACTATTAGTTAAAATATTTTAAGCATAAAAAAGAAAGGTGTTGGGAAGTGACTAAGCAAGAAATACAAAAACTCGATACAAATTTCCTAGGTCATCCCAAGCCTTTATTCTCTCTATCAATGGTAGAACTTTGGGAAAGATTTGCTTTTTATGGCATACGATCTTTACTTGTGCTTTTCATGGCAACAACCATAAGCAAAGGTGGACTTGGAATAAGTACTGAATACGCCTTGGCAATTTATGGCATTGCAGGATGCTTGTATTTAGCAGCACTTCCTGGAGGCTGGATTACTGATAATTATTTAGGGCAAAAAAGGCTTTATTTTTAGGTTCTTTTATTATAGCTTTAGGACATATTAGCATAGCCTTATCTATTTTAAGCACACCTATGTTTTTCTTAGGGCTTACTTTTATCGTTATTGGTACTGGATTTTTTAAAACTAGCGCTTCTGTAACAGTTGGAATGTTATACAAACAAAATGATACAAGATGCGATACTGGCTATACGATTTTTTATATAGGAATTAACATTGGAGCATTCATTGCTCCTCTTATATGTGGTTTTGTTCAAGCAAAATGGAATTATCATTTAGGATTTGGCATAGGAGGTTTAGGTAATCTCTTTGCTTATTTTATATTTTAAAGCTATCCCTGAGCTTGAAGAATTTCATAAAAATTACACTTTAAAGCGAAACTGGGAACAACCATTTAAAAAAAGTAAAAATTTAACTCTTATACTAAGTATAAGCTTGTTAAGTATTATTGGATTTTTTCTAATTTTTATTAATCTTGCAGATATTAATCCCATAATACTATCAAAAAAACTTCTAATTGTAATTTTACTATGTTTGGTAATTTATTTCATATATCTTTTTGTTTTTAAAACCTTAAATAAAAGAGAAAAACAGCAATTAACAATTTTAATTGTTTTATTCTTTGCAGCCACTTTTTTTTGGAGTACTTTTAAACAAAAACCTACTGCTTATAATCTTTTTGCGCAAGATTTTACAAATAGAAATATTTTTGATTGGAAAATTCCAACAAACTGATTTCAATCTTTTAATCCAATTTTTATCATAATACTTACTCCTATAGCAAGTTATATTTGGATATTTTTAGAGAAAAAAAATATATATTTTTCTTCCATTGGAAAATTTACTTTAGGAATATTATTTGCCGGTATTGGTTTTATGATGATGACCTTTGCTTCACAAAATCTAATAAACAACAATGGTTTACCAATATCCATGGCTTGGATTATCATAAGTATATTCTTTTTAACACTTGGGGAAATATGCGTGTCTCCTATTGGACTCTCTATAATGGCTAAGGTTGCCCCTGATTTAATCGAAAATCAAGTCATGGGACTTTAGTTTGTAGCAAGTGCGCTTGGAAATTTTGTTGCAGGATTTATGTCAATATTAAAAACATCGATCAACTTCCCAGTATTTTTGGACAATGCATGTGGATGCTTTTTATTGCTAAAAAACCAATTTATAAAATTCTTAACGAAAAAATAAGCAATTATCTAATTAAACTTAAAATACAAAATACACCAAAGTTGAAAATTGATCTTAATATTTCTTTTTTTATATTTGCAAAAAAGTAACATTATGATATAAATTATTTAAAAATATTACAAAGTTATACATATTTTTTAATTTCTTGTCTATAATTTATAAATAAAAATACATAAAGGATATAAATTAAGTAAAAATGTAAAAAATTTAGATACTTCATTTTTTGGACATCCAAAACCACTTTTATCTCTTTCGCTTACCGAGCTTTGGGAAAGATTTTCTTTTTACGGAATTCGTCCCTTGCTTTACCTTTTTATGATAGCAAGTTTTGAAAAAAGTGGAATGAACTTAAAACCTGAAGAAGCAAGTGCAATTATGGGAATTTTTGCAAGTTGTTTATATCTTGCTGCTTTGCCAGGTGGGTGGCTTGCGGATAATTACTTAGGACAAAAAAGAGCAATTTTACTAGGTGCTTTAACTATAGCATTTGGACATTTGTGCATAGCCTTTTCTTATTTTAACAATAAAATGATTTTTGTTGGTATGGTTTTTTTGGTTATAGGTACAGGACTTTTTAAAACTTGCGCTTCTGTAATGGTTGGAATGCTTTATAAAAAAAATGATGCAAGGCGTGATTCTGGTTTTACTCTTTTTTATATGTGTTTTAATTTTGGTGCTTTTGTAGCTCCTTTAATTTGCGGCTTTTTACAAAAAGAATACGGATGGCATTTTGGTTTTGGTGCAGGTGGGATTGGTATGCTTTTAGCGGTAATTATTTTCTACCTAAAAACTATGCCTGATTTAAAAGAATTTGATGAAAAAGTTGGCATAGACTCTACTTGGGATAGACCAAGCAAAAAAAGCAAAAACGCATTTTACATCATCATTGTATCAGGTATTGTTTTGCTTGGAGCAATATTTTTAATCCTTGGTGGTTTTATAAAATTAGATGCACAAGTTATTAATAAAAATATTATTCTAACTATCTTAGCTTGTGCTGGAATTTATTTTTTATATCTTTTCGCTTTTACTTCTTTAAAAATAGAAGAAAAAAGAAATTTAATTATTTTTATTGTTTTATTTTTAGCGGCTGCGTTATTTTGGTCAGTATATGAGCAACAATACACTTCTTTTAATTTTTTTGCAGAAAAATTAACAGATAAAACCATATTAAATTATGAAATTCCTACAATATGGTTTCAATCTCTTGGAGGTTTATTTGTTATACTTTTTGCACCTTTTAGTGCTTTTATATGGACTATATGTGCCAAAAATAATAAAGAAATTTCATCTATTATTAAATTTGCATTAGGACTTTTGGGTGCAGCTTTGGCATTTTTAATAATGGCTTTAGCTTCAAATCATGCAATTAGTTTAAATGGCGATGCTAATACATTAAGAGAAAATTTAGAAAATTCATCACAAATTATTTTAGTTTCACCTTGGTGGCTTGTCAGTAGCTTTTTGCTTATGGTTTTAGGAGAGCTTTGCCTTTCCCCTGTGGGACTTTCTATAATGACAAAAATTGCACCTAATTTAATTAAATCTCAAGTCATGGGACTTTGGTTTGTAGCAAGTGCATTAGGCAATGCTTTAGCTGGATTCATAGGTGGTAAAGCAAGTAAAGAAAATATAGCTTATTTGCCAAATTTATTTTACCAATGTATGTGGATATTACTTGGTGCTGTTATAATTTTACTTATACTCAAAAAACCTATCAATAAAATACTAAAAAATTAATATTAAGGAGAAAATATGAGTATTTACAAACAAAGAGTATTAGAACTTAGAAGATTAATGAAAGAAAATAATATTGACGCCTATCTCATCTTAAGTGCAGATCCGCATTTGAGCGAATATTTACCAGAATATTACAAAAACAGAATCTTTATCAGTGGCTTTAAGGGTTCTGTTGGAACAGTTCTTATCACACAAGAAGAGGGCTTTTTGTGGGTAGATGGAAGATATTGGCTTCAAGCACAAAAGGAATTAGAAGGTAGTGGCATACTTTTACAAAAGCAAGATGCTAAAAATACTTTTACCAAATGGTTGGAAAAAAATTTAAGCGAAGATCAAATTTTAGGCATCGATTTTGCACTTTTACCTTTATCTTTGCAAAAAGATTTAAAGATTAATTGCAAGGCAAATTTAAAACATATAGATTTAATAAGTCCACTTTGGAAAGATCGTCCCACTTTACCACAAGAAAAAATTTATGAACACGAACTAGAATACTGCTCTTACTCAAGAAAAGAAAAATTAGCATTAGTGCGTCAAAAAATGAAAAATTTAAATACTACCTCTCATTTAATCTCCAGCCTTGATGATATAGCTTGGCTTACAAATTTAAGAGGGAATGATGTAAATTATAATCCTGTATTTTTAAGTCATTTGCTAATCTTGGAAGACAAAGCTTTGCTTTTTGTTGATCAGAAAAAAGTAAATTCAGAACTTAAAAAAAAATTAAATTTAGATGGGTTTTGGCTTAAAAATTATGATGAAATCATCATGGAGCTTGAAAAACTTACAAATACAAATTTGCTTATTGAACCTTCAAAAATGACCGCTTTACTCATAAATTCTTTAGACAAAAGCGTAAAAATCATCCAAGAAATTAATCCAAGCACTCACTTAAAAGCAGCTAAAAATACAAAAGAAATAGCGCATATACAAGATGCTATGATAGAAGATGGAGTGGCTTTATGTAAATTTTTTGCCTGGCTTGAAGAAGCGATAGAAAATAAAGAATTAATAAGCGAATTGGACATAGATGCTAAAGCAAGCGAATTTAGAGCACAAAGCAAGTACTACATAAGTGATAGTTTTGCCACTATAGCAGGCTTTAACGAAAACGCAGCATATCCACATTATAAAGCCACAAAAGAGAGTTTTGCTTATCTTAAAAAAGATGGGCTTTTACTTATTGATTCTGGTGGACAATATAAAAACGGTACAACAGATATTACACGCGTTGTACCAATAGGAAAGGCTAATGCAGAACAAATTCATGACTATACCTTGGTTTTAAAAGCACATATTGCCATTTCCAGTGCAATTTTTCCAAAAGATATAGCTATGCCCTTACTTGATGCAATCACACGCGCACCTTTATGGAAAGAACAAATTGACTATATACACGGCACAGGACATGGCGTGGGATATTTTTTAAATGTCCATGAAGGTCCACAAGTTTTATCTTATCTATCCCCTGTGCTTGAAAAAACAAAAGCTAAAGAAGGTATGCTAACCTCCATAGAGCCAGGTATTTATAAAGTAGGTAAATGGGGTATAAGACTTGAAAATTTAGTTATTCATACCAAAGTAGAAAATCCTAAAAATAAAGATTTTGGAGAGTTTTTATACTTTAAACCTGTTACCCTTTGTCCTTTTGAAATATCTTGTATTGATATAAAAATGTTAGATGAAAAAGAAAAAGAATGGTTAAACAATTATCACAAAGAAGTATTTGAAAAACTTTCTCCTAAGCTAGGTGATTATCCAAAAGCTCTAGTTTGGCTTGAAAAAAAAACAAAAGCCATCTTTTAAGATACTTTTTTGTTAACATAGATAAATTTTCCTTGTATTAAACTTATAATTTGTTTAATACAAGGTTTTTAAACCAATTGCTAAAAAAGTTTTTTTTGAAAAACTCGATTTACAACTAAAAATTATTTAAAATATCCAAGTTCAATCATTTTTTGATAAATTTTAGCTACAGTTGCCCCTGAAGTAATATTTCTCCCACCATGTTCCAAAAGAACGGTAACTACATATTTTGGCTTAGAATAAGGAGCATAAGAAGTGAGCCACGCATGAGATCTAGTATAATACTCAAATTGTTTTTCATCAACCCTATTTTTATCTGTCTGTGAAAATCCCACAACCTGAGCAGTTCCTGTTTTTGCTGCAACTTTCACATCAAGATTATGCAAATAACGATAAGAGGTTCCTCCTTGCTCATTGGCAACAGCATACATTGCATCTCTTATATAAGGCAATTGACTCTTTTCAAATAAAGTAAAAATTTCTTTTTTATTTTCATCCATTTGATTTTCTATAGTTGTATTGTTATTTTCTATGCTTTTTAAAAAATGAGGTATAACCTCTCCACCTTTTGCGATTTGAGCTGTATATCTAGCAATTTGCATAGGTGTTGTAAGAAAACTACCTTGACCTATAGCCGTATTTAAAGTATCACCTTGAAACCAAGATTGTCTATATCTTTGCATCTTCCATTCTTTGCTTGGTAAAGTTCCTACAAATTCACTAGGTAAATCTACCCCTGTTTTCGCTCCAAAACCAATGCGAGATAAAGTTTCACTTATTTGATCGATTCCAACTTGCAAACTGCCATTATAAAAATAAACATCACAACTATATTTTATCGCATGTTTTAAATCCACAGGTCCATGGCCCGATCGATTCCAACATCTAAAAAACCTGCCTCCAAGCTCAATGCTTCCATTGCAAACATATTGAGTCGTCGGGCTAATATTTTTAGAATTTAAAAAAGAAAGCCCTACTCCCATTTTTACAACAGAACCTGGAGGATAATATCCATTTATAAGTTTATTTGTAAAAGGATGATCAAGACTATTTGAAAGCTCGTCCCAATCCTTAAAAGAGATCCCTGTTACAAAAGGATTAAGATCATATTCAGGGAAACTCCCTGCAGCTAAAATAGATCCATCATTTACATTCATAATTATAGCAGCTCCAGCATTCCCTTCAAATAATGAAGTTAAATAAGACTGAAGCTCTATATCTATCGTAAGTTCTATATCATTAGACATAGCAGGAGTGTAAGAAAGCTGTTCTACTTCTTGATTTAAGGCATTAACCTTATAAACCCTAGTTCCTTTTTCTCCTTGTAAAATATCATTATAATAGCGTTCTATACCGCTTTTTCCCGTATAGTTAGAAAGTTTTGCTATTTCATTTTCTTGAACATCTTGCAAATTTGCCTTACCTACATACCCAATAATATGCGAAGCCAATTTTCCAAAAGGATATTTTCTTTTTACAACAGGATCTATTTTTATTGTTTTATTAAGATTTAACTCTGAATAATGCGGAATAATCTCATCGTAGGGTATAAAATCTACAACTTTAATAAAATCTTGATTATAGTAAGAATCATTTCTCTTATAAATTTCTGCTAATTTACTAGCATTTAAATCAGGAAATAAATTTGCAAGTTCAGATAGTTCTTTATCTAGAATTCCTTTATTTGACTTTTTAATACTTAAATAAGGTTTAATAGAAATACTAAAACCCAAATCATTAATAGCCAATAAAGTTCCATTTCTATCTGTAATTTGACCCCTAACAGGTGCTAAAAATTCAGTTTTTATGGCATTTTGTTTAGCAAGTTCTTCATAATATACATTTGATTTTATACTCAAATAATACACACGACTTAATAAAAATATAAAAAACAATAGTATAAATCCAACAACTAAACGCATTCTCATTTAAATTTTGCCTTTAAAAAACACATAAGCTAAACAACATTCTATAAAAACTGAAACAATATACGCCCATCCTAAAATTTTAATTTTTTCATCTCCAATATAAGACAATATCATATCCAAAAACAAAATAATGCCGTAAGCACAAAGCACAAAAACAACAGGGATAAATTTACCAATTTTTAAATTTGTCTTAATCCAATCCGCACAAAGATAATAAAAAATAAAAAACGCCAGCCAAGATGAAAAAATAAAAAAATTATAAGTTATATCAGTAAAAAATAAAAAAAATAAAGAAAAATACCATCTAAAATCAAGCTTTGAAAAAGTCCTTTCTCTCTCTTCTAGCAAGCAAAACATATAACAGAAAAAAATCCCATAAAGTAACGGAGTATATACAAAAGTCGAACCAAGAATCTGATAAATTAGAAAAAAAAATCCTAAAAAGACATAAGATCCATTAAATTTTGCCTTATAAGCATTTAAATTTCTTCTCATTTATCAAGACCTAAAGTTTGATTGATAATAATATCTTCTAAAGAATCAAGGCCAATTTTATTCAAATTTGAAACTAAAATAGAATCTTTAAATTCATTTTTTAACTTAGCTTTTTCACTTTGATTTAATTTATCGCATTTGGTAAAAACTTTTAAAATTTTTTGATCAGGTCGTAAAAATCTTTTCAAATAGTCATTTAAATTTACATCGATCTCTAAATGAGTATGTCTTGAGTCGATTAAATGTATAAATAACTTTATCGAGGTTCTTAATTTTAAAAATTCATCTAAGTTTTGATTCCATATTGCTTTTAAATTTTTAGAAACCTTTGCATAACCAAACCCTGGTAAATCGATAAAATTGATATTAAATTTTTCTTCATTTCTTTTGCAAGTTACTTGGAAAAAATTTATAAGCTGAGTTTTTCCAGGAGTTGCTGAACTTTTGGCTAAATTTTTTTGTTTACACAAAGAATTGATTAAAGAACTTTTTCCGACATTGGAACGCCCCAAAAATGCTACTTCACTAAAATTTGAGCTCAATTTCTCATCAAATTTCACTAAAGAAGTGATAAATTTAGCACTAATTATCATTTGTCTTTAAGATCAAACACAAAACGAGCAGGTTTTTGATCCTTACTCTCCACTCGATAAATATTAGCTTTTCTATCGACTATTATTTTATCACCAAAAAGTTTTTGATTACTTCCAAGCTCATTTATATAAGCATGACCATTAATCTCGTAAGTATCTTTAATAACATTATAAATAAATTTATCTCCACTACCTTTATAAGTTTTACCCTTTAAAACAATCTTAAACGTAGCATTTTGCATTGCTTCATAACGAATAGGTTTGCGATTTTTATCCGTATAAATAATCAATTTTTCAGAATTTAAAATATCATCACCCCTAATTACTTCTACATTTCCACTAAGAATACTTTCACCCTTATTTTCATCTGAGTAAAAATTTAAAGCTTTTACTTCAATTTGAGTTGCCCAAGTTACACTTACACAAGCTAACAATAAAATTATTTGTCTTGCAACCACGCATTTACTCCTTGGATATTTAAAATTTTGTTTTTTGTATCATAGTTTAAAGTATTTCCATTAATAATACTTCCATTGATTAGAGCTTTAAAATTAGTATTTGTGTGTAAAATTTTATCCTTAGGTTGGTATTCTACCTCTTGAGAAATAATTTCGACATTATTAGAACCTATATAAGTAACATTTCCTTCAAACAAAACCTTGCTCATATCTTTATTGAAAAACTCTAAACGATTCGCACTAAGATTAAAATCTAAATTTAAAGTAATAAAATCATTAAATTCATCTCTATCTGCATATCTCACCCAAGAATTTGCCTTATAATATGCCTTAATTGTACTAGCATTACTCTCATAAGCTTTCAAATTTTTAGCCTCAATATTTTTAAAATTTAAAGCATTAGTTTGCAAATTCAAAGAATACGGATCTTGCAAACTTAAAATCGTAAAAGTAATTGTAAAAAGAGCAATTAAAATTCCAAAAATTTTTATAGCCAAAGCTTATTCCATTCTTCTTCTAAATGATTTTTTTCTACTAAAATTTCTATCATCTGTGCTACAGCAGCCTTACCACCTTTTTTGCTAAGCACTATGTCTACATTTAAATCTTTATGACCATCTTTTGGCTTAAAACTAAGTCCTACACTTTCAAGCAAAGCCTTATCGTTAAAATAATCCCCAATAGCCGCACACTGAGAAAAATCTAAATTAAGTTTTTGTAAAATTTCTTTTGCACAAGCTAACTTATCCTTGATGCCTTGATATAAAATTTCTATTTTTAAATCTTTAGCTCTTTTTTCAACACAAGGACAATTTCTACCTGTAATAATAGCAATTTTTTTACCAAGCTTTAGCCAAGCCTCGATAGCCGCTCCATCTTTTACATCAAATTCTTTAATAAATTCTCCATTAGAAGTATAAATAATCTTCCCATCAGTTAAACAGCCATCTACATCCAAAAAAATCAATTCTGTCATAATTTCTACTCTCTTACAACAAATGCACCTGCAAATGCACCACTTGCAGCAAAATCCCTTGCTTCATCTTCACTTCTAAAGCCTGTTAAGAAAACGCGATTTAACCCATCCACTGAGCTTGTGCGTATAGTAGAGCTATAAGTTCTATAAGTTTTATATCTTGCTGCTATCGTTTGTGCTCCAGCTGGGTTTTTAAAGGCTCCAATTTGAACCATGAAATTTCCACCTTCATAAATTTGTCCATTATTTGCAATCTCTCCACTATTTCCATAGTTTACATTAGAATGTACAATATTATTACCCGAGCTACTTGAACCAAATCCTATAACCTCAAGCCTTACTGGAGCTGTTCCTGAAGCAATCATATCAATTTGACTAGCAGCTCCTTTTGATAAATCTATAATACGATTATTTACAAAAGGACCTCTATCATTCACACGAACGGTAACTTGACGATTGTTATTTAGATTGGTTACTTTTAAAATGGTATTCATAGGTAAAGTTTTATGAGCCGCGGTTAAACCGTTTTGATTATAGGTTTCGCCATTAGAGGTTTTTTTACCATGAAAACCTGGACCATACCAACTTGCAATACCATCAGCAGTTTCACCTACTGCTACAACAGTAGGATAATAAGTTTTACCGTTGATAGTATAAGGCTTCATCGTTCCTTTAGTCCCTGAAGAACTAGGACTGCTTTTAAAATCATTTGAAGGATAATACACTTGAGCATTATCCAAGCTAGAAAAAAAACTAGTGCCTAAACAACCACTAAAAAATAAAGCCCCTAGACTAACGGCTGACAACTTTAGTGTAATTGTTTTTATTTGCATTTTTATTCTCCTTAATTGGTATAATTAATTTTTGATTAATGCTAAGATGATTTTTTGCTATTTTATTGAATTCTCGAATTTCATCAACACTTATATTGTAATTTTTTGCTATTTTATATAAAGAGTCACCAGACTTAACGGTATAAGTTCTTGTCATAGGTATAGTTGTATCAACCTTCGCAAGTTTTTCTGCTTTAAAATTTTTATCAAAAAATGCTACTTTATTAAGTGGTATATACATATAATACCCTTTACCAGGAGGCGTAAAATTATGTTTAAATTGTGGATTATATTTCTTAAATGTTGCAAGATCCATATTTAAATTTTTAGCTATTTCTTTTAAAGATGCAGAAGAAGGCACATCAACTTTTGCAAATTCATTGCTTAAAGCATAATTCATTAAAGACGCATCTTTATCTAGTAAAAAATCTCTATCATTGGCCAAAAAAGCAAGCGTTAAAATCTTTCTTATAAAATTTCTAGTTTCTAAAGAAAGATATTTCTTATCAGGGTTCAATAAAACACTTAAATCATCACTTCCTGCTTGCTTGATAGCTTGTCTTAGTTTGCCATTTCCGCAATTATAAGCTAAAAGCGCTAAATACCATTTGCCAAATTCTTCTTTTAACTCTTTTAAATAATTTGTAGCAGCATAAGTTGACTTGACTGGATCACGCCTTTCATCAACATAAGCATCGATTCTTAAACCCAAATTTCTAGCTGTTGGTTGCATAAATTGCCAAACCCCTACAGCCTTGGCATTAGAAACGCTATGAGTTTTCAAGCCTGATTCAACCATAGCTAGATACAAAATCTCATCAGGAACTTCCTGCTGGGCTAAAATTTTTCTTATCATAGGAGTAACTTTTGAAAAATTTTGCATACTATCTATTAAAGTTTGAGCATGTTTTGATTTTATATCTTGTTGAGTTTGCACAAAAATCAAATCACTAATAAAACTTGGATTAATATCTAAATTTCTTAAAACATTCATTTGTCTTTCATAAAATTCAGGAGTATTAATTTGTGCAAAAAGAAAATTAAAACATATTAAAAAACACAATAAAATTTTTTTCATTAATAACCTTTAAAAAATAATTTTTCAGAATTGTTAAAACAAATTTCTAGAAGCTCTTTTCTTGATAAATTCAATACTTCACACATTTTGTTTGCTATAAATTGAGTTAACAAAGGTTCATTTCTTTTACCGCGATAAGGCTCTGGAGTAAGATATGGAGCATCAGTTTCAAGTAGTAATCTATCTCTTGGAATTTTAGGCAAAATCTCAACTAATTTCTTAGCATTTTTAAAAGTTAAAACTCCCCCGATACCAAAATAAAATCCCTCTTCAAAAAGAGTTAGCAAATGTTCGCTTGCATTAAAGCAGTGTAAAACTCCTCCTACAAGATCCTTAGAATACCCATGTAAAATCTCATAAGTATCATGATTTGCTTCTCTTGAGTGAATGATAACAGGTTTTTTAAATTCAATAGCAAGCTCAAGCTGTGCAATAAAAATCTTTTTTTGATTTTCTTTTTCTTTTTGAATTTCTTCAGCAAGATCACTTTTAAAACGGAAATAATCAAGCCCACATTCACCTACAGCTACACACTTTTCATCGCATAAATACTGCCTTAAAATTTTCTCATCATAATTATCAATTTCATAAGGATGCACCCCTGCTGCAAAAAAAATATTTTTATATTTATGAGCAATTGTAGCTGCATAAGGCAAGTCTTTTATATCAGCACCAGGTATGATAATTTTCTCTATACCATTTTTAAAAGCACGATTTAAAGTTTCATCTAAATCATCTTTAAATGCTTCACTGTCTAGATGGCAATGTGTATCAACAATCCTTAAACCATCTTGAAAATCAAGATTTAAGAACATACTTCAACTCTATCCTTGCCATTATCTTTTGCTTGAGACAATATTTTACTTGCTTTATCAACCAAAGAATCAATCTTATCTCCACTTTTTCCAAAAACCACGCCTATAGAAGCTGTAAAAAAGACTTCATCTAAATTAACTAAAACACCAGCTTTTTTTATATTTACTCGTATACGAGAAAAGATTTTAATCGCTCTTTCTTGGGATATATTTTTAAGTAAAATACAAATTTTTTCTGCGCTATATCTACCTACAAGATCTCTTCCTTTAGTTTCATTAACTATTTCATTAGCACAGATTTTAATTACTTCATCACCAACTTCACGACCGTATTCATCGTTAATCATTTGAAGATTATCTATATCTAAGAAAGCAAAAGCAAATTCCTCGTCTTTTGTTGCTATTTCGTTAAAATAATCATCTATTCCATCGATTAAAGCATTATAATTTTTAACCCCAGATACAGGATCTAAAACATTATAAGTGCTTAAAAATTTTTTATCATCCATGTAAGATAAACAACGATCTAAGCGACAATTAAAACTTTCTTTGTTTAAAGGCTTAAACAAATATTCATTAACTCCATTTTTAAAAGAATTCGCTTCAAATGAATTATTATGATCCCCTAAAAGAATCACACCTAATTCATCATCGCTAAAACGTTCTCTTACTTGAGTCAAAAGCTCAAAACCGCTAATTACTGGCATATTGACATCTGCTATAATAAGCTTAACATCATTATTATCATTTAAATAACTCATTGCTTCTTCACCATGAGCTGCAGCTAAAACATTAAATTGTCTTTGAGTAAGTATTTTTTTAATTTCATTACGTTCAGGTAGCTTGCTCATAGCTAAAATTACTTTAGTTTTTGCATATTGATTAAGTTTTACAATAGAACTAATAATCTCATCAATGCAAGTTTCACTTTCTTTAAAAATATAATCTAATATATCTTTATCCATAAATTTTTCTTTAGTAGCCTTATCACCACTAGCTGTAAGAACAATAGCAGGAATTTTCTTTTCTATAACATAATCCACAACTTCACCATTTGGGGCATCTGGCAAACATAAATCCACAAAAGCTAAAAAATAATCATTATTCACTAATTCCTTAGCTTCGGCGAAACCAAAAGCAATATCTACCTCATAATCTAAAGTCATTTGAATTTTTTTAGCTAAAAGTTTGCCGAGCATTTTATTGTCATCAATAATTAAAATTTTCTTATTCATAGTGTGTAAAATACCTTTATATCTAAAATTTTTAATATATTTGTTTCAAAGAAAGGAAATTTTATAGTTATATATTCTAACATAGTAAAATAAAAAATCCGCTTAATTCTTAAACAAGGTCTTAGCAAATTCGATTGCTTCATCACTAACAAGCTCTCCGCTTACCATCCTAGCAAGCTCTTTAATTCTTTCTTCTTGATCAAGCTTTTTTACCTTGCTTTCTTCGCCATTTTTTTCAACTAAAAAATGATTATGTGCCTTAGAGGAAAGTTGAGGCAAATGAGAAATAGCAAAAATTTGATAAAACTTAGAAAGCTCTTCTAAAACCTTGGCTATACTCATAGCCTCTTTTCCACTTAAATTTGCATCAATTTCATCTAAAAATAATATCCCTTTACCTGCATTTAAAATTTTACATTCTGTGGCTATAAAAGCAAGTCTTAAGCGATTTAATTCACCCGAACTTAAATTTTTTAAATGAGCTAAATTAATATCTAGCATTATCTCATCTTTGCCTAAAATTGAAATTTTTTCATTTTCTTTAAGTGTCAAACTTGCGTCTTTCATATAAAGATCTTTAAGATAATTATTTAAACATTTTTCTAATTTTTTAAGGTTTTTCTTTCTTGTTTGACTTAAAATTTGCGCTTTTTCTTCTAATTTTTGTTTTAATTCTTGAAATTTTTTTTCAAGTTCTTTTTTTTCAAAACTTAAATTTTCATAATGTTCTAGTTCATGTTTTTTTTGTTTTAAAACCTCTAAAGCATTTTCTATGCTTTCATAACGCTTGATGAGATAGGACAAATTTTCAATGCGATCTAAAAGCGTCTCCACATCAAAATCCAAATCTTCCATTTTTTGATTTTCACAAATCACGCGTAATTCATTTAAACATTCACTAAAAAAACTTGCATCAACTTCGCTTAAATTTAAAGCTTCAATAACAACTTTTTCAAGCTCAAAAATACGCTCTGCCTTACTCCAAGCTTCTTCTAATTTATCTTTTTTAGAAAGCTTTTTTTTAAGTATTAAAAGCTCTTCATACTCACCTATTTTAGGATTAATGCTTGAAATTTTTTCAATTTGCACTCTAGCTAATTCTTTTAATTCTTCTACTTTTTTTTCTTCTTCCAAAATTGCATTAAGCTCATTAGAAATTTGACTATAAGCATTAAAATCTTTTTTAAAATCTTCTAAAAAGGAAATAAAATTTGTATTTTCTTGCATTTCTAAGGCATCTAAGAGATTTAAAAATTTTTCATTTCCAAATTCGTTATTTTCCTTTGCACTTAAATACTTAATAAAAGTTTTACTTAAATTTTGCAAACTTTTTTTCGCTATGCTTTGATTGTTAATAAAATATTTTGTGTTTTTTTCTTTTAAAAGCTTAAAAACATTCTCCTCTTCGCTTTCTATGCCAAAACTTTCTAAATCTAACTTATCATCTAGTTCTATTTCGACAATTTTAGCCTCACTTTCACTCAAAGAAAATGCGGATAAAATTCCTTTAAACAAAACTGATTTTCCAGCTCCACTTAGGCCTGTAAAAACGGTAAGCCCTTTAGAAATTTCAAGCTCAGCCTTTTTAAAACCAAGATTTTCTTTCATAAAAATTCTATTTATCATCAATTTCCCCAGTGTAATTTTTCTTTTAAAATTTGAAAATAATCCCTATTTTTTGGGTGAATTAAAGCCACATTTTTATCACTTAAACCCACTTTTATACTTTTAAAATCATTCATTTTATAATTTTCTTGCCCATCAATACAAAGTATGCAATCCTTTGCCATAATCTCTATTTCAAAACCTTTTGGCAAAACAATAGGGCGTTGTGTTAAAGAATGAGAACAAACAGGAGTTAAGATAAAAGCTTGAGCTAAAGTATAAACTATGGGTCCATTTGCGCTTAAATTATAAGCTGTTGAACCCGCAGGAGTTGCAACAATAAGCCCATCTCCAAAATATTCATTAAATTTCTTTTCTTTTCTAAAAACTTCTATATGAGCCATAGAAGCTTGATTGTTTTTACTGATGACCACATCGTTAAAAGCTAATTTTTCTAAAATTTTTCCTTGCTTATCTTCTAAAAAAACACTTAATAAATAAGGCTTTTCTATTCTAAATTCTCCTTGAAAAAAAGCTTGAAAAAAATTTTCAGCTTCATCAACTTTAAAATCTGTTAAAAAACCTAAATGTCCAGCATGAATTCCTAAAACTGCTTTATCATATTCACAAGCTTTACGACATAAAGAAATCAAAGTTCCATCTCCACCTAAAGAAATAACAAAATCAGATATTTTAAACAAATCATCCAATCCATACTTTGGCAAATCTAAAATTTCAGAACTTTCTTTAAACAATACAAGTTCAACTTTATATATAGATAAAATCGATTGAAGTTTTAAAATTTCCTTATCTAAACTCACATTGGGTCGTGTAACAAGTCCGATTTTTTTAATATTTTTATAATCCATTTTATTTTGCATAAAAAATTATATCAAATCTTAGCAAAGCAAAAGAATAAAAATACTATAATTTTGCTCATTATCTTAAAAAATCTTTTTCAAGGAATAAATTTGCGAAGTCATTATAATACAGACTTGGGAATTTCCCATGTTGGTCAAAGCGTTAAACTTTGCGGTTGGGTAAATAGCTACCGCGATCATGGTGGAGTTATTTTTATAGATTTAAGAGATAGAAGTGGTATTATCCAACTTGTTTGCGATCCAAATGATAGCAAAGAAGCTCATGAAATCGCTTCCAATGCAAGAAATGAATTTGTACTTATTGCAGAAGGTGCTATTCGTCCGCGTGGCGAAGGACTTGTAAATCCTAAATTAAAAACAGGAGAAATCGAAGTAGTTGTTTCTAAACTTACCATAGAAAATGAAAGTGCCGTACCTCCTTTTGCTATCGCCGATGAAAGTGTAAATGAAGAATTACGCTTAAAATATCGCTTTTTAGATTTAAGAAATCCTAAACTTTATGAAAATTTTGCCTTGCGTTCTAAAGCTTGTATAGCAGCTAGAAATTCTTTGGCAAATATGGGATTTTTAGAAGTTGAAACCCCTATTCTTACCAAAGCTACTCCCGAAGGCGCAAGAGATTATCTCGTGCCTTCTCGTGTGCATCAGGGTGAATTTTATGCTCTTCCACAAAGCCCTCAGCTTTTCAAACAACTTTTAATGTGTAGCGGTTTTGATCGTTATTTTCAAATCGCAAAATGTTTTAGAGATGAAGATTTAAGAGCTGATCGCCAACCTGAATTCACACAAATTGATGTTGAAATGAGTTTTTGCGAACAAAAAGATGTAATCAATGTAGCTGAAACTTTTTTAAAAGATATTTTCAAAGCTTGCGGCAAAGAAATTCAAACCCCTTTTAGACAAATGCAATACAAAGATGCTATGGAGAATTATGGCTCTGATAAGCCAGATTTAAGATTTGATCTTAAATTTATTGATGTGATTGATATTTTTGCTAAGTCAAATAATGAAATTTTTGCAAATATTGCCAAAGATACAAAGAAAAATCGCATCAAAGCCATACGCGTTCCAAAAGGCGATACTATTTTTTCAAAAAGACAAATGCAAAGATTTGAAGAATTTGTGCGTAAATTTGGTGCTCAAGGCTTAGCTTTTATACAAGTTAAAGAAGATGGACTTAAAGGTCCGCTTTGCAAATTCTTTAGCGAAGAAGATTTAAATGAGCTAAGCAAACGCTGTGAACTTGAAGTAGGAGATGTGGTATTTTTCGGTGCAGGAGCTAAAAAAACCGTGCTTGATTATATGGGAAGATTTAGAATTTTCTTAGCCAACGAGTTAAATCTTATAGATCCAAATGCCTTAGAATTCTTATGGGTTGTTGATTTTCCTATGTTTGAACAAAATGATGATGGAAGTTATTCTGCGATGCACCATCCTTTTACCATGCCAAAAAATATCGATGAGACTGATTTAGAAGAAATTTCATCTATTGCTTATGATGTAGTGTTAAATGGCGTTGAGCTAGGTGGAGGTAGTATAAGAATCCATAAAAACGATATTCAACAAAAAGTATTTAAACTTTTAAATATCGATGAAGAACAACAAAAAGAAAAATTTGGCTTCTTACTTGATGCTTTAAGTTTTGGTGCTCCACCACATGGAGGTATCGCTATAGGACTTGATAGACTCATCATGCTAGTTACAGGAGCAAACAGCATAAGAGAGGTTATAGCCTTTCCAAAAACCCAAAGAGCGCAATGCTTAATGACAGATGCACCATCGCCTGCCAGCAATGAAGCAATGAGAGAATTAGGAATCAAATTAAGGGAGAATATAAAATGAAAGAATTGTTTTTAATCATAGGTGCACCAGGTAGTGGAAAAACTACCGATGCTAGTTTAATCGCACAAGCAGATGCGACAAATATCACACACTATTCAACAGGAGATCTTTTAAGAGCTGAAGTAGCAAGTGGGAGTGAGCTTGGAAAAACTATAGATAGTTTTATATCCAAAGGCAATCTTGTTCCTTTAGATGTTGTTGTAAATACTATAGTTTGCGCACTAAAAGCTGCTCCAACTAAAACTATTATCATCGATGGCTATCCAAGAAGCGTAGAACAAATGATGGAATTTGACAAGGTTTTAAGTGAGCAAAATGAAATTTGTCTTAAAGGTGTTATAGAAGTAAGAGTAAGCGAAGAAGTTGCCAAAGAAAGAGTTTTAGGCAGAAATCGTGGTGCAGATGATAATGAAGAAGTGTTTTATAATAGAATGAAAGTTTATACAGAACCTTTAAATGAAATTTTAGATTTTTATCAAAAGAAAAAACTTCATTTTATTATCGATGGGGAACGCACTATCGAACCTATTGTTGCAGACATGAAAGAACTGATTAAAAAAATTCAAAGTATATAAGGAGAAAAAATGGATTTAAGCAAAATCAAAATCGGAGATATTCCAAATAAAATCAATGCCGTAATTGAAATTCCATACGGATCAAGCATCAAATACGAAATCGATAAAGATAGTGGTGCTATCATGGTAGATCGCGTTATGGCTAGTGCGATGTTTTACCCAGCAAACTATGGTTTTATTGCCAATACTTTGGCTGATGATGGTGATCCTGTGGATATTTTAGTGCTTAATGAATATCCTATCCAAGCTGGAGCCGTGATTCCTTGCCGCTTAATTGGTGTTTTAATCATGGAAGATGAAAGCGGAATGGATGAAAAACTTCTTGCAGTTCCAAATTCAAAAATAGATGCAAGATATGACAATATAAAAACTTACACAGATTTACCACAAGCAACTTTAAATAAAATCAAAAATTTCTTTGAAACTTATAAAATTTTAGAGCCAAACAAATGGGTTAAAGTACAAGATTTTAAAGATGAAAAAGCTGCAATTGAAATTTTAGAAAAAGCAATCAAAAACTACAAATAATCCTAGCCCTTCAAAGGGCTAAACTCAAGGAAAACTCGCAATGAAAAATATCGTTTTAGGTGGTGGTTGTTTTTGGTGTGTTGAAGCCGTATTTGAACGCCTAAAAGGTGTAATCGATACTGAAGTTGGATATAGCGGAGGAAATCCAAATCCTAGCTATGAAAGCGTGTGTAATGGTGATGGTAACATAGAAGTTGTCAAAATAAATTACGATGAAAAACAAATCTCTCTTCTTGAAATCTTAACACTCTTTTTTAAAATTCATGATCCAACAAGTATAGATAAACAAGGTGGAGATATTGGTATACAATATCGCTCAATAATCTTTTACGAAAATGAAGAAGATAAAATTTTAGCTCAAAATTTCATCGAAGAACAGCAAAAAATATTTAGCAAAAAAATAGTTACTAAAATTTCAAGATTGCAAACTTACTACAAAGCTGAAAACTATCATCAACATTATTTTATAAATAATCCCAATCAAGGATATTGTCAAGCTGTAATAGTTCCAAAACTGCAAAAAATACAATCAGACTAATTTCATCTTTTTAAGGTTAAAAAAATTTCAACTTTATTCACAGCCTTTTCACGCTGTGATTTTCTTTTCAAAGTACTTAAAAATAGAACTTTAAGCTTTAAAATAAAGAAAAAATTATTTATTGTTTTTTAAGTTTTTTTATGAATTTGTATTTAAATGTGAATAATTTTATCAATTAACATAATTTCCTAAGCTTAGCTATAAAAAATCCATCATAGTCTAAGCTTGGTAAAATCCGTCTGCATTTTGAAATTTCAGCAAATTCTTCACTTTGCCCTGCTTTAGCCTCAACATTTTCCAAATCAATATCTAAAAGCTCTAATTTAAACTCGCTTTTTAAAGCATTCTCTATCACTTCTTCATTTTCTTCTTTGGTAAAGGTGCAAGTACTATATACAAGCTCTCCGCCTATTTTTAATGCCTTTAAAGCAGAATGTAGAAGTTTTTTTTGAGTTTTTGCAATATTTTTGATTTCTTTATAACTTTTTTCCAAATCAAAACCTATTTTAGCAAAAGTTGAACAAGGTGCATCAAGTAAAATTTTATCAAATTTTAAAGGACATAAATTGCCTATATTTTTACCATCTTTCATAAAAACTTTAGCAATCACGCCGTAATTTTTAAGATTTTTTTGCAAAATAAAAAATCTATCCCTACTCATCTCATTGCAAGCTAAATAACCTGTATTTTGCATAAAATTTGCAAGATTGATACTTTTACCACCCGGAGCTGCACACATATCAAGAACACTTTGCCCTGCTTTAACTTCTAAATTTAAAGCACACAAATAAGAAGAATAATTTTGTATATAAAAGTGCGCCTCATTAAAAGCTTTCATAGAACTTAAGATAGCCTTATCTTTGGCGTCAAACAAATAACAATAAGCGTTGATCTTTTTAAATTTTAAATTTTGTTTTAAAAATTCTTTTTCTAATTCTTCAATGCTGGTTTTTAAAGCATTTGCAAATACACAAACATTTTTTTCTTGAGTAAAAGAAGATAAAATATTTTGCATTTCATCTTTGGTATAAAGTTTTTCTATTCTAGAGAGCAAAATAATCCTTTATCATGATAAAAGCGGATAAAGAGTCTAATTTACCATCTTTTTTGCGTGTATTGGCTACACCGTATCCTAAAGCTTCTTTACTTGTTCCACTTTCATCTACAAAGCAAATTTCTTTATCAAATTCAAGCAAAGAAACAAAATGCTTAATGCGTCTTGTCATTTCTTCTTCGCTTGATCCACCCTTAGGAATGCCTACAATTAGTAAAGAAATTTCATGTATTTTAAGTAAATTTTTGATTTCATTGGCGGCTTGATTGCGATTTTTTCTTAAAACTGCATCTAAAGGCAAAGCGATCTTTTTATCTACGCAAAGCGCTACACCTATGCGTTTTAAACCTACATCTAAAGCCAAAGCTCTCATACTAAAACCCTTATAAAAAGCCCTTCTATGGAAATTTTTCCCTCAAGTTCGTATTCATAAACTTTTTGTCCATAAATTTTTAAAGCCTCATCAACACTCACACCTTTTTTACAAAACTCTAAAAGTTCATCTTGATTTGTATCTATACTTGCAAACTCACTTACAAATTCTTTGAAATCACAAATCAATTTTGCTTTATTTTCTTTTAAAAGCAAATTAGTTGCTGTGCTTTCTCCTAGTCTTTGCGGTAAAACATATAAAGGTTTATTGAGTTCTAAAGCAAGTTTTGCACTTTGCATAGAACCACTTTTTATATCTGCTTGTGCAACTACAACGGCCTTACTTAAAGCAATAACCAAACGATTTCTTAGTAAAAAGTCATAATTTTTTGGCAAATAATCATCTTCGTATTCGCTTAAAGCCAAAGCATTTTCATAAATTTGTTTAATGATTTTTTCATTAGTTCTTGGATAAATTTGATCTAAACCATTAGCAAAAATACCTATAGTATTTGGCATAGCCGCCACACTTGCGGTGATATCCACACCCAAAGCACCGCCACTTACCACACAAAGATGAGCATTTTTAAGCATACTCGCTAAAGAAAAAACACAATTTTTCGTATAAACACTCATACGCCTTGAACCTATAATAGCGATTTTATCTTGTTTTAATAAAGATAAATTTCCTTTATAGTGTAATTTTTTAGGAGGCTTTTTTAAATCTTTAAAAAGTTCTAAAAATTCATCAGGCAAAATTTCACTTGCCATAAATTTCACTCAAATACACAAGATCAACGCCTTTTAACAAATCCTTACTTTGCTCTAAAGCTTTAAAAGTATTTTTCCTAGGATGTCCTATGGCTATAACAAAACCTTTTTTTTGTGCAAGTTTTACTGCACTTTCGAGTTGTTTTTTAACATAATTAACATCATCCTCATTATCCAAAAACACATCTCTTTGTATATAAGGCATACTGAGTTCTTTAGCGATTTTATTTGCCTTAGAATTTCCTATAGTTTTAGAATCTACAAAAAATATATTTTGATTTTTTAAAGCCTCGTAAAGCTTTCTCATAGCTTCTTCATTGCTTGTAAATAAACTTCCTGTGTGATTATTGATATATCTTAAATCCTTAAAATCTTTTTTAATTTGCTTGATTTTTTTAAAAATTCTTTCTTTGCTATCATTTGGATTTAAAGTATCAAGCTCGGGTTTATTGTAATTAATCGCTGCTAAAGGTAAATGCACCATATAAAAATCAAATTTTAAAGCAAGTTTTGGCGTTTCGCTATGGTTTTTATCTGGCGGGAAAAAAGAAGGATTTAACTTTAAATTTAAAGCTTTTAAACCTCTAACCTGACTTGCATTTGCCATATCATCGATAATAATAGCAAGTTTTGGTTTTTTAGAAATTTTATTTAAATGAATATCTTCATCAAAAGTTAAATTTTGATCTTGAGTTAAATTTGTATCTTTTGGAATAAAATTGTGTTCCAAACTCTGATTTTGTTCTAAACTTAAATTCTGCTCTACATTGCTTAAATTTTGCTCATTTAAACTTATATTTAAATCATCAATTTCTTGAATTTTTTGCTCTAAAATACTTACAGATTTATTATTATCAAACTCATTCTCTTGAAAAATACCAATTTCATAATGATCTTTATTTGATGAAATTAAATCTTCTTGTTTATCAATAAAATAATCCGGCTTAACAGAAGAAACATCTTGGGAATTTTGATATTTTACTAAAATTCCCAAAGCTAAAGCTATACAAAGTAAAAAAAGTATAGCTATGATTAAATAACGCTGAATTTGAACTAATTTTTTCTTTGACAATGTTTAGTTCTTATCTTTATCTACTAATTTTTTAGCACTGATCCAAGGCATCATCGCACGCAAATTACGCCCTGTTTTTTCTATCAAAGAATCATTCATATTTTTGCGTTCTGCATGCATTCTAGCAAAACCTGCACGGCGTTCTAAGATAAAATCTTTTGCAAAAACACCATTTTGTATATCTTTTAAAACACCTTTCATCGCTTTTTTAGTCTCTTCAGTAATAATCTTTGGCCCTGTAATATAATCGCCGTATTCTGCAGTATTTGAGATAGAATAACGCATATCTGCAATACCACCTTGATAAATCAAATCCACAATGAGTTTCATTTCATGCAAACACTCAAAATAAGCCATTTCAGGTTCATAACCTGCTTCAACCAAAGTCTCAAAACCTGCTTGAATCAAAGCACTAAGCCCACCACAAAGCACAGCTTGTTCACCAAAAAGATCTGTTTCTGTTTCGGCTTTAAAGGTTGTTTCTATAATACCTGTGCGTCCGCCCCCAATCGCACTTGCATAACTTAAGGCTAAATTTTTAGCATTTTTACTTTCATCTTGATGGATGGCTATTAAACAAGGAGTTCCACCTCCTAAAGTAAATTCATTTCTTACTGTATGTCCTGGTGCTTTAGGTGCTATCATGATAACATCTATACCTTTTGGAGCAACAATTTGACCATAGTGGATATTAAAACCGTGCGCAAAAGCTATAGCCTTGCCTTCACTTAAATTTGGTTTTATTTCGACATTAAAAATATCTGCTTGAATTTCATCAGGAGCTAAAATCATAACCACATCTGCTGTCTTAGAAGCTTCACTTACACTCATTACTTCAAAACCAGCATTTTTTGCTTTAACAGCACTTACACTACCTTCACGAAGTCCGATAATTACATTTACGCCATTATCTCTTAAATTCATCGCATGAGCGTGTCCTTGAGAGCCAAAGCCTATAATTGCTACTTTTTTTGATTTGATTAAATTTAAATCACAATCTTTATCATAATATACTGTAATAGCCATATTCACTCCTTAAAAATTCAAAAATTAAAGGTATTATTATAGCAATTAAAGTATAAATTTCATATTTTTTTTATAAACTTTATGTAAGAATTTTACAAAAAATCATAAAGTATCAAAAGTGAAAGAATTTTTAAACAGTCTTAGTTATGGCATTAGCTCTCATGAAGTAAGCAATGAATTTAAACAAATTTTAAGAGAGCTTTTAGCTAATCATATCATCAAAGAACACAAAAACAAATACTATCTTAACAATGGTTTTGCCTTTGGAGTACTTGATATTTCAAGCAAAGGCACAGGTTTTTTACAATGCTTTGATGAAAGTTTTAAAAAAGATCTTTTGATAGAAAACAAAAACCTAAAAGGTGCAAACTATAAAGATATAGTCGCGGTAAAACTTCTACCTTTAAAGAAAAAACGCCCCAGTGCAAAGGTGATTTTGGTTCTAAAAAGAGCCAATGAAACCTCTTTAGTGATCACCAAAAGGTATGGCGAAGCCGTGCTTGGAATGAATATCAAAACAGGATTAAGCACTGCCTTAAAAGCTTCTCAAAAATCTTTAAAAGCACTACCTTTAGGGACAATTTTAAAAATAGAAAATGAAAATAACAATATCATAGAAGTTTTAGGACATATCGATGATGAAAGCGTAGATGAAAAAATCTCCCTAGCTCTTTTTAATAAAAATAACGAATTTAGCGACGCTTGTATCAAAGAAGCTCTAGCAAACGGCGATAGTGTTGATGCGAGTATGTATGAAAATCGCATGGATTTAAGAGCCTTGCCTTTTTGCACCATAGATCCTATACATGCAAAAGATTTTGATGATGCGATTTATTTTGACATCCAAAAACGAGAAATTTATGTAGCTATTGCTGATGTTAGCGAATATGTTTATGCTTATAGCGCTATAGATAAAGAAGCAAGAAATCGTGGATTTTCTATTTATTTTCCACATATTGCTATACCTATGCTGCCTCATCCTTTAAGTGAAAATATCTGTTCTTTAAAACCTCATTTAGATCGCTTAGCGTATTGTTTTAAAATCACACTCGATCATGAAAATAAAGTCATCAAAGAAGAACTTTTTGAAGGTATTATCAACTCAAAACGCCGTTTTAATTACGATGAAGTTGATGAAATTTTAGTACAAAAACCTGATTTAAAAGAGCTTTCATGGCTTTATGAGCTTTTTGAAATCACAAAAAATTTACGCAAAATGCGTCTTAAAAATGCCTTTGAATTTCGCACCGAAGAATTAAGAATGAATCTAGATGAAAACTTAAGTCTAAAAAGCACAGTTTTTGAAAAAGACACACCTTCGCATAATTTGATCGAAGATTGTATGCTTTTAGCCAATAAAGCCGCAGCAAAACTCATAGATATAGGCGTTTTTAGAAATCACTTAAGCGCTGATGTAAGAAAAATCGATAAGCTTTTAAATGAATTACGCGAACTCGGAATCGATGTAAATTTTAAGCCCAATCTTCCTGAACTCATACGAGACATACAAGCTTTAGCCGATGAGTTAAATTTAAGAGCAGAAGTAGATAAACTCATCATCAAAGCACAAAAAAAAGCGGAATATTCTAGTGTAAATGCGGGACATTTTGGCTTAGGTTTTGATAAATACTCACATTTTACAAGCCCTATAAGAAGGTATTCTGATCTTATTTTACACAGACTTTTAAAAGCCAAACAAAAAAACGATGAAAAACTTTTTAATTATCTACTTTTAAACATAGAAAGCACTTGCGAGAATCTTAGTACACTTGAAAGAGAGGCGGATAAGGTTGCTTTTGATTTTATGGATAGAAAATTTGCTAGATGGGCGGCTAAAAATATAGGCAAAAAATTTAAAGCTTTAGTTGTGCAAAATGATGGAGTTTGCATAGCTAAACTAGATGATGAAATCAAAGGAGCGGATATAATCCTTTATGATACGCGTGTAAATTTGCTAGAAAGTGTTGAAGTGCAAATCATGGAAGCGGATATAGTTATGGCAAAAATTTATGCTAAAATCACCCAAAGACTCATAAAGGAAGAAAATGTATAGAAAAGAGCTTCAAATCTTACTTTCTAAAGATTCAATACCTAATTTTTTCTTTCTTTATGGAGCAGATAATTTTCAAAGCGAACTTTATGCTGAATTTATAAAAGAAAAATATAAGCCCGATGAAACTTTGAAACTTTTTTTTGAAGAATACAACTTCACTCGTGCGAGTGATTTTTTAAGCGCAGGATCGCTTTTTAGCGAAAAAAAATTACTAGAAATCAAAACTTCTAAAAAAATTCCAACAAAAGATCTTAAAGTTTTAGTAGATCTTTGTAAAAACAATGCGGACAATTTCTTTCTTTTAGAGCTTTATGATGAAAGTTCTAAACAAAGCGATATAGAAAAAATTTTCTCTCCTCATTTTGTAAGATTTTTCAAAGCTAACGGAGCTAAAGAAGGCGTGGAACTTTTAAGCATAAAAGCAAAACAACTAGGGGTTGAAATCACTCAAAATGCTTTATTTACTCTTTTTACAAGTTTTGATGAAAACTTATATCTTGCTGCGAGTGAGCTTAATAAATTTAGTGGTTTAAGAGTAGATGAAAAAACCATAGAACAATACTGCTATAGTTTGAATACAGGAAGTTTTGAAAGCTTTTTTGAGAAAATTTTAAAAAAACAAGACTTTAAAAGCGAACTTGAAAAAATTTTAGATAATTTTAATGAAATTGCTTTAACCAACTCTTTGTATAATTCTTTTTATCGTTTGTTTAAAATCGCACTTTATGCTAAAGTCAATGGTAAAATTGACTTTAAAGATCTTTTAGGCTATACTCCACCTCCTCAAGTGGGACAAAATTTAAGCTCTCAAGCCTTTAGTTTAAAAATCGAACAATATAAAGAAATTTTCACTCTTTTGCTTAAAAGCGAATACGAGCTTAAAACCAATTCTAAGCTCGTAAAAAAAGAATTTTTGATTTCAAATTTGCTTAAACTTGCAAGGATTTTGAAAAGCTAAATAGTAAAATTATAAAAATTAAAATCACTTTTTTTATTATAAAACTAAAAAATGTTGCTATAATACTTTTAATAAAAACAAAAGGAATGAAAATGGATTTTGAAAATCAATTAAATGCTATCGTTGAAACAATAGCTGAACGCAAAACACTTGTCAATACTGAAGAAGCTACAAAAATGACTTTTATAATGCCCTTTTTAAAAACATTGGGTTATGATGTTTTTAATCCTAGTATTGTTGTGCCAGAATATACAGCAGATATAGGAACTAAAAAAGGCGAAAAAGTGGATTATGCTATTTTCAAAGATTCAAAACCTTTTATTTTAATTGAAGCTAAAAATCATACTGAAAATTTAGATAATCATAACAATCAGCTTGTAAGATATTTTAACACTAATCCTAGTATTAAATTTGCCATTCTTACCAATGGTATTGAATATAGATTTTTTACAGATATTGAACAACAAAATCTTATGGATAAAATACCATTTTTAGTTGTTAATCTTGAAAAACTTAAACCTAGAGATATTAAAGATCTAAAACGTTTTATTTGCACTGACTTAAACTTAGATGAAATTCTAAGCATTGCTATGGAGAAAAAATATTACCGAAGTATACAAGAAATTTTTAAAAGCGAAATAGAAAATCCAAGCGATGAATTTACAAGTTTTTTTGCTAAACAAATGACAGAAAAAAGAATGACTAGTGCTGTTTTAGAAGAATTCAAAAATTACATTAAAAAATCTTTTAAAGAAATTATTAATGATTTAGCTTATGAAAAAATCACAAGTATTAAAAACAATCTTCAAAACATAAACGATGATGAAAATGATGAGCAAATTGATGAAAGTAAAGATATTGTCACAACAGAAGAAGAATTACAAGGTTTCTATATAGTAAAATCAATTCTTGCTAGTGTCAGTGCCAATCTTGAAGATGTAAGTTACAAAGATACTTTAAGCTATTTTAGTATTTTATATCAAGGCAAAGTTACTAAGTGGATATGTAGATTATATTTTAATACAAGCAAAAAATCTATTAGTTTTCCGGATGGAGCAAGTTATAATATAGAAAAATTAGAAGATATTTATCAATATAAAGCAGATATTATCAAAGCATTTGAAAGCAGAAAGTAAAATCATTTATTGATTTTACTTTCACTCCATCACAAGTCGCATAAGGTGTAAGTCCTCACCTTGTGTGATTTTATATTCTATACTTTGACATTTAGGACACTTAAAAACATTTTCTTCTAAAATGCTTACTTGATCACATTTTAAGCATAAAATTTCAAGTGGAGCAAGTTCTATAAAAAGTTTAGCATTTTTACAAATATTTGAGTTTTCTTTAAAAGTTTCAAAACAACGCTTAAAAAGATCCACTTCTATACCACTCAAACGCCCGATTTTTACATAAATTTCTTGCACATTGTAAGCCTTATTGTTTAAGGCATTTTCTTCACAAAGTTCGATTAAAGATTCTACTATACTTAATTCGTGCATTAGCAAATTCTTGGTAAAAGTTCGCCTTTAGGACTTTCTAAAAAGCGTTTTGCCCCATAAGCGTTTTGTAAGATCACACGTGCTTTTTTCTCTTCTAAAACTTCTCCTATAATACTCGCATTTACATTGTATTTTTTTAGAATTTCTAAGGCTTTTAACTCATCTTCTTTTTCCACGCAAAGTATGAAAGTGCCTTCATTTGCAAGCTCATAAGCTTCATAACCAAAAAGCTCGCAAAGTCCTAAAACCTCATCTTGAACGATGATTTTTTCTTCAAAGATCAAAAGATCATTTCCGCTTTGCTTTGCCCACTCATTTAAAACCGCACTAAGCCCCCCACGAGTAGCATCTCTCATTGCTACAACCTTTATATCTTTTTCTAAAAGCTCTAAAACCTCTTTATCCAAAGCCTTACAATCACTTTTAACATCAGCTTCTAACTCATTTCTTTTGATTAAAACACTAGCTCCATGCCTTCCTATATCACCTGAAAGAAGTATGCTAAGCCCTGCTTTGATATTTTTACTTTCTTTTTTAGAAATAATTTCACCTAAGGCCGTAGTGTTGATATAAATTTCATCTGCTTTGCCCTTAGGAACAACTTTAGTATCGCCACAAACTAACATAACTCCGCATTTTTCACATTCTTCTTTAATGCTTTTTAAAATGCGTTCTAGTTTTTCTAGCTCAAAACCTTCTTCTAAGATAAGCCCTAAACTTAGATATTTTGGCTTAGCACCTACCATCAAAACATCGTTAATAGAACCACAAACACAAAGTTTTCCTATATTAACCTCTTCATCTAAAAAAATCGGACTTAAAACAAAAGAATCTGTGCTTAAAGCCAAATTTCCTAAAATCGCTGCATCATTATTTGCGTTTAAAATTTCATTATCAAAGATCTTAAAAAGCTTAGTTAAAAGCTCGTTCATCTCTTCTCCGCCACCTCCGTGGGCTAAGGAAATATTTTTCATACATTCACCTTTGAGTATTTATAATACGCCGCACAAGCACCCTCGCCAGAAACCATACAACTTCCTATAGGACTTCTTGGCGTACAAGCCTTACCAAAAACTTTACAATCATAAGGCTTGGCCAAACCTCTTAAAATTTGCCCACAAATACAGGCTTTGCTTTCATTTTTACTTTGCACCGTACAATCAAATTTTTTACTCGCATCATAAGCACTAAATTCTTCTTTTAGTTCCAAGCCCCCATCTTTAATAAGCCCTAAGCCACGAAATTCAAAATCACACACCCTAAAGTATTTTTTTACTAAATTTTGTGCTTTAACATTACCTTCTTTACTTACGGCTCTTTTGTATTGATTATACACTTTAAAAGTGCCTTCATTGCTTTGTTTTATGATATTTAACACACTTTCTAAAATATCAACTGGCTCAAAACCACTCACCGCTATAGGGGTTTTAAACTTTGCTGCTAAAGGCTCATAAATACCATAACCTGTAATCACACTCACATGAGAAGGGCCTAAAAAAGCATTGATTTTTACATTTTCATCATTCATGATCGCTTCTACAGGCGCTGGAACTGTGATATGATTGATATGAAAAAAGACATTATTTATTTTTTCTTCTATAACCTTTTGAAGAAGTAAAGCACTCATAGGCGTAGTAGTTTCAAAACCTATAGCAAAAAAGATGATATTTTTGTTTAAATTTTGCTTAGCGATTTCCAAAACCTCAAGTGGAGAATAAAGCGCTCTAACATCAGCCCCTTTAGCTCTTAAATCAAGCAGAGAAATTTCACTTCCAGGCACCCTTAAAAGATCTCCTAAAGTACAAAAAATCGTATCTTTCATGGAGGCTAACTTGATAGCTGTATCAATGCGAACTCTTGGCATAACACAAACAGGACATCCTGGCCCATGGATAAAGTTAATTTCCTTTGGCAAAATAGAAGGTAGGGCATATTTCATAATACTATGCGTATGCCCACCGCAAATTTCCATGATATTGATAGGATTTTTAAGTTCTTGTTCTATGAGTTTTTTTAAAGCTAAAATGCTTTCTTTATCTCTAAATTCATCGATGAAATTCATTTAAACCCAAATCTCCTTCATCACTTTTTATCTCTCCACTATTCATTTTTTCTACTATTTCTTGATAGGTTTTAATGCTTTCTAGTGCAGCTTCTTTGTCGATTTTTTCCATAGCAACGCCTACATGGATTAACACATAATCGCCTTGTTTTAAAGGCTCATCAATCAAATCCAAATTAACTTTTCTTTTCACACCTAAAGTTTGCACTAAAGCATTGTTTAACTCATCGATTTCTAAAATTTCAGAAGGTATAGACAAACACATTAAAAAAGCTCCTTTTTAAGTTTAAGCACCTTATACCAAAGCTCCATATTGGTGCCATTTTTTGCATCAAGAGTGATAATATCTGCTCTAGGATTTAATTCTTTAATCAACCTAGTCGCCTCTTTAACATCAAAATCAAAATGATGAGCCAAATCTGCCTTTGTGATTAAAACTATATCAGCCTTTTTAAACATCACAGGGTATTTTTGCGGTTTATCACTTCCTTCGGTTACTGAAAGCAAAACCACATTTAAATGCTCTCCTAAATCATAACTTGCAGGACAAACCAAATTTCCAACATTTTCTATAAAAAGCAAATCCACATCATCAATGACTAAATGATGCAAAGCCTCATGCACCATAAAAGCATCCAAATGACAGCTTTGCCCTGTAGTGATTTGATACGCCAAAGCTCCGGCATTTTTTACTCTTAGGGCGTCATTATTGGTTTCTAAATCCCCTTCAATCACAGCAATTTTAAGTTCATTTTTCAAAGCCTTGATCGTGCTTTCTAAAAGCGTGGTTTTTCCGCTACCTGGAGAACTCATTAAATTGATACAAAGCGTGTTAGCCTCATTAAAATGCGCTCTATTGTGTTTAGCTTCTTCATCGTTTTTGCTTAAAATTTTAGAAATTACTTCTATGGTTTTACTTTCTTTTAAACTTGGATTTTCATGGTGGTGATCGTGATGATGATCATGCGTATGGCTTGAATTTATAGAGCAGCCGCAATCTTTACACATTTTCTTTCCTTTATATTTTTTGTTTCATTTTAACCTTAAAAGCATTAAAAAATTATGAGTTTAAAGATAAAATCACTCTTTTTTTAAAAAATGCACCATTTGTCCTAAAGCTATGGAGCTATCATTGCAAGGGTATTTTAAAGGTATAAAAAAATCAAAATTTTTAGCTTTTAAAATTTCAAGCAAGGTTTTGTTTTGAAAAACTCCTCCACTTAAAAGCACTTTTAAATCATAACCTTTGCTAAAATCTATGATAAAATTTGCCAAAGCATTAAACATACCTGTAATTGCTTTAGTTTTTTCATCTTGCAAAGCCCCTAAAATTAAATTTTTAAAATTAACCTGCCCTTTTTCTACAAAAAGCTTATAAGAAAAATCAAGATTTTTATCATAAAAAGCTTCACACATCAAGCCAACTTGAGCCTCATAAGAGCTTTTTTCTAAGTTAAAAACAATACTTCCAAAAGCATCGATAATGCGTCCTAAAGAACTTGTTTGTAAGTTAGAATGTGAATAAATTTTTTTAAGATTTTCAAGTTTGATTTTTGGAATTTTTGCTAAAAAATCTTTAGCCTTATCTTCTAAATCATAATGAAAAATAAGACTTAGAGCCAAATTTTGTATATTTTTAATATCACTATTTATGAGAGTGAAATTTTCAAAATGTGCAATTCTTTCATATTCTTTTAAATTTCCTATAAAAACTTCTCCACCCCAAATTTTACCATCTTCTCCATAACCTGTTCCATCGCAAATAAAAGCTAAAGCCTTTTCATCTTTTGTAAAATTTTCTTCATATTCAAAATAAGCCGCACAAAAATGCGCATAATGATGAGAAATTTTAATCCTTTCTTTAAATTCTTTTGCATAGCTAAAATGCGGGTGTTTATCGCACAAAATCGCATCAAATTTCAAATCATAATTTTTTTTAAAAAATTCTAAAAGTTTAAAAAATCTCTCATGTACATCAAAACTTTTCAAATCCCCTATATAAGGAGAAATTAAAAGTTTATTTTCATAAAAAATCACAAATTCATTTTTAAGCTCCGCGCCCAAAGCTAAAAAAGTGCCTTTTTTATTAAAATTTCTTTCCAAATAAAAAGGATTTAAACCCCTTGAAGTACGCAAAAACATAGTTTTACCATTTAGCACTTGAGCTATGCTATCATCACTTGCATTGATAATTTCTCTATCATAATCCAAATAAAAATCAAAAACTTTATCAAGTTTTTGACACAAATTAAACTCATCTTTAATGATACTTTCTCCGCTTAAATTCGCACTTGTTGCCACAAGACTTCCTTTAAAATACTCAAAAAGCAAAAGATGTAAAGGCGTATAAGCTAGCATAATACCGATTTTATCAACATCAGGTGCGATTAAAGAAAAGGCTTTTTTTGCCTTTAAAATCACAATAGGAGCTAAAGCTCCACCAAGCAAGGCTTCTTCATTTTCATCTATAAAGGCAAGTTCTTTAGCACTTTGTAAATCTTTACACATCAAAGCAAAGGGTTTTTTAGGGCGATTTTTTCTAAGTCTTAGAGTTTTTAAAGCCTCTTCATTAAAAGCATCGCACATGAGATGAAAACCGCCCATGCCTTTAATGGCTAAAATTTTACCTTCCTTTAAAAACTTCGCACTTTTCATAAAAGCTTCTTGATCTTTGGCTAAAATTTCACCCTTTGAATTTTTAAGAAAAACATTGATTTTACACTTAGGACAACTAATAGGCTGGGCATGAAAACGCCTATTTTTAGGATCTTCGTATTCGCTTTTGCAAAACTCACACATCAATAATTCTTGCATGGAAGTATGGGCTCTATCATAAGGAAGACTTTTTATAATACTAAAGCGTGGCCCACAATGTGTGCAAGTGATAAAGGGATACAAAAAGCGTGGATTTTTTTCATCAAAAAATTCTTTTTTACATTCCTTACAAAGTGCAAAATCACTTAACATAGGTGTGCTTTTTATGTTCTTTAAAGAAGGAGTGATACTAAAATTTTCATAGTTTGAAATAGAAATTTGCGTGATTATAAGCTTGTCTATTCTTGCTAAAGGTGGGAGATGATTTTTTAAATTTTCTATGAAATTTTCACATTCTTTTTGAGTACAAGCAAGGATGATTTCTACCCCAAAACCATCATTTCTTACCTCTCCAAAAAGCTTTGATTTCAAAGCTAGTTCATAAACTAAGGGGCGAAAACCCACCCCTTGAACTAAACCTGAAATTTTGATCTTATATCCTAAGTGGCACATCGCTTAACTGACAATTTTTAAGATGTTTTAAGGTATTTTTAAGCAAAGATTTATGTTCAAACAAAGATCCACTTATAAGCGCTAAATCACTTTGCTTTTTCTCTCTTAATTCATCATAAGTATCACGCAAGAAATAAGCCAAACTCTCAACTGCTCCATAAGCGATATTAGCACTATCTACACCTGCTAACATAAAACTCATAGTAGATCTTAAAGTTCTTGTATAATCAAAACTTTTATCTTCTTTCAAACGATAATCAATCTTTACTCCACGAGGCATTTTTGACTCATCAGCGATTTTTAAAAGCTCACTAGCACTCTCTTGTAAATTTTTACCTAAATTTAGCACTCTACCCACTAAGCCAAGCAAGGAATAAAAATTATTTTGAAGTTCAAAACTTTCATCTAAAAGAGGAAATTCCTTGCTAAAATTTTCTAAAAGCCTTACACCAATTTCATCTTTTTTAATCCCTTCATAAAGTTCTTTGCTGTGTTTTGGTAAGCAAAGTTTAAGCAAATTAAGCTCTTTGTTAATAAGCAAAATATCTTCATCATCTTTGCTAAGCTCTAAAATAAAAGCCTTTTCTTTATAACGGCTTACAAGATAAGAAATTCTTGCCATATTTTTATCTTCTTTAGAAAAAATAAGCTCTCTTGCCTTAGCATTGATAAATTCAAAGCCTTCCAAAACCACCACTTGCTCATCTAAAGCACTGATATAAAAATCTTTTTGGTATTCTTCTATTTTTTTTACGCTTAAAAATTTATATTCATTTTCAAAAAGTTTTAAACTTAAAGCAAAGCAAAACAAATCTCTAGCAAGTCTGATTTTAAAATCATTAAAATCAAGATTGTGATTTTTTCTAAACATGGCATTAAGCCTTAGCTTCATCAAAGGTTTTTCTAAACTTGCAAGAAGTTTTAAATTTTCATTTGAACAAACAAAAACTGAATTTATAGCCTTAATATCACAAGGAAGTAAAAAATCTCCTATAAATTCGTTCTTAAACAAAGAAAATTCATAAATACCATTTTTATCTTTTAAATAAATCTTTTTTTCTTGACTTAACAAATCAAAGGCAAGGTTTAAAAAAGTGTTGAAATTTTCTTCATCGATTTTTTCAAATTCTGATAAATTACTTGAAAATTCACACTCACAAAACACACCCCATTCGTTTTTGTTTAAAAGTTTTTTTTCTTGATAGGCATTAGAATTTAAATGAGTAATATAAGAAAATCTTGAAAATTCTTTATCTTCTGGCATACAAGGGTTAAAATCCTGTCCCGCTTTTACATCAAATTTTTTCAAAAAAACACTATGACTCATGAAATTTAAAGAATCGCAAAAAGTCTTTAAATTTTCTTCATCTGCATCAATAGAAAAATGATAAATATTTTCTTCTTTGCTAAGGGTGTAATTGTAATTTTTCGCATAAAAACGCAATAAATATTCAAAAATATCATTATCCGCATTATAAATAAAATCAAAATCCAAAGTCATATTATGCCTTTTTTGAAAAATAAACTATTAAATATAACATTTTAACTTAAAAATTCTTTCTCTCTTTGCCTAAAATCACTCATAAAATGCTCCATAAAAGCGTAAAATTCTTTGCTGTGATTAGGAAATTTTAAGTGGCTGATTTCATGCAAAATCACATATTCAATAGCTCTTAAACTCTTTTGAACGAGTTTTAAATTTAAATTAATATAAGCTTTATTATGATTGCAAGAACCCCAACGCGTTTTCATATTTTTAATGCTTAAATGCGTGTAAAATAAACCTGTTTTTTGGCTCCATTTTTTAAGATAAAAAGTAAAAATCTTTTTGGCATTTTGTCTTAAAAATAAATCTAATTTTGCTTTATTTTGACAAAGAATTTTATCTTTATCAAAATAAGTTTTTTTAGCATTTTCATCAAATATAATTTTATATTTTTTAGCTAAAAAGATTAATTCATCATCTTTTAAAACTTTTTTTTCAAATCTTTTTTTTGCCTCATTCATCCAAGAACTTGATTTATCTAAAAACTCATAAACACTTTTAAAAGTGCAAAAATAAGGAATGCTAAGAACAAATTCACCCCTTTCATTTAGCCTTAATCTTAAAGTTTTTATGCATTTTTTAGAATAAAAATAGCACTCATCTTTATAAATAAATGATTTTAAACTAGAGCTTTGCCTTGCCATTTTTTACTTTTCCATCTGTATGAATTTACCATTCCACGCAAAAACTCATCCACACAAAATCCTATCCAAACACCTAAAATTCCAAGATTAAAATAAAAACAAAGCACATAACCCACAGGCAAAGATACCCCCATCATAAAAACAAGTCCACTAAAAAATGGAAATTTCGCATCGCCACTTGCACGCAAGGAATTGACCATGACTATATTGAAAGTTCGTGAAATTTCAAGAAAGATTGAAAGGACAAATAAAGGTATCATTAAATTTTTTAGCTCTTCTTTAAGCCCTAAAATTTGCATAGTAAAATCTTGACAAAGATAATTTAAAAGTGCCACTAAAGCACTCGCTATCACACTAAAATACAAAGCACGCCAAGCATGTTTATAAGCGATATTTTCATATCTAGCACCGACTAATTTACCTACTATGATTTCATTAGCTATGCTTGTAGCTTGCCCTATAAGCATGATAAGCATTGAAATTTGAAAATAAATCGTTTGCACACTCAAACTCGCCTCGCCTAAGCTTGCTACAAAAGCAAAAGCTATAGTGTATTGGACTATCCACAAAAGATTTTCCCCTGCTGAAAATCCGCCTATATTTAAAACCTTTTTTAATACCTCTTTTTCAAGTTTTATCATTTCTTTGATTTTAAGATGAATTTTAAGTTTATAAAAAAGTATCACAAGTAAAGCCACTATAGCAACAATACGGGCAAAAATATTACTAAGCCCTACTCCAAAAAGTTCTGATTTTGTATAATGCAAAACATAATAATTTCCACAAATCACCACTATATCCATCAAAAAGCCTATAAGCATAACCCAATAAGCCATATTATAAACCCTTACAATAGCAGCTAAAACAATTCCTATGGCATCAAAAAACAAACAAATTGCAAGCATGTTTAAATAAATTTCGCTATCTTTAAGCAGTTCTTGTGGGATTTTTAAAAGATAAAGCAAATACTCTCCATGCCATAAAATAAGCGCACCACATACAAAGCCTAAAAGTGCATTTAAAAATAAGCTTTGATGGATCACTTTTCTTGCTAAAACATGATCTTTTGCACCAATAGCCTGAGCTATCACCACACTACAACCCACACTTAAAAATGAAAAAATAGTGATAAAAAGATCTAAAATTTGATTTCCAGCCCCCATAGCACCGACAAGAAAATTAGAATAATGCGACACCATAGCGGTATTGATAATCACGGTTAAATACTTAGAAAGCAAGTCCCAAAATATAGGAATACTAAGCCTTGTTAAAGAAAGTTGTTTTTTTGCCATGATTATTCCTTTAAAAAGCCGTATTCATAAATTTTTGGCTCTAACTTTTTAGCTAAAGCATTTAAAGCTATGTTTAAATCACTTAGTAAAACTTTATAATGCTCATCCTTTGCCTTGGAAGGATGCTTCATCCTGCCTTTTTCATCTCTACCTTGAAAAAATTCTTTGATATCATAAAGCGAAGCATTGACTAGATAGTTTTTATCTTCGCTATGGGTATGATAGTATTTAAAAAGTTCTTTTCCAGCTTTTAAAAGCTCTTTTGCTTGGAAGCTAAATTCTATCTTTGCTAACTCATCATCAAAAAGCGAGTTTTCATCTTTTATCTTGCCCTTTATAAATTTATACATAAAATCACTCTCAAAAGCTGATTTTTTTACGCCTAATTCTTTTTCACTAAAAGGTATAAAATGATTTATACCTTCTTTTGAGCTTATGCGATTTTGTCCGTGAAAAAGCATAAAAGCTAAACAATCACTTTTAAACTCATCATCATTTTCATATAAATCATTAGGATATAAAAACTGATCCCTATCATTTACCCAAGTAGCACTTATAGCATGACGCACTGAGAAGAATATAGAACAAGCTAATAAATTGTCATAATTTAAAAATATAGAATGTCCAGCATCTCTTGTATCGTGCATAATATAAACAAGATTTTGGTGCTGAAAATCCATTCTACCAGTATTCATCATTCCTAAATTCAATAATATATTTTTGTTTTTAAACTTAGATATCCATTTACCAATATGTAAATTATTATTACAATAAAAATTTTTCTTACCTAAAAAATTTCCATTTTCATTAAATACATCAAGTTTTATTTTTTTAAGATCTTCTTTTTTACTTGTATTCCATATCAAAAATCCTATGGGGAAATTTCCTTTTACATTATCAAAAGTATAAGCAGGCACTATAAAACCTTTTAAAAACTTAGCCTTAAAAGCTTGTCTAAATTTTATAAAATTTGTAGAATTTACATATTTTAAAGTCGAAAAACTAGCTAGTATAGCTCCTTCGATTTCATTATAAATTCTTATAAAAAATTGCGCAAAAAGTTCATTTCTAGCACTACTTAAAATAACTTTATATTTCTTATAAACATAATTATCAAGACTAACACCAGTTTTATGTTTTCCGGTTCCAGACATAGTAGAGCTATTTCCAGCTTCTGCATAAGGTGGATTTATAAAGATTATTAATTTTTTGCGTTTATTTTCATCCTTTAAAATCTCTTGCAAAATTAAAGGTAGTTTTGATTTTTGGATGATTTTACCCTTATCATCCACTTCATCAAAGAATTCATCATTTAAAAAATCAAATTGAAAAACATGATTTTCAAACAAATTCGCACCATTTTTTATACGCTCATGTATCACATCTATATCGGCTTTATCAAGAGTAGAGCAAAAGATATTTTTTTTATTTGTAAAATTTGCTAGTAAATTTCCTGTTCCACCCGCTAAATCCCATATATAATACCCCTCTTCATAATCCTCCCCAAAAGTTTTAGAAAGATACTCGCAAGCCTTATCCACCCAAATTCTTGGGGTAAAAAATGCTCCTTTTCGCTCTCTTACATCTTGATCTACAAGCAAATCTCTGCGTTTTATAATATAATCCCAAAATTCTTCCCTTGGAGGACGCTCATAAATCGCCCAAAATTCATGATGAGCTTTTTGATTATCTTTAAAAGAAGTGCGTTCGTTAATGATAGAGCCTAAATCACTTTTTGTTTTATTAAACTCATAATAATCTTTTTTAAGAATGGCAAATAAATTTTGACTGATGGTTTCATTTTCACTTGAAAGCAAATCAGCCAAATAAAAATCAGCATCTATGATCCCGCTTTTTTTAGCCAAATTCCAATCAATACTGATAGTATCTTTAACCATTTTATTCCATTTATGATAAATGCTTACAAAATTGTTTTTATCGATTTTAATTTTACTTATATTTTCACTTGTAAGATTTTCTTTTATGAAAGTTTTTAATTCTTCATCATTTTTTTCATAATAAAAAATTTGTGCTGTATTTAAAATACTATCTAATTCTTTTAGAAGTTTTAAAAATTGCTCACTTGTATGATTGCTAGGCGTTACACTAAAGTTTATATCGCTTTGATAAAAAATTTCTTGCAAACAAGCAAAGGGTAAAAAAGCTATCTTTTCTCCATCAAAAGCACAAAGTAAATTTGGAGTTTGCTCTGTATAAAATTTATATTTTCCTATGGTAAGCACAAGCTGTACAAAAGATTTTTTAAGCTCACTTTTTCCTTGTTTAGCTTCAGCCCAAAGCAAATTAATTTCACCTAAAAGTCCTAAATTTTGAGTGATACAAAAATCAATCTTAGCACCTACATAATTAAATTTAGAAAAATACAAATCCTTAATCTTGCTTTTTAAAGGTTCTTCGCTTAGTTTTAAAAGTGTTTCAAACAAAACTATATCCTTATAAAATTCTTTTTTAAGGATATAATTTTAATACAAAGATACTTGTTTTTGTATAAATCTCACCCAAAAGCACCGCTTAAATAAGCCTTGGTTTTTTCTTGTTTTGGATTTTCAAAAAATTCTTTACTTTCACCAAATTCTATAAGCTCTCCAAGATGAAAAAATGCTGTATAATCAGCTACGCGTTTGCCTTGTTGCATATTATGCGTAACCATGATCATAGAAAGATTATGACTTAATTCTTTTAAAAGCTCTTCAATCACGCCTGAACTTATAGGATCAAGTGCAGAAGTTGGCTCATCTAAAAGCAAAAGTTTAGGTTTGATCGCTAAAGCTCTTGCGATACAAAGGCGTTGTTGTTGTCCGCCTGAAAGAGCTAGGGCATTTTGCTTTAATTTATCTTTAACCTCTTCAAAAAGCCCCACTTTTTGCAAGCAATCCACCACCAAAGCTTCTTCTTCATCTTTGTTTTTAATCATACCATGAAGTTTTGGTGCATAAGAGATGTTTTCATAAATGCTTTTTACAAAAACATTAGGTTGTTGAAAAACCATGCCTACATTTTTACGCAAGGCTACTACATCTTGATTTTTAACATCTTTTCCTTCAATTTCCACTAAACCATCGATTTTTGCAATTTTATCATTCATTCTATTAAAACAACGCAAAAAAGTGGATTTACCACATCCTGAAGCACCGATGAGTGCAGTAATTTTGTTTTGCTCTATTTGCATATTGATATCAAATAAAGCTTGTTTTTTTCCATAAAATAAATTTAAATTTGTTGTTTTTGCTATCACTTTAATTTTCCTTGAAAATATTTTCTTAATAATATTGCACTAAGATTTAACACGACTAAAAGTCCTAAAAGCACAATAATACCCGCTGCTGTTCTTTCTAAAAATGCACGCTCTGGCATAGCCGACCATGAGTAAATTTGAGCAGGTAAAACGCTAGTTGGATCAAAAATCGAACTAGCTACATCAGGGATAAATGCTATCATACCGATAATCATCAAAGGTGCAGTCTCGCCTATAGCTTGAGCTAAAGTTAAAATAGAACCTGTTAAAATCATAGGCATAGCCAAAGGTAACATAATACCTTTTACCATTTGAACCTTTGTCATACCTAAGGCATAAGCAGCATTTTTCATATTGATATCCACACTTTTTAAGGCCGCTTTGGTTGAAACAATGATAATAGGCAAACTCATGATCGCCAAAGTAAGCCCACCCACTAAAGCACTTGAACGAGGCATTCCAAAAAGATTGATAAACACTCCAAGTCCTAAAAGTCCAAACAAGATACTAGGAATACTTGCAAGGTTGTTAATACACACTTCTATAAAATGTGTAAGGATATTTTGTGGTGCAAATTCTTCTAAGTAAATTGCCGCTGCAACGCCTATAGGAACACTCACAACCATACAAACAAGCATAACAAGCAAAGTCCCTATAACTGAAGATAAAATTCCTGAATTTTCAGGAGATTTTGAGTCCCCATTTAAAAAGAAATTGCTATTAAATTTAAGCTCTATCTCGCCTTTTTGCACAAGATCATCGACTAAAGTTCTTTGTTTTTCACTAAGGCGATTATATTTTTGCTTCATATATTGATCTACTTCTGAATTTGCCAAAAGCCAAGTTTTTTCAGTGATTTGTCCTGTTCTTATTTTTCTTTGTTCTGCGCGAGATAAAAGATCATAAGCAGGAGAATTTCTATTAGCCTCTACAAAAATATAAGTTTGCTTAAAAGCAGGAAATCCAAGATAAGCTACACTTCCTAAAAAGATACAAAGAAAAATTAAATTAATATAAAGCCCCATTTTACAAAGTCTTTTAAAAGACTTTGAAGCTTTTTGTCTTTTTTTAAAAAGTTTTTTCATAAATTTTTCCTTTTGTGAAAGCGATTGATAAGATAAACGCTAAACATATTGATGATTAAAGTGATGACAAAAAGCACCAAACCTAAAGAAAAAGCACTTAAAGCCAAAGAACTATCAAAAGCTTGATCTCCACTTAAAGCTTCTACGATTTTTACCGTTACCGTTGTCATATCTTCTAAAAAATTTAAAGTTAAATTTGGACGCAAAGAAGCTGCCATCACCACTATCATAGTTTCGCCTAAGGCTCTTGAAAGTCCTAAAAGACAAGCTGCAACTATACCAGGAATAGCCTCAGGTAAAATCACGGCAAAAACCACTTCTTTTTTTGTCATACCTAAAGCATAAGCGCCATTAATCCTTTTCTCGCTTACTGCTTCAATGCAATCTTGAGATAAAGAAGCCACTATAGGTACTATCATGATCCCCATGATAAAACCTGCGCCTAAAGCACTTTGAAAGCTTGCTTGTATGCCAAATAAAGAAAAAAACCACACTATAAAAGGCGCTACAACTATAGCCGCAAAAAATCCAAAAACAACAGTAGGAATCCCTGCAATGATTTCTAAAATAGGTTTTAAGTAATTTTTAGATTTTTTGCCAGCAAAAACACCTAAATATATAGCACACATAACCCCTAAAGGTAAAGCCGTTAGCATAGCAATCAATGAAATATAAAAAGTTCCCCAAAAAAGCGATAGCGCCCCAAAAACACCTTGTTTACTCGTGCCATCTGCATTCATAAAAGCTGCATCAGCTGCCCACTGACTTGAGAATAAAAAGGTAACAACGCTTTCTTTTTGAAAGAATTTTAAAGCTTCAATTAAAATTGTAAGCATGATAGCAAAACTTACTATCACGCTTACAAAAGCACATAAAAAAAGTGCAAATTTGATTATTTTTTCTTTTAACAAAGTTTTTCCTTAAAAAACTTTTCCAGCTTTTACAAGCTCATCATTTAAAATTTTTCTATCTTCTACGTGTTTTTGAGAAGCTTTTAATTTATCATCACTCAAAGGAACAAGTCCTATTTTTTCAAGCTCTCCACCACTTTTTGCCAAATCATCACTCATATAAATTTTTGCAAAATCAAAGGCTTCTTTTGGATTTTTCTTAGCATTGATATAAATAAACAAACTTCTTGCAAGTTCGTATTTTTCATCTGCGATGCTTTCTTCGCTTGGCGTAACACCATCTATATTAGCAGCATTGATTTTGTCTGAATTGCTCACTAAAAAGCTATAACCAAAAATTCCAAAAGCATCCTTATCAATAGTAAGTTTTGAAACGATTAGATTATCATTTTCACCACTTGGGATATAAGCACCATCTTGGCGTATGGTTTTATACTCGCCTTTATACTCAGGAATTTTTTTAGACACATCACTCATTACAAGCTCTTCTATAGTATCTCTTGTTCCTGAACTTGATGGTGGACCATAAACACTAATTTTACGATTTGGTAAATTTTTATTGATTTGATTCCAGTTTGTATAAGGATTTGGTATAAGTTTTCCATTTTGTGGAATTTCTTTTGCCAATGCTAAGAAAAGTTCTTTTTTTGTGATATTTAATGGAGCATTGGTTTTATTTTGAGCTAAAACTATACCATCATAACCTATCATCATCCCTACTATATCAGTTACCCCTGCTTTTTTGCAAGTTTCAAATTCGCTTAATTTCATAGGTCTTGAAGCATTAGAAATATCAGTAGTTCCTTCACAAAATACCTTAAATCCACCCCCTGTTCCCAAGCTCTCTACTATAGGAGTTTTTGTATTTTTGATCGAAGCATATTCTTCAGCTACAAAAGAAGTAAAAGGATACACAGTCGATGAACCTGCGATTTTTAAATCTACTGCATTTAAAGCACCACAAAGTGCAAGACTTGCCACACTTAAAGATAGAATTTTTTTCATTTTTTCTCCTTAACTTTAAAAAAGTAATGGAAGTTTAAAAAAACTTGGAAACATTTTGGAAACATTTTTTATTTTGTATTTTTCTTAAATATAATTTTTAACTATCAAAAAATTTAGCTTGTTTTTAAAAAAATAATATATCATTATAAAACATTTTAAATTTTAATAAGGAGATAAGAATGCTTTCTAAAGAAGTTGTAAAATTACTCAATGAACAAATAAACAAAGAAATGTATGCAGCAAACTTATATCTTAGTATGAGTTCTTGGTGCTATGAAAACAGTCTTGATGGAGCTGGAGCCTTCTTGTTTGCACATGCAAGCGAAGAAAGCGATCATGCTAAAAAGCTTATCACTTATCTTAATGAAACAGATTCTCATGTAGAGCTTCAAGAAGTAAAACAGCCTGAACAAAATTTCAAATCTTTACTTGATGTTTTTGAAAAAACCTATGAACATGAGCAATTTATCACAAAATCAATCAATACTTTAGTTGAACACATGCTAACACATAAAGACTATTCTACTTTTAATTTCTTACAATGGTATGTAAGCGAACAACACGAAGAAGAAGCACTTTTCCGCGGTATAGTTGACAAGATTAAGTTAATCGGAGAACACGGAAATGGACTTTATTTAGCTGATCAATACATCAAAAATATTGCATTAAGCAGAAAAAAATAATCTTTGCCCTACTATGGGCAAATCTCGCTTTGGATTGAAGGTATGACTTATTTTTCTCTAGAATTTAGTATTTTAATGATAGCTTTTTTTGCTATTTATTGGACTTTTAAAAATGATTACAAAATACAAAATATTTTAATTTTAATTTTCTCTTATATTATTTATATTTTAATCAATCCTTATTTCGCCTTAGTTTTATTTATATATACCTTTTTTATACACTATTTTGCCTTGCTAATTTTTGTGCGTCGCAAGCGTTATATTTTCGCTACTTGCATGGCTTTTATTATTTTAAATTTATGTTTTTTTAAATACTTTCCTAGTATCAAAGGAAGTGTTGATGAGATATTAAATTTTTTCGGTTTAGAATTTTTAAATATTGATTTAGTATTACCAATAGGAATTAGTTTTTATACCTTTACTTCTATTACTTATCTTGTAGAAGTTTATCAAAAACGCCGTTTAGAAAGTTTTTTAAATTTAGCAACCTTCTTATCATTTTTTCCAACACTACTTTCAGGGCCCATTATGCGAAGTTCTTTTTTCTTTGAACAGGCCTATCAAAAACGCGAATTTAAACATGCAAATTTAATCATCATCTTGCTTGTTTTTGGTATAGTTAAAAAAGTTTTAATAGCCAATTACCTTGGAATTTATGCTAAAAGTATTTTAGACTTTCCACAATCTTATAATTTCATACAACTTTTAAGCGCAATTTACGCCTATGCAATTCAAATATACTGCGATTTTAGCGGATATGTTGATTTAGTTTGTGCTTTTGCTTTAATGTTAGGTTTTACCCTTCCGCCTAACTTTAACATGCCTTATCTTGCAAAAAACCTAAAAGATTTTTGGGCTAGATGGCATATCAGTCTTTCAACCTTTATAAGAGATTATATCTATATACCTTTAGGGGGCAATAGAAAAGGAATACCACGCACTGTAGCTAATATACTCATCGCTTTTATACTTTCAGGTATGTGGCATGGCAATACACTTGCTTTTATTGTTTGGGGTTTATTGCATGGTATTGGCATAGTTTTTATACATTTGCTAGCTTTAAGCAAATTTAGTTTACAAAAAATTCCAGCTTTAGGAAGATTTTTAACCTTTCAATTTGTATGTTTTACTTGGATTTTCTTTTATTATAGCAAAAATCTAGAAGATGCAATAGAATATTTTAAAGCTTGTTATTATAATTTCTTCCAAATTCCATCTTATAACGATATCTATATGTTGGTTGCTTTTGGGGTTCTTTTTATGATCTATCCTTTATTTATTAATTTTAAAGAATATTGCATTAAGATTTTAAATCTTACTCCATTTTTACTAAAACCTTTTATCATAGCTTTTATTTTACTTTTGGTTTTTGCTTTTATGCCAGATGGAATTCCTGATTTTATTTATTCGAGTTTTTAGATGAGTGTAGTTAGATTTTTCTTCATTTTGATTATGGTGCTTGGCTTGGTTGTTGTAGTTATGAATCAGAGCATTAGCTCTTATATAGAACAAAAATATCATTTTGCATTCTATCCTCATAATGATCTTTTAAAAGAAGCCAATGGCTTCAAAATTAAATTAGAACAAATTCGTGCAATTTTAAGCAACGAACCCTTGCCTCAAACCAATGAAGAAACTACAAATCAAGAAAGTAAATCAACAGATGAAAACTTAAGTAAAATAGATAAAGTTCTAAACACTTTAGAAAATGATGAAAACACTTCTCATAAAGAAACAAATCTAACCTTAATCCAAGATGCAAATATTAGTTTTATCGACAATACCAAATTAGAGCTACAAAATGGAGATGAGTTTTTATTTATCGGAGATTCTTTAATGCAAGGTGTTGCAATAGCCTTAAATAGAGATTTAAGAAATTTAAATCTTAAGGTAACCGATCTTAGTAAACAAAATACAGGCCTTTCTTATAAATCCTATTTTGACTGGTCAAAAGCCACCAATGAAGCTTTTATTAAAAACTCAAATATTAAATATCTTGTTGTTCTTCTTGGCGCTAATGATCCTTGGGATATTAAAAAAGGAGGAAATTACCATCGTTTTGGCTCCCCTTCTTGGATAGATATTTACACAAGTCGTGTAGATGAAATCATTAAAATCGCTAAAAAACATAAAGCCAAAGTTTTTTGGTTTGAAATCCCTCCTGTAAAAAAAGAAGATTTGAACAAAAAAATACAAGTGCTCAATAAAATTTACAGCGATGAAATTCTTAAAAATAAAGAAATTTTTATCAACACTAAGCTATTTTTTAGTGTCAATGATGAATACTCAGCTTATATAAAAGATGAAAACAATAGAAGTATAAAAGTAAGAACAGATGATGGGGTTCATTTTACTCCAAGTGGCGCAAGAGAAATGTCTAAACTTTTATTAGAACACATAAAACTTAAGGAAGAAAATGCTAGTAAATAAATTTAAAATTATCTTATTGTTTTTTATTATTTTTACTAGCTCTTATGCACAAAATTTAAATACAAATGACACAATAGATTCCATACTCAATCAAAACAAAAATCACTCTGCTTTAACAAGTTATGTATTAAAAAAAGATCTTAAAAATCTAGAAAAAAAATTAGAAAAAAATCAAAACATAGGAATTAGAATTTATGGAGATTCTCATATGGCGGCTGATTTCTTTCCGCGTGTCATAAGAGGATATTTAATCCGCTCTAACTCTATAGGTTTTGCCTATCCTTTACAGCCTAAATATCAACAAAATCTTAATCTTGTTTATTCTTATAAAAACTTTGAAATTTTAAACTCAAGAAATCCTGCTAATGCTGGACATAATTTTCCATTAGGTGGGATAATAGCCAAAGCAAAAACTAAAGGCGCAAAAATCAACCTTGATACAACCCTAGATAAAAAAAATTTCAAAATAGGATTTTTATTTAAAGCCAAGCAAAATACCAATGCTTTTAGCATCAAAGATGCAAAAAACCAAAGCTATGAGTTAAGAACTACACAAATTAACAAATGGTCTTATAAAGAACTAGAACTTGATCTTCCTTTGCAAATTTCAGCCTTACAAAAAGATGCTGAGCTAGGAGGATATTTCATCACAAATAAAGATAATAATGTTTTCTTAGATACCATTGCAATCAATGGTGCCAAAAGTGATTTATGGCTCTCTTGGAATCAAACAGTTGTAAAAAAAGAACTAGGACTTTTACACAATGATTTAATTATTCTTGCCTATGGTTCTAATGATGCACTCTTTAAAGGGTTTGAAAAACAAAAATTCAAAAATAATTTAAAAAAATGGATTAGTATTTTAAAAACTTACAATAAAAACGCTGTTATCATGCTAATCTCTCCACCAACTGTAGTTCAAAAACAAGGTAAAAACTACAAGCTTGCTCCTGATTTTTTTACCATACGCAAAGCATTATATGAAGTTGCTAAAGAAGAAAAAACTCTTATTTTTGATATGCATCAGTTTATGCAAGATAGTGGGGGAAAAAACAAATGGATAGAACAAAAGCTTTCGCTCAATGATGTACATCTTACTATAAAAGGCTATGAGCTGATGGCTAAAAAGTTACTCGAGGATTTAAAAAATATCATTGATTATTAAATTTAATACTTAAGAAATTCTAAGTTTTCATCATTAAAACTTAAAGCTGTGATTTGATAGTAAGAATTAATGGTTTTTAAAAGATTAAATCTAGCTCTTAAAAATTCTTGCTGGGTAGAATTTAAAGTATTGTTTGCATCCAAATAATCTTTTAATTCACTTTTTCCTAAAATATATTTTTCATAATACGCCTTAGTGATAAGCTCTTGTTTAATGTTAATATTTTGCAAATTTTGCAAAAGCAAGGTGTCGCTTTGATAATCTTTATAATTCAATGCAAATTCATTCATCGCACTTTGCAAGGCTTGCTCATAAGAAATTAAAAGTTGCTCATAAGTAAATTGTGAAATTTTGATATTTTGCTTTACTCTACCATAATCTAAGAAAGGTAAAGAAATCTTAACATTGCCACTTAAAATTTCAAATTTAAAACTATCATCGATTTTTTTATCACTTCCGCTTAATGCTCCACCTAAAGAAATACTAGGCAAAATAGATTTTTGCATGGAAGAATAATCCTTAAAGGCTGATTTTAAGCTATTGAGTTTAGATCTCACATCTGCACGGTACGCTAAAGCTTTTAAAGGTATATTAAAATCAGGACTTAAGGTTTTAAAATCATTTAAAGATAAAGTTTTAAAATACTCTATGTAAACAAAACCTTCTTGCTTTGCCAATAAATCTTGTAAATTTTTTATGAGTAAATTACGATTTTGATCATTGCTTAATAAATTTTGTTTAGCTCTTAATAAGCTTTGTTCTATGTTTAAAAGATCTAATTCTTCTATTTTTCCAAGCTTGTATTTATAACTATAAAGCTCTTTCATTTGTTCTAAATTTGAAAGATAAGCTCGAAGCAATTTATCTACATCGTTAAAATAAGCCAGCTCAAAAACATCATTTAAAGCTGTATTGATCATGCTTATTTTTAAATTTTCAAGATCATAAGCACTTGCTTTTGCACTAAATTCACTCGCACTTGCACTATCTCTTAATTTTCCATAAATATCAAGCTCATAGCTTAAATTTAAAGAATTATTGAAATTTTTACTTTGTTTGCCTGAATTTAAATCTTTATCTCCACCAAAACCCAAATTTCCACTTAAAGTCGGATATAAATCATAATCAATCAAATCGGCTCTAGCCAAAGCTGAAAGCAAAGTTTTTCTAGCTATATTAATATCACTATTATTCAATAAAACAAAATTTAGAAATTCATTTAATTTTGCATTATCATAAGATCTATACCAATCATAAGTGAGATTTAAATCTTTCATTTGTTCTTGAGTTAAATCAACTTCTTTAGGCAAGCTAAGTTTTACTCCACAAGCACTCAAGAAAAATGCTAAAAAAATGCTAAGTATTATTTTCATATCATTCCTTTGATAATGCACTAATAGGATTTAAATTTGCTGCATTTCTTGCAGGGAAAAAACCAAAAACCACACCGATAAACATAGAACTTAAAAGTCCCAAAAGCACAGAATAAGCATTTAAAATCATAGGAAAATCAGTACTTAAAGTATTAAAAGCAAAAATAACAAAAATCGATAAAATCACACCTAAAATCGCCCCTATAGTACAAATCATAACCGCTTCGATTAAAAACTGCATCATAATATCTTCTCTTCTAGCCCCTATAGCCATGCGTATGCCTATTTCTCTTGTTCTTTCACTTACAGAAACAAGCATGATATTCATCACTCCTATACCCCCAACAATCAAAGCAATCACAGCCACACAAGCTGTAAGTATCGTTGTAGTGCGTTTATTTGCTGTAATAGCTTGCTTAAAGGTGTCAGAATTAAAAGTAAAAAAATCCTTTTGTCCGCGTTTAATTTCTAAAATTCTTATGATAGCATTTTCAGCCAAAGTTGAACTCACATCATCTTTAACCTTAACTATGATTTCACGCAAATTTCTATCTCCTGTAAGCTTATTCATCAGTGTTGTATAGGGTATATAAAGACGCACTACATTATCTTCTATAGGCTTGTCTGTATCTTTTTGCAAAACTCCTATAATCTTAAAAGGTTGAGAATTAAAAAGCACCACACGACCTAAAATATTTTCACTTTTTTCATCAGGAAAAAGATTTTTTTTAGCATTAAAATCTAGCACAGCAACATTGGTACTATTTTTTACATCATCATTATTTAAAATTCTTCCCGCATCTATCCTTAAACCTTCTATAGCAAAATTATTTACCCCCACTCCTTCAGCTCTTGCACTTAAAGAAATATTGGTATAAGTTGCCACTCCTGAAGTATTTGAATGAGCATCAACTGCTTCTAAATATTCTAAAGATCTTAGCGTTTCTAAATCACTAAAATTAAGCCTTGTTTTACCTGAACGCAAATCTCCAAAACCCCTTCCAGGACGAATTTCAATAGTATTTGTTCCAAGTCTTGCAATAGACTCAAGCACCTTAGCTTGAGAACCCAATCCTAAAGCTACAACGCAAACTACAGAAGCAATACCTATGATGATTCCAAGCATAGTTAAAACAGAACGAAGTTTGTGTGCAAGTATGGAAGAATAAGCTATCTTAAAACACTCAAAGGCTTGATTTTTAAGCAAAGTAAGTGTTTTTTTCTCTTTGGGCATTGTTTTTAAAGTGAGTTTTTCTTGAGCTTTTTCCTTTTTAGTATCACTTAAAATTTCTCCATCTTTAATCTCTATAACCCTTTTAGCTTGTGCTGCAATTTTTGGATCGTGAGTTACTAAGACTATAGTATGACCTTGTGCGTTAAGTTTTTGTAAAATTTCAAGCACCATAATACCACTTTTACTATCCAAAGCTCCCGTTGGCTCATCAGCCAAAATAAGCTCTCCGCCATTCATCAAAGCTCTTGCTATAGAAACGCGTTGTTGCTGTCCTCCGCTTAATTCATTCGGTTTAGAATCTAACTTATGAGCTAGTTCTAAATCATTTAAAAGTTTTTTAGCGTTTTGACTTCTTTCTTGTAAATTTTTTCCCGCATAAACTGCAGGTAAAGAAACATTTTCTTTAGCACTCAGCAAGCTTAAAAGATTGTATCTTTGAAATATAAAGCCTATTTTTTCACGCCTTAATCTTGCTTTTTCATCGTTATTAAGTTTAGTGACTTCATGCTCATCAAAAACATAAGTTCCACTACTCGGTGTATCTAATGTTCCTATGATATTCAAAAGTGAAGTTTTACCACTTCCACTTTGTCCTATAATAGCAACAAATTCACCTTTTTCTATACTTAAACTTACATTTTTTAAAATGGCATTTTCACCTATATTTTTGCAAATATTTTTAAGAAAAATCATTAAAATCTCAACTTCATTTTAGGAGCTAAACCATCAGCACTTGAGCTTACTATCAATTCTTCATTTTCATTTACACCTTCTAAAATTTGAGTATTGATAGAATCTTTAATGCCAAGTTTGACATATTTTTTAACAGCTTTTTGATTTTCCAAAATTTCAACATAATAGCCTTTTGGATCACTTTTAATTGCATAAGTTGGCACTGCTAAAACAGCCTTTGCACTTGCTACGACAATTTCATTTTGTATACTCATACCAATACGCAAAAAATCATCTTTATTAGGTACATAAAATTTTGCGTAATAATAAATAGCATTTGATGAGCTTGAGCTTGAAGAACTCGAACTTGATGAGCTTGAGCTTGTACTAGAATCACTCACTTCAGTATCAGCTGGATCTATACTTGCAATCTTAGCATGATAAGTTTTTTGAGGATCATTAAGCAAAGAAAAATCAAGCTCTGTTCCTACTTTTATCTTACTCACATCAGCCTCTGCTATTTCCATTCTTACTTCCATTTCATCTAAATTAGCTATACGGACTATAGTAGGAGTGTTTTGATTAGCATTAACTGTTTGTCCTTCATCTACAGCTACATTAATCACAACACCATCCATAGGAGCAGTAATGGTTGTATAACCTAAATCTTTTTGTGCATTTTTAAGAGTGATTTCAAGCTGAACTACTTGAGCATTAAGCTCTGCAACATTAGCTTTTAAAGTATAATAATTATTTTTTTGAGTTTCTAAATTTTCAAGAGAACTTGCTTTAGCTGCATAAAGTTTTTGCTCTCTTTGATACTGCTTACTCGCAATCTCAAGAGCAACTTTTTTACTCTCTAAATTAGCCTTAGCGCTTTCAAGCTGAGCTTTTGTAATATCTAAATCGTTTTGTTGTTTATCTTTGTCAATTTGAGCGATCAAATCACCTTGCTTTACATGAGTTCCCACATCCACATAAAGTTTTATAATTTGTCCGCTAACTTGAGCACCCACATCGACTTGATCTTTGGCATATACCTTTCCTACTGCCTCTATGGTTTGAGATATATCTTTTTTTTGTATTTTTTGAGTTAAATAGCTGATTTTTTCATCATTATTAAAAAAAATAAAATAAGCCCCAACACTTCCAAGTATTGCAATTAAAATGATTAAAATAACTTTCTTTTTCATAATAACAAATCCTAAAGAAAAATCAAGATTAAATTTTACTCATTTTTTGTGAATTTTTTGTGAATTTTTAATTCTATTTTATAAATTTAAAAATTCTAAAGCCATCATCACATCACCCTGCATTAAAACTTTTAAATTTTCATCATCCCAACAAAAAGTAGAACTATGGTGCAAAGCTGGATGATTTAAATCCTTTGAAATTCCAACAAATACATAAGCTCCCATTCTTTCTCGTGTTAAAAAAGCAAAATCTTCAGCCCCCATGTCAGGTTTAGAAGAAACAATGATATTTTCTTCTCCTAAGACCTTTGCAAAAGCTTTTCTTGCTATTAAAGCAGCTTTTTCATCATTAATCAATGGAGGAAATTCTTTAGTATATTTAAGCTTATAATCTCCACCATTAGATTTTGCTGTAGCAGCAGCCACTTCTTCTAGAGAACTTTTTAAAATATCTTGTGTTTTATCATTTAAAAAACGCACAGTTCCTTTTAAATAAGCATTTGCAGGAATAACATTATAAGTAGTTCCTGCACAAATTTGACCTACGGTAATCACCCCTGCTTCATAAGGGGCTAAACGCCTAGAAACAACACTTTGTATATTATTTACAAATTGCGTTGCCATAATTATAGGATCTATACAAGTGTGCGGATGAGCTCCATGTCCTCCTCTGCCAATAAATTCCAAATCAAAAATATCCGTTCCAGCCATCATTTCGCCACTTACAATTTGAGCAGTATTTTCAAGCAAAGGCCCCCATAAATGACAACCAAAAACTGCGTCAACATAAGGATTTTCCAATACACCTGATTCTATCATAGGTTTAGCTCCACCGCTTCCCTCTTCTGCGGGCTGAAACATAAATTTAATCGTGCCACTAAATTCATCTTTGAGCTCATTTAACATCAAAGCAGCTCCCAAAAGTCCTGCTGTATGTCCATCATGTCCACATGCGTGCATCTTACCGTCAATTTTTGAAGCATAACTTAGATTAGTTTTTTCTTGCACAGGCAAAGCATCCATATCCGCTCTTAAAAGAACGCATTTTGGTTTTTTCTGACTCTTCTTTTTTCCTTCTATAATAGCTAAAATTCCTGTTTTTGCAATATTTTTTTGATATTTAATGCCAAACTCATCTAAAATTTTACACACTAAATGAGCTGTATTTTCTTCTTCAAATTCAAGCTCAGGATGCATATGAATTTGATGTCTTAAATCAACTATTTTATCATAGTACTTTAGTGCTAAATTTTCAACCAGTTTATGCATTCTTTTCCTTAATCTAAATCTTTTATTTTCTCATCTGCTTTTTTACTGTCAAGTTTTTCCAAATTCGCCTCCATTTTTCGTATTTCTTCTTCTCCACTACGCACTAATTTGGTATCAATTTTGGAAAAATCTCCAGTTTTTTTATTTGGATATTCTACCTTAGAAAGTATAAAACGCAATAAATTTAATCTTGCTTTTTTCTTATCATCAGAAGAAATAATAGTCCAAGGACAAGTTGGAGTATTAGATGCTAAAAGCATAGAGTATTTAGCTAAAGTATATTTATCCCATAATTCTTGCGATTTTTGATCCACAGGAGATAATTTATATTGTTTAAGTGGATCACTTCGGCGTTTTTCAAAACGTTTTTTTTGCTCGTCTTTTGATACTGAAAAATAAAATTTAAAAAAAATAATATCACTATTTGAAATCATATTTTCAAACAAAGGCACTTCTCTTAAAAAATCTTTATGTTGTTGCGGTGTACAAAAACCCATAACTGGTTCTACTCCTGCGCGATTATACCAAGATCTGTCAAAAATCACAATCTCACCGGCTGAGGGCAAATGTGCTATATAACGCTGAAAATACCACTGTGTTTTTTCCACATCACTAGGTTTTTCAAGAGCCACAACGCGGCAACCACGCGGATTTAAATGCTCAATCAAACGTTTAATCGCCCCACCTTTTCCAGCCGCATCACGCCCTTCTATAAGTATAAGAACCTTTAAACCATTGGCTTTAACATGATTTTGAAATTTCAAAAGCTCAATTTGCAAATTCTTTAAATCTTTTTCATATTCTATTGTACTTTTCTTTCTTTTAACAGAAACATAAATTTCATTCTTTTTAACAGCCGCTTGCGTTTTTGGAGAATTATTTTCTTGCATTTTCAAACCTTTATAAAGTATTTAAAGCAAATTTACCATAATAAATTATAATTGAAGCTAAAAATAAAGGAAAAAATAAGTTTTTAGGAAATTTATGCGTATTTTTGGTATTATTTTATTAAGTTTTTGTTTATGTTTTGCTTCTATATTGTCTTTAAATGAAGCTTTTAATGTAAAATCAAACTCTTATAATAACTCTATCTCAATTGATATTGAACTTGGAAAAGATATTTATCTTTATTCTAATAAACTTAAATTATATATAAATGAAAAAGATATAAGTTCTTTGATTAATCTACCTCAAAGCTCTACAAGAGGCAATGAAAATGTTTATTATCAAAAATTAAATTTAGCTTTGCCAAATTTATTACTAGAGCACTTTGCAAAAAATACTACAAATTTAATCAAACTCGAATTTCAAGGTTGTTCTGAACAAGGCTTGTGTTATAATCCTCAAACTTGGTACTTTGATCTCATTTCTAAAAAAGATACTTTTGAAATTTCAAAACCTTATAAAGCTCAAAAAACAGATAAAAAAACTAAAATTGAATCTGAAGAAAGCTCTATAGCAAATTTTTTAGCAACAGATAACTTTTTTTGGATTTTGCTAAGTTTTTTTGGCTATGGACTTTTACTCTCCTTAACACCTTGTATTTTACCTATGATTCCGATTTTATCTTCTCTTATCATAGCAAAAAGTAATGCTAAATTTTCAAAAAAACATAGTTTTTTTCTCTCTTTTATCTATGTTTTTTTCATGTCATTGGCCTACGCTATTGCTGGAGTTATAGCAAGTTTTCTAGGAGCAAGTATTCAAGGAATTTTACAAAAACCTATTATTTTAATTCTTTTTGCTCTAATTTTCATAGCTTTTGCTTTTGCTATGTTTGGAGCTTTTCGTTTCGAATTACCATTAAGATTTCAAACCTTTATACATAAAAAAAGCGAAAAAGGGAAGGGAGTTGTAGGTATAGCCATCATGGGATTTTTATCTGCTTTAATAGTAGGTCCTTGCGTAGCAGCTCCTTTAGCAGGTGCTTTAATTTATATAGCCAATACAGGCAATGCTTTATTAGGTGGTAGTGCGCTTTTTATCATGAGTTTTGGCATGGGTATACCTTTGCTTTTCATAGGCTTAGGATTAGGTTTTATTAAACCTGGTTTTTGGATGGAAAAAGTAAAAATTTTCTTTGGTTTTGTTATGTTGGCTATGGCTATTTGGATACTTTCTAGAATTATTGAAGAAAATTACATTTTAATTGCCTATGGAATTTTAGGTGTATTTTTTAGTGTTTTTATGGGAATTTTTGAAAAAAATTTTACAATAATTTCTAAAATTAAAAAAAGTATTTTAATTCTTATTTTAGCTTATTCTCTAAGTATTTTCCTAGGGGGACTTTTTGGGGCTAAAAATTTCTTAAATCCTTTAAATTTCAATACTATATCTGCCTCAAAATCTACTTTAAGCTATGATTATATCAACAATTTTGAACAATTAAAGCAAGAAATACAAACAAATACAAAGCCCATAATGCTTGATTTTACTGCATCTTGGTGTGAAAATTGCAAACTTTTAGATGAATTAACCTTTAGCGATGCAAGAATCATACAAAAAATACAAAATTACAAACTTATCAAAGTTGATGTAAGCGAAAATAATAATGAACAAATTAAAACCATGAAAGAATTTAATGTTTTTGGCCCACCTGTTTTAATTTTCTTTGAAAATGGAAAAGAAAAATTAAAAATCACGGGTTTTATCAGTGCTGATGATTTATTAAAAAAACTAGAACCATGAAAATTCAAAGTTTGCAAATAGGGAAAATTAAAAACTATAAAAATTTCCAAAGTGCATTTATTAAAGATACTTACCTAGAAGAAACGCAAATTGATTTTCTAGGTATTTTAGATGATCAAATAGCTGATAAAATTCATCATGGAGGCCACCATAAGGCTATTTTTGCCAACTCTTGTCAAAACTATCCTATATGGGAAAGATTTCTTAATAAAAAGCTAAATTTTGGCTCAATGGGTGAAAATTTGAGCATCGATGGGCTTTGTGAACAAAATGTTTGCATAGGTGATATACATCAAATTTCAAATGCAATACTGCAAGTAAGCGAACCTAGAAAACCTTGTGTAAAAATTTCTAAAATTCACAATAATCCAAATTTTACACATGAAATTTTTAAAACGGGCTTGAGTGGATGGTATTATAAAGTTTTACAAGTTGGACAAATACGAAAGCATGAAAATATTAAAATTTTAGAAAAAAATTCTACTTCACTTAGTGTATTTGAACTCAATCAACTTTTTTACTCCCCGCATCAAATTCTTAAGCAAAATCCGAATTTATTAGATAAATTAGAAAAATTAAACTCTCTCATATCTCAAAATTGGCACGAAACGATACACAAACGCTTAAAAAATACTTACGATATAAGCTATATGGATAGCTTATAAGTTTTTAAAGTTATTTTTAGGTAAAATAATTCTTTTTCGAAAGGATAATCATGCAAAGACAAACATGGAGTAGCACACTAACTTATATTCTAACAGTTGCTGGAGCAACCATAGGATTTGGAGCAACTTGGCGTTTTCCCTATCTTGTAGGAGAAAATGGTGGCGGTGCTTATGTATTAGTTTTTTGTATAGCTATGATTATCATAGGCATTCCTGTTATTTTAGTTGAAAATGTCATAGGCAGAAAAGCGATGACAAATAGCGTAGATGCTTTCAAACAAAAATGGCAAAGTATTGGATATATGGGACTTTTAGGAAGCTTTGGCATAATGGCTTACTACATGGTACTTGGAGGATGGGTTTTAGTTTATATTTGGGAATTAACCCTAGGGAATTTTAGTCTTGCCAATGTAGTAAGCAAAGAATTTACTCATCAGTTTTTTAACGACAAAATAGCCTTCAATCCTTTAGGAGTTGGTATTTTTACCACTGTTTTTGTAATTATTAATTATATTATTTTAAAAAGAGGCATTATAGATGGTATAGAAAAATCCGTCAAATTTTTAATGCCCTTATTATTTATCTGTCTTATTGTTGTTGTGGGACGCAATTTAACCCTTGATGGAGCTATAGCTGGAGTTAAATTTTATCTTGAACCTGATTTTAGTAAAATTTTATCATCAAAACTTTTAATCGATGTTTTAGGGCAAGTCTTTTTTGCTTTATCCCTAGGTTTTGGGGTGATGATAACACTTTCATCTCATCTTAATAAAAATGAAAATATGGCAAAAACCGCTATTTATACAGGGGTTTTAAATACCATTATAGCTGTTTTGGCTGGTTTTATGATTTTTCCAGCACTTTTCTCAGCAGGACTTGCTCCAGATAGCGGGCCTTCTTTGGTTTTTGAAACTTTACCTATAGCATTTTCTCATATCCATTTTGGTACCATTGTGTGTATTTTATTTTTTGTCTTACTCTTGATTGCAGCTTTAACCACAAGCTTGCCAATTTATCAAGTTATTATTAGCGTATTAGAAGAAAAATTTAAATATTCTAAAAATCTTTCTATTAACCTAACTCTAGGGTTTATCTTCATACTTGGCAATCTTCCTTGTATTCTAACTTATGGGCCTTGGCGTGATATTGTTATCATCAAAGGAAAAAACATTTTTGATAGTTTTGATTTCATTAGTGGAAATATTTTGTTTGTTTTAGCTGCATTTTTTTGCTGCATTTATGTAGGTTGGATTTTAGGCAAACAAGAAAGTCTAAAAGAACTTAGCAATAACAATACACTTAAAAGTTCATGGTTTGGAATTTGGTTTTATTATATAAAATATATAGTACCTTTGATTATTTTAATCATTTTTATCTATGGAATTTTAAACTAATTTTTTAAATTTATATCTCTCTAACATAGTGGAATTTCCTAAAATTCCACCTTGATGTATATAAAGCATTGGTTTTTTCCACTCTTGTTTTAATGCTATACTTAATCCTAAAATATCATACAACAAGTCAAATTCTATATTGCACTTTAACTTTAAATCCATATAAAGCTCATAAAATTCTTTATATGGCTTAGCAAAGTGATATTTTTTATCACTTGTTAAAAATTCTAAATTTGAAAAATCATAGCTTGGATCTAATGTTAAAATTTGTTTTTTAAGATATTTAATATCACCCACACAAGCACAAGTAAATACTTTAAATTTAGAATACTTTGCCAAAAAAGCTGCCGAAGTGCCTGTACCAGAAGGTAAAAAAATATCAAAATCAAGCTTTAAACTTTGACTTTGCATTTGAATTTCTTGAGCAAGTTCCATATAGCCATATTGAGCTTCTAAATTAGCTATGCCTTGTTCTATAAAAATATCATCTTTTTTACACAAAGACAAAGCAAATTGCTTTAAGGATAAAGAATGGATATTTTCTACAAAATCAACACCATTTTCTAAAGCTAAAGCATAGTTTCCACAAGGATTATTCTTAAGAAAAGTAGAAATTTTTTCACAAGCAAAAACAAGCTTATATGATCTTTGTTTAGCAAAAATACTTAATGCCGCCAAAGCATTACTTTGGCTTCCTCCATAACTTATAAAAGATTGATTTTTAGGATATCTTTGATGGATATAAAAAGCAAGTTTCCTAGCTTTATTTCCATTAATTTCTCCTAATAAATCATCTCTTTTAATATAAAATTCAAATCCGTTAAAATTGATTTTTTGTATAGGACTAATTGTTTTAATGAAATTCAAAGAATTTTTCTACATCTTTTAAAGCATTATCATTTTTAATGCTAAATTTTATTTCTATGCGACGACTCTTATCCTTATCTTCAACTCCGTTGACAAACACAGGATCTGAAAAAGAACGTCCACTTGCCATTAAAAGCTTTTGAAGCTTATCACTCTTATAAAAAGTATAGATAAAATTCATCACCTCATAAGCTCTTTTTTGTGACAAATCTAAATTATAAATATAAGATCCATCACTATCAGTATGTCCTTCAATAATAATATTTTCAATGTTAGAAAAAATTTTTGGATCTTCAAGAATAGCATCAAAATATTCGCTTAAGATTTTTCTCAAACTTGCCTTTGCCTCATTTTTTAACACATAAGAATCTTTATCAAAAAGTACTTCAGCAGGCAAAGAAATAGATCCTGTCTTTTCATCTATAGTGATATTATTATCAAGTTTGCTTTGCAATTCCTTGCTTAAATTTTCACGAATCAAACCAAGATTTTGCACCTTTTCTTTAGCTTTTTGAAAATCTTCTTGTAAATTTTTAAGCTCTTCATCTTTTTTCTCTAGTTGACCTAGTAAAATCAAAATTTGCTTATCTTTATTATCTAAAGTTGAGTTCAAATCTTTACTTAACTGCTTGTAATTTGTAATATTAGCCTCTAATTCTGCTTTTTGAGAATTAGCAAGATTTAAAGCACTAGAAGCATTGTTTAAATCAGAACTTAGTTTAAACACTATAGCTTCTTTATTTCTAAGCTCTTCTTTGCTCTCCTCTAAGCGTGCCTCTTGTTTATTGAGATTGTCTTTAATTTCTTTTAAATCACTTTGAGTTAAAACATATTTTACAACAATAGCACCTATTAGCAAAATAAAAACAAACAGCAATCCTGCCATTAAATCAGCATAAGCTATCCAAAAATTGTTATCTTCTTTTGACTCATTTTTCATTTATTTTCTTTATCTTCATTTTTTAACTCATCATTGCTTTCTTGCTTAGATATTTCTGCTTGAATTTCATCTTGATTTTCTTCAGTCTTAGACTCTGAAAAATCTTCTATTTGTTTGGTTTCATTTTCTTTATTTTGATTTCCATCCCCAGAAAGCTTGCTCATCATTTGACTTGTTTCTTCATCAAGTGCTTTCATTTCTTTTTTAAGCTCATCCATCATTTTGATTTTAGCATCGATACTTTTTTCTTCTTCGTATACTTCTTTAAATTTATGCATACCTTCAAACAAGCTTGCTTTAAATCCCTCAAAAACCTTTTCTTGACTTTCCAACATTGCTTTTTCATAAAGTTCAAAATTTTTACCAAAACGCTCTACTTTTTCATCGAATGCACTTAGCGTCTTATCAAGATGATGAATTTTATCACTACTGATATCGAGCAAGCGATTATATTGTTCTGACATTCTTGTATTGATTTCTTTCAAATTTTGATTGAGCAAACCTATGCCATTTAACATTTCACTATAAAGCTTTCCAAGATCGCGTTGATCTCTTTGTGCTTTACTAAGCTCACCCATGGTTTGTTTGATGTGTTCACTACTTAATCTAATAGCTTTTTCTTCTACATTTAGCATATCTTGAAAAATGCCAAATTTTCTATCAATAGCATGATCAAGCTCTGCAAAAAAATCATCATTGCTAACTTGTTTAAAAATTGCTCCAATTTTTTCAAAATGTTGCAAACTCTCAGTTAAATATCTTTGATCAAGCTCTTCTTTTGTCCAAAAAAATCCACTTGTAGCGTTTTTTTGACGATTTAGCAAACGATCTATTTTACTTTTACCATATTTTTCAAAAAACATCCACCATAATGCAAGAAAAATTCCATAAATTGAAACATAAAAAGCAGTTCCTACTCCACTTAACAAATCTGCAATTTCTTGTTCTAAAGCGGCTGTATCACTAGAACTAAAATTTGGCATTGAAAAAGCTATGCTGATAAAAGTTCCTAAAATTCCCATCATTGGAAAAATTGCCGAACCTATACTAGCAAAATTCTCATTTCTTGCACCTTTAATATATGTATAAGCAAAGTCATCAAAATTGGCATTTGATTTCGTGTCTTTCCCTATGGCAAGAAAATGCCTCATAATATGTCTTTTTAAAGCCTGTTTAAATTCATCTTTTTGTTGTTCAAAAATACTATACGCATACTCAGCACTATGTCTAGCAAAAATCAATGCTGTAAAAAAAATCACACCTGTCATAATAACCGTATGTAATTCAACCTTAAAGTCAATTACATTAAAATAACCTAATAAAATCAAAATATAAAGAAAAGCTGGAATAAAAATAATTTTAAAATAAACCAAAGAACCTCTTGCATCTTTGCCTTCAGGCAAAACAAGTTCTGAAATTTCATCTGATTTAATATCCATGAAACCAATACCTCATTAAAAATTTTATTTTAAAGATTGCTACTTAATTTGATAAAAATTTTTAAAACAAAATAAAACTAAGCTTTTAAAATGCTTAGTTTTTGTTTATACAGTTTAAATCTTCAAAAGCGACTTCAAGACGCTTTATCATGCTTTCTTCACCACTCCTTAACCAAACACGCGGATCATAGTATTTTTTATTTGGCTTGTCATCACCTTCTGGATTTCCAATTTGTCCTTGCAAATAAGCCCTATTTTTAAGTTCATATTCACGTACCCCATCCCAAAAAGCCCACTGGGTATCTGTGTCAATATTCATCTTGATTACGCCATAGCTTACTGCATCTTTAATATCTTTTAGCTCGCTACCGCTACCGCCATGAAATACAAAATTTATAGGTTTATCATTTTTTAAAGCAAATTTATCTTTTACAAATTTTTGCGAATTTTTTAAAATTTCAGGTTGTAAACTAACATTTCCTGGCTTGTAAACTCCATGTACATTTCCAAAGCTTGCTGCGATTGAAAATTTATCACTAATTTTTCCAAGTCTTTCATATGCAAGTGCCACATCTTCTGGTTGGGTATAAAGCTTGGAATTATCAATGCCTGTATTATCCACTCCATCTTCTTCACCACCTGTACAACCTAGTTCTATTTCAAGTGCGACACCTAAAGCATCAAGTTTTTGAAGATAAACTTCACAAGTGTTAAGATTTTCTTCTAAACTTTCTTCGCTAAGATCAAGCATATGGGAACTAAATAAAGCTTGTCCATGGGTTTTTTTATATTGTGCATTTGCCTCAATAAGCCCATCAATCCAAGGTAAAAGTTTTCTTGCGGCATGATCAGTGTGTAAAATCACAGGTACACCATAAGCTTTAGCAAGTAAATGTACATGTTTAGCCCCACTAATTGCACCTAAAACTTCTCCATTAGGACAATTTTTCCCTGCATAAAATTTTGCCCCACCATTTGAAAACTGGATAATAACTGGAGAGTTAACTTTTTTTGCAGATTCTAAAACTGCATTAATAGAATCAGTTCCTACAACATTAACAGCAGGGATAGCAAAACCCTCTGCTTTAGCATAGTCATAAACTTTATTAAGCTCATCTCCGCTAATCACCCCTGCTTTTACAATGTCTAAAACACCCATTATTTATATTCCACTTTAGCACTATTTAAAAGATCTTGGCCTTTTTGATTGATAACTTTTTTAAATTCTTCAAATTTAAGTCCGTTTTCAATACCTTGTTTTACTTCATCAAATTTGATTTGACCTTTAGCCTGCGAATTTTCTTTTAAGATTACATGATAGCCAAAATTCGTTTTTATTGGAGTTGTAGTAATAGTACCATTTTTAAGTGCAAAAGCAGCATCTGTAAAAGGCTTTACCATAGTTGATTGATCAAACCAACCAAGCTCACCACCTTGGTTTTTTGAACCTGGATCAATTGATTTCTCTTTAGCAAGCTCACTAAATTTAGCATCTAGTTCTTTACCTTTTAAACCTTTAAGTTCGTTAATAATATCCTTAGCTTCTTTTTCTGTCGCTACTAAGATATGTTTTGCTTGCACTCTCGCAGGTTTTACGTATTTGTCTTTATTTTGATCATAAAAAGCTTTAACTTTAGCCGCATCAATTTTAATTGTATTTAAAATTTTCTCTTGATAAACATTAACAAGTATTGCATCTTTTGCACGATCAAGTTCTTTTGTGTATAAAGGATCTTTTTCTAAATTTTGTTTTTTAGCATCTTGCAAAATTAAGTCTTGCATAATATACTGCTGAATAAGAGCTTTTTTTTGATTATCTGGCAAAGTTTTAAAATCCTGTCCTCTAAGCATAGGGGCAAAAAATTCACTTACTTCTGTATCACTAATGCTCTTGCCATTAACAGTGGCTACTGTAGCTGCATTTACATTTAAAGCTACACCTGCAATCAAAGCTGCTGCAACTAAAGAAATTTTTTTCATTGGGTTTCCTTTTTAATAAAATGTATATAAAATCGATTATATCTAAACTTGGTTTAAAGCTAATTAACTAAAATTAAAAAATGAAAAGAAATTTAGAAATCAAAGAGCTTTTTTTAAAACATTTTGAGAAACCTGTAACAGAACTTAAATTTTCAAATTTATACGAACTATTAGTCTGTGTGATGCTTTCAGCCCAATGCACTGATAAAAGAGTTAATCTCATCACTCCTGATCTTTTTAAAGCTTATCCTGATATCAAATCTCTTGCAAATGCAAATTTATCAAGCCTTAAAACCTACATACAAACTTGTTCATTTTTTAATAATAAAGCACAAAATCTTATAAAAATGGCAAAATCAGTTTGTGAAAATTTTGACGGAGAAATTCCCCTTGAAGAAGAGAAATTAAAATCCTTAGCAGGCGTGGGACAAAAAACCGCCCATGTGGTTTTAATAGAATGGTGTGGAGCAAATTTCATGGCTGTAGATACTCATGTTTTTAGAGTTTCTCACCGCTTAGGACTTAGCAAAGCAAAAACTCCAGAAGCTACAGAAGAAGATTTAACACGCATATTTAAAGATAATCTTAACTATCTTCATCAAGCCATGGTTCTTTTTGGACGCTACACTTGTAAAGCTAAAAAACCTTTATGTAAAGAATGTTTTTTAAATCATCTTTGCAAAAGTAAAGATAAGGAACTTAAATGAAAATTTTCATCTTTTTACTCGCTATATTTCTTAATATTTTCGCCTTAGAATCTTACGAGCCTAGTGCTGTTTTTTCTTCTTATTTTAACAACATAAATTGCTCGCAAATCTTAGATAAGTTTTTTTATCTAAATTGCTATGATTATAAACTCAAAGGTACAAAAGCCGTTGCTTATAAAGTAGAAGCTTCAAATTTAAAAAATAAACAAATTAAAAAACGCCCTCGCTTTGAAGATGATACAAATATTCCTAAAAAATACCGCACTACTTGGAGTGATTATAAAAACAGCGGCTACACGCGAGGACACACTGCACCCAATGCTTCTTTTAGCTTTAGTAAAGCTGCCCAAAATTCAGTATTTTTAATGAGTAATATTACCCCACAAAATGCGCAAATAAATAATATAATTTGGAATGAAATCGAACAAAGAGAAAGAAATTTGGCTTTAAAATTTCAAAGTATTGAAGTTTTAAATTTAGTACTTTACGATAAAGAACCACAATACATTAAAAACCGTATTGCTATACCAAGTTTTTATGTAAAAATTATTAAAACTCCGAAATTTAAAGAATGCTATCAAGTACCAAACCACGAAGTAAATGATGAAAATATTAAACAGTATCAAATAAATTGTGATAAATTTTAAGGTATAAATTATGGAGATAAATGCTCTTACAATAACCACTCTTTATATCATAGGTATTTCCGCAGAAGGAATGACAGGAGCTTTAGCTGCAGGACGCTATAAAATGGACCTTTTTGGAGTTATTTTTATTGCTCTCGTAACAGCAATTGGAGGCGGAAGCATACGAGATGTGCTTTTAGGACATTATCCTTTAACTTGGGTTAAACATCCTGAATATATTATTTTAATCTGTTTTTGCGCCCTTATAGCCACAAAAATTCCACGTGTAGTAACCAAACTTGAAACTTTATTTCTAACTCTTGATGCTATAGGACTTGTTGTTTTTAGCATACTTGGAGCTCAAATAGCCATAGATCAAAATCATGGGTTTATCATAGCCGTTGCTGCTGCTGTAATTACGGGTGTTTTTGGTGGAATTTTAAGAGATATTTTATGTATGAGAATCCCTTTGGTATTTCAAAAAGAAATTTATGCAGGAATTGCCATAATTGCAGGAGCAATCTATTATTCTCTAATAATGTGGCTTGAGCTTAATGCTCTAGTTTGCACACTTTTAACTCTTTTTATAGGAGTTATTGCAAGGCTTTTAGCTATCAAATATCAATGGTCTTTACCTATTTTTTCTTATAATGAAGAAAAATAATTTATCGTTGCTTTATACAAGTTTGCTAAGATGCTAAAAATTTTTAGGAGATTGATAAATGCAAAGACTAAGTATTTTACTTACAATTTTAATAATTATTAATATAACAGCTTGCGATAGCAAAACAGAAAATTACTACAAAAATCATCCTAGCGAAGCAAAAGAAAAAGCAAAAGAATGCAAAGAAAGCGGAACTCTTAGCGAAGATTGTATTAATGCATTAGAAATTGGTATTAAGCCAACAAATGAAGAGAGTAAATACAGTCCAAACACACCAAAAAAATCTGATAATCAGATATTAGAAGCTTTAAAACAAAATGATTTAAAAAAAGAAAAAATCACAAAAGATATTAACCAAAGTTCAGAAAATAATGAAAGTATTATAATGCCGCCCATAGCAGAAACACCTTCTGAAATTTATCCTTCTAAAACAAAGGATGACAATCAAAGTTCTATCTTTAGTGATGATATTAACATAACACAGGAAAAGTTACCATGAAAACAGCTATTTTTTTAAGCCTTATTGGGATATTTTTTGCAGCATGCGAACAAACCAAAAGTGTAGAATATTATCAAAATCACCCTGAAGAAGCAAAAAAAAGAAGTTTGGAATGCAGACACAAAGCTATCATCAGTCAAGATTGTGTTAATGCGTATAAGGTAGGTTTTCCAAAAGATGAATGGGAAGATGAATGGGAAGATGAAAATATTTCTAATCCTTAAAAGCTATAAAAGTTTCAAAATTTGCCCATTTAAAAATACTTTCTATTTTCTTAAAACCTGCCTTTTCTAGCATGTTTAAATTTTCTTTTTGACTATAAGGAATTAAAACATTTTCTAAAGCTTCTCTTTTAGCTGCAATTTCAAATTTAGAATAGCCTTGTTTTTCTTTATAATCGGCATAAAGTTCTATGATATTTTTAGACAAAAAAGCATCTTCATAAAGGATTTTTTCACTCATAATCAAAATGCCTTTAGAGTTTAAATTTTTATAAATTTTATCAAGCAATTCTTGTCTTTTAGGAGGGCGAATAAACTGCATGGTATAATTTGCCACAAAAACATCGCAAGTAAAAAAATCAAATTCGCATAAATTAGCTTCAAAAAAACTTATATCAAGTCCATAAGCTTTAGTTTTTGACTTTGCAACTTCAAGCATAGAAGCAGAATTATCCACGCCAAAAAGTTTAAAATCCTTTCTTAGATTTGCCAACAAAATCAAAAAATTAGCACTTGAACAGCCCAAATCACAAACACTTGCATTTGCAAGTAAAATTTTAGCCAATAAATTACCACAAAGTTCTAAATTTTCTCTATAAAATGGCACAGAACGATTGATCATATCATCAAAAACACTAGCCACGCTTTTATCAAATTCAAATTGTTTTTTAGGGCTTTGTTTAAAAAGTTCATCTTTCATCATTTTTCCTTAATAATTCTCTAGCTTGTTCTATGTCTTTGGCAATTTGATTTTTAAGTTTTTTTAGATCTTGAAATTTCTGATTCTCTCTTAGAAAAGATATAAACTCAAGTTCGAAAAACTCCCCTTGTGTGAAATTTTCACCCAATTCCTCTAAAATATGACTTTCTATGGCAAAATTTTCATCGCTTGATCTTACACCTAAAAAACTCACACTTTTATAAATATTTTTTTGGCTTTTTAACAAAGTAGCATAAACACCATTTTGAGGCAAAAAATAGCCTTTACAATCTAAATTTATAGTCGCAAAAAGTTCTTTAGAGCCCAAACCTTGTCCTTTAATCAACTTTCCTTTAATACTATAATCTCTTCCTAAAAATTCTTTTGCTTTTTGTAAATTTGCTTTTGATAAAAAATCCTTAATTAAACTTGCATGAACACCTACTCCGCCTATACTAAATTCATCAACTATTATAGTTTTTATCCCACTTAAAGACTCAATATCTTTAGCACTATAAGCCCTATTTTTCCCGAAAGAAAAATCATATCCCACTACTATAAATTTCAAATTGACAAATTCTTTTTTCAAAAAGCTTAAAAAATCTTTACCATCTAAAGATTTTATACTTTCAAAATCCACTTCTATAACTTTTTTTCCTGAAATTTCTTCTTTTTGACGATTTGAACAAAGAAATTGACCTTTAAATTTATTAATAACTAACAAAGCCCCATTCTCATCTAAACATTTTACAAGTTTTAGATGCCCTAAATGTATACCATCAAAACAACCTATAGCTAAAGAAGTAATATTAATTTTTGATATAGTAGTAAAAATATTCAACATTACCTTCCTTTCCTTTAATGCTTGATTTTTGCGTATTTTTTAAAAGCCAACCTAACTTAGCACATGCTTTTTCAAAATCCATTCTTGCCTTTAAGATTGCCTTGTCATCTTTTAAAACACCTTTTTTATCTCTTTTGATATTTTTTCCCACTTCAAACTGAGGTTTAAAAAGTAAAATAATTTCCTTTAAAGCTAAATTATCGATATAATAAAGTAAATTAATAAGAGAAATAAAACTCACATCACAAGTAATAAACTCAAATTTTTCTTCACTTTTAAAGGCTCTAAGATCTGTATTTTCATGCAAGATGACTTTTTCATTTGTTCTTAAATTTGAATGGAGTTGATTGCTACCTACATCAAGAGCAGTGATTTTTAAAGCCTGATTTTCAAGTAAAATTTGCACAAAACCACCCGTGCTAGATCCTATATCAAGGCAATTTTTTTGTTTTATTTCAATATCATTTTCTTCTAAGAAATTTTTTAATTTTAAAGCCGCTCTTGAAACATAAATTTCACTTAAAAGATCCAATTTTAACTCATTGGCTAAAAGTATATCTTCAGGATTTAAATCTTGCGTTTTTTTTAAATTTTCTAAAAAATTTTTCACATCAAAAGAAGCTTTAAAACTTTTACCATTAAGTAAAACCTCTTCACTTTCTATAAGCTCCAAGGCTTTATTTCTGCTGATATTTAAACGCTTTGAAACAAAAAAATCAAATCTCATTTTAAACTCTCATTTATTCTTTTTTCCAAGTCTTCTTTTTCTTTAGAAAACCACCAAATGCCTATTTCAAAAGCATTTTTTTTAAAAATTTCTCTAAGATCTTTAAGATCTTTTTCAAAAAGATCTTTTTCTTTTTGAATTAAACTTAAATTATAATCTTTTAAAAAATTAAAATTATTCATCCATAAAAGTATTTGTTCTTGTTCAGATTTTAAGGTATTATTTCTTTGCTCTTTTAAAAAATAACTTCCTAAAACCATGATAAAACATAAAAATAAAACAATTATTTTTATGTTTATTTTCAAAACAAAATTAAAAACAAAAGCCAAAAGAGAGCAAAACATAAAAAAATTAAAAAAATCAAAAATAAAATTTAAAGCTCTAAAGCTCAAATATCCAAAATAAGAAAAAATAAAAAGTTTTAAATTTGAAACAAAATACAAAAATTCAGATAAAAAATCAAAATAAACAAAAGAAGCACTCTTATAAGCAATGATTTTCCTAGAAAAAAGTTCTAAATTTAAAAGCTCATTGTAAGTAAAAAAAAGCCCATAAAATGCATAAAATAAAGCGGTAAAAAAACTAGCGATAACAACTATTCTAAAATCATTATAAGCATTATTTACAAATTGCAAATGCAATTCTTTTTTTAAAAATATCATCAATAAAGGCAAAATTATAAATATAAAAACTAAATCAATTTTTTCAAGATTTAAAAAATTTAAAAATAAAGAAACAAGTCCAAAAATCGCCAAGAAAAAACTAAAAATATAAAGATAAAAATCCCCCATACTAATACGATAAAACAAACTTCCCTTAATCAAAGTAGCTTCTTTTATAATATTTTTTCTAAGCTTTAAAAATAAAAAGAATTCCCAAAAAAGTGTTAAAAAAATAGGAATTAAAAAAAATAGAGAAAAAGCACTCCTTTGCCAAGTTAGCAAAAAGCCAAAAAGGCTTAAAAGCGTTAAAATATAAGAACTATTCTTTAACAAGTTCATTAAAAGCACTTTCATCTATACATTTTACTTCAAGCTCTTTAGCCTTGCTAAGCTTAGAACCTGCCTCTTCTCCAAAAAGCACATAGTCAGTCTTTTTAGAAACTGAGCCGCTTACCTTACCCCCAAGTTTTTCTATCAAAGCCTTAAACTCATCTCTTGGACGCGAAAGAGTACCTGTAATCACAAAAGTTTTACCAAAAATCACACTATCGCTTTTAATTTCAAGTTTTTCTATTTTCAAATTTAAAAGCTTGTAAAATTCATCAATTCTTGTATGATTAACACGCGTAAATTCGCAAAGACTTAAAGCCATTTGCTCTCCAAAACCTTCTAAATTGACATAAGCTTCAAAGCTTTGCTTGTGCCACTCTTTATTAAAACTTAAGCTTAATTTTTTAGCCGCAACCTCGCCAATATGATCTATCCCTAAAGCTGTGATAAAACGAAAAAGCTCACATTCTCTTGCTTGTTCTATAGCATTTAAAAGATTGTTAATTTTCTTTTCTTTAAAGCCTTCCAAACCTTCAAAATCACTAAATTTTAAATGAAAAATACTCTCAAGTGTAGTGATTTTTTTGTGTTTATATAAAAGCTCTACTATATTTTCTCCAAGTCCGTCGATATTAAGACATTTTTTAGAAACAAAATGAATGATAGAATTTACAAGTCTATCTTCACAGTCTATATTTTGACATTTTATTAAAGTTCCTTCATCTAAAAGCTCACTTTGGCAAGTAGGACAAAGTTTAGGGCGTAAAATTTCCATCTCTAAACCTTCTCTACGCTCTTTAAAAACCTTAGTAATTTTAGGGATAACATCGCCACTTCTTATCACGCTTACAAAATCATTGATTTTAACATCAAGTCTTGCAATCTCATCAAAATTATGAAGGGTGGCTGATTTTACTACAACCCCATCTAAATTTACAGGCTCTAAAACCGCCACAGGAGTGATCACCCCACTTCTTCCTACTTGTAAATTTACCCCTATTAAACGCGTGGTTTTTTCAAGTGCAGGAAATTTAAAAGCTGCCATAAATTTTGGAAATTTTACCGTATAGCCTAATTCTTCACAAAGCTCAAGATCATCAACTCTTACCACCATTCCATCCATCATCATAGGCTTTTTTTCTCTTAAAGCTAAAAGTTCATCATAAGCTTTTAAAACCTCATCTAAATTAGCGCAAAGTCTTACAAAATCATCCTTTAAAAAACCAAGCTCTCTGATAAATTGCATCACCTCACTGTGTTTGGTGAAATTTAAGGTATTTTCCCCTACTCCCCAAGGATAAAATTTCAAATTTCTTTCTTTAGTGATGCTTGTATCAAGCTGCCTCAAACTCCCGCTTGCAGCATTGCGTGGATTAGCAAATAAACTTTGATTTAAAAGAGCTCTTTTTTCATTGATTTTCTCAAAATCATCTTTTAAAATCACCACTTCTCCACGAATTTCTATTCTTTCTTTATAGGCTATATTTTTAGGTATATTTTCTATCTCAAAAACATTAAGTGTTATATCCTCGCCCACTTCGCCATCACCTCTAGTGGCACCGCTTACTAATTTACCATTTTCATAAAGCAAATTTAAACTCGCTCCATCAAATTTAGGCTCTATAAAAAAGTTTTTTTCACATTTTGCACGTTTTGCCCAAGCCCTAAGTTCACTCTCATCAAACACATCTTCCATCGACCACATACGCTTTAAGTGAGCTATTTTTTTAAACTCGCTTTGTATGATAGGAGCTATTTTTTGCGTTGGAGAGTCTTTTGAAATTTCATCTTTGTTTTGTTCTTCAAAAACTCTTAATTCTCTGATTAAAGCATCGTATTCTTCATCGCTAGCCAAGGGTTCATCTTTTTCATAATATGCCCTCATCCACAAATTTGCTAAAGCAACTTTTTCTAAATACTCTTCTTTTTTCATCTAAACTCCTATATTATCCATTGCCTGCGCTAAAGCAAAAAGTTGTTTGTGCTCGTATAAATCATGCACTCTTATAATACTAGCACCATTTTCAAAAGCCTTTAAATGCAAATACAAAGTTCCTGCTAAACGATCTTTAATCTCGCTTTGAAAATACGCATTAATCACACTTTTGCGACTCGCACCTATAAGTAAAGGTTTATTAAATTGCAAAAAATGTTCTAAGTGTTTGATTAAAATCATATTATGCTCCGCACTCTTTCCAAAACCAATACCTACATCTAAAATACTTTCTTTTACTCCAAAACTTTCTAAAAGTTCAAGTTTTTCTTTAAAAAACAAAGTCATCTCATCGAGCAAATCTTCATAAAAAGGATTATCTTGCATGTTATTTGGATTGTTTTGCATGTGCATTAAGCAATATTTTGCCTCATATTTACTTGCAAGTTTAGCCAGATTAAGATTTCTTAAACTTGTAATATCATTTATAAGTTTAAAACCCTTATTTAAAGCATATTCTAGACAATATTCATCAAAACTATCTAAACTAAAAATCGCTTTTTCATGATAATTTTTCTCATAAATTAAGTCAAGTATTTTTTTTAGTCTTTTAAATTCCTCTTCCTTGCCACAATACTCACTCCCAGGTCTTGAACTAACCGCACCTATATCGATATACTCAGGCCTTAAAGCAAGAAAGTCATTAAGCCTTTTTTCAAAGTCTTCTTCACTCACACGACTTTTTGCATTAAAACTGTCTTCATTGACATTAATCACTGCCATAAGCTCAGCTTTTTTTGGTTTTAAAAAATCTTTTTGCAAAAAAAGAGCCAAATTTTTAAGTCCAAAATCTTGAAGTTTTTCTTTAGCAATAAGTTTTTGAATTTGTTCTTTACTTGCCATTAAAAGTGCATTTGAATGAGTGATTTTTGCGGTAATTATTTCTTTATGGGTGATGAGCTCAGCTCCTACTCTTAAGGCATCTTGTTTTAAAATATTTGCTGCAGGAGTAGAAATATCTTTGATAAAAATAAAATGAATTTTTGTTTTTTTACTCATAATCTTTTGCCCCATTTTATGAGGGTTTATGAAAGAACAAAGTAAATTAAAATCGGTATTTGGATTGATTTTAAAAAATTTCATTTTATTTCTTTGTATAGTAATTTAGCAAAAGAGTAGCCAAAAGCACCCCACTTTTAGAATTTAATTTTGCAAGCTCATAGCTTTCATAAAAAAACTCTAATTCTTCAGCGTTAAAATCTTTATATTTCACACATTCTTTAGCAAGTAATGCAATTTGATCCATAAGTTCATTTTTATCCAAATTTTCATTTTTTTGCAAAAAATCAAAAAGCATTCTTAAATCCATTCTTTTAAGATCCAAATCAAGTTTTTTAACTTCCTTTTCAACTTTTCTTTTTTCACAAATAAGACGTGATTTTATAGTAGGCAAAAGTAAATTTTTAGAAGGTACCACGATAAGAAATTTAATATTTTTTGGAGGTTCTTCAAGAAGTTTAAGTAAAAAATTTTGTGCTTCTATCCTATAAGAATCCGCCATTAAAACAATAATTTTTTCTTCAGTTTCTGCGATATAGCTTTCTTTTTCAACTGCTCTTGCATCATCAAGTAAAAATTCATTTTGTGGCATAAAAAATCTTAATTTTTTAATACCAAAATTATTAATCATTTCTTCTTTAATACCTAAAAAATCTTCACTGATAATAATCTTACTAATAAACAAAATATTTATCCTAATTGCACCTTGGAAAATAATATTGCATCCAAACTTACATCAAAAAGTTGATATAAACTAATAAGCTTGATATCCAAGTCTTTATCTTTAGAATTTAAATAAAAACTATCTTGCAACTGCTCATCAAAAAGCCACAATAAACTATCATCTCTTGATTTAGCGATTAAAGATTTATTATCAGAAGCACTTCCTATATAAAAATACACATAACCATTAGGAAAAGAAATGTCAAGCAAGTCGTTAAGCAAAGCTATATCCTCTGAACTTTGCACTTTCTTTTTACATAAAGAATTTAACGACACAAAAGGAAGCATGGGACGAGCGGCTTTTGAATTTATATTTTTTAAAAAATACTCTTCATACCAAGATCTTTGTTCATCACACATTAAGACAAAAGTGCGTCCCTCTAAAAGATATTTAAGTCTTGCAGCCATCAAAGGAGCCCATTCTAAACGACGCGACTCCAACCATGCCATAAAAGCTCCGCCATTGCGAATATTTTCAAGAGTAAAGCTTAAAAAATCACTCATTTATTTATCAAGCCCATAGCACTCATGTAGTGCTCTAACTGCAAGTTCTCCGTATTTTTCATGAACTATCATCGAAATTTTTATTTCACTAGTAGAAATCATACCGATATTAATACCCTCATCAGCTAAAGCTTTAAAAGCCTTGCTTGCCACCCCTGAATGCGACTTCATACCTACACCCACTATGGAAACTTTTACCACAGCGCTATCGCTTTCTATGGTTGTTTTTGGACTTAAAATTTTTTGCATAGCATTTTTGACTAATTCAAGTTCATTTTGAGGAACTGTAAAACCTAAATTTGTAGCACCATCAACTCCAACATTTTGTATAATCATATCTACATTAATATTTTCATTTGCTAAAACAGAAAAAATTTCAGCTGCGATTCCAGGTTTATCTTCTACATTTCTTAAAGTCACTCTTGCTTGATTTTTATCTAAAGCAATACCACTTACTAAAGCTTGTTCCATTCCATCTTCCTTTGTTATCATTGTTCCTTCGTTATTGTTAAAACTACTTCTGGTTACTAAGTTAACATTTAATTTTTTTGCAAGCTCTACAGAACGATTTTGCAAAACTTTTGCACCCAAACTTGCAAGTTCAAGCATTTCTTCATAAGAAATTTTATCCAATTTCTTTGCCTTTGGTTCAATTCTTGGATCTGTTGTATAGACCCCATCAACATCGGTATAAATTTCACACAAATCCGCATTTAAGGCACCTGCTACTGCCACAGCACTTAAATCGCTTCCGCCACGCCCTAAAGTAGTTACATTACCTTCCTCATCTACACCTTGAAAACCCGCTATAACGACTATTTTACCATTTTGAAGTTCTGATTTTATCGCTTTTGTATCAATATGATGAATTCTTGCCTTTGTAAAAACACTATCTGTAATAATTCCTGCTTTTCTCCCAGAAAATGATATAGCAGGATAACCCTTTTCATTTAAAGCAATAGAAAGTAAAGCGCTTGTTACACGCTCTCCGCTACTTAAAAGCATATCCATATCTTTGCCATTAGGAGTTTTACTAAAATATTCAGCTTGCTCGATAAGAGTATTTGTCACCCCACTCATTGCAGATACTACAACAACAAGTTGATTACCCTGTTGCGCACTCTGAATAACCCTATTGGCTACTGCTTCGATACGCTCAAGTGTTCCAACGCTTGTTCCACCATATTTTTGAACTATAAGCATTTTAGATATAACCTTTCTCTTCAAAATATTTGATCACTTTAACATAAATATTTTTTTTGAAATGATTAATCATTTCAAAAATTTGTTTAACACTCACAAATTGATAATCATCAAATTCAGGATGCTTGGTATTGATATTGATTGTAGCACTGTGCTTTAAACGCACTAAAAAATATTTTTGAATCTGTCCATCATAAGGATACATTTTTTTAACAATTTTACTCGGAAAATCATAACTCAACCATTCTGGATACTCAGCAATGATTTCAACCTCATCGGTGCCTATTTCTTCTTTTAGTTCTCTAAATAAAGCGTTTTTGACACTTTCACCTTTATCAATACCTCCTTGTGGAAATTGCCAAATATTATCCATATCACTTCTTCTAGCTATAAAAATCTTACACTCAAAAGGATAAGAACTTGACAAAATAACAGCTGCAACATTTGGTCTATAATTTTTCTCGTTTTCCACAATATTTTTCCTTAATTTAAAGGAAATAATTTTAACCTAAATCAAATCAAATTTTTATTAAAATACATTAAAAAAATTTAATAAAATATTTTAGGGTTTTTATGCATTTTTATATCCATATTCCATTTTGTGAAAGCAAATGTAATTATTGTGCTTTTACAAGTTTGAAAAAAAATGATTATGAAAAAGCCTATTTTAAGGCTTTAAAAGAAGATATTGTTTTTCAATTAAAACAATTTAACATTCAATCAAATCAAATTAAAACCTTATTCATAGGCGGAGGAACACCAAGTTGTGTTGATGCGTATAATTATGAAGATATTTTTAAAATTTTATATCCTTTACTAGATAAAAATGTAGAAATTTCATGCGAAGCTAATCCCAACTCAGCAACATTAAATTGGCTTAAAAATATGAAAAATCTAGGAGTTAATCGCATTTCTTTTGGAGCTCAAAGTTTTCATCCTAAAAAACTTCACTTTCTTGGAAGAATTCATAATCAAGAAATGATTATCAAAGCATTAGAAAACGCAAATAAAGTAGGTTTTAAAAATATCAATTTAGATCTTATTTATGATACAAAATTAGACAATAAGAAAATGCTTGAATTTGAACTCTTATACTTAAAACAAATCAAGGCTTTAATCACACACCTTAGTGCTTATAATTTAACCATAGAATCAAACACAGCCTTTGCCAAAAAAGAACATTTCAAAAAAAATGCTCCTAATTTAATGAAATTTTTCATCAAACAACTCCTAGAACTTGACTTTTTTCAATATGAAATCAGTAATTTTTCAAAAACCAAAGCCCAAATTTGCAAACATAATCTTGCTTATTGGCAAGGAAAAAACTACCTAGCTTGTGGATTAAGTGCGGTAGGATTTTATGAAAATAAGCGTTTTTATACAGCAAAAAATTTAAAAAATTACATAGAAAATCCCACTTTTAGATCTATAGAGAAACTAAGTTCTAAAGACTTGAATTTAGAACACCTATTTTTAGGACTTAGAAGTATAGTAGGGATTGATGAAACAAAACTCAATCAATGGCAAAAAGACAAAATAAATATATTATTAAAAGAAAAAAAACTTTTTTACAAAAATAAAAGATATTTTAATCCTAATTTTCTCATTAGCGACGAACTTGCTTTATATCTCTCATCTTAAATTTAAGTTTTTTAAGTAAAATATTTATTTAAAATATCAAATCAAAGAGTAACGATTAATGAGTTTTGGTGAAATTATAGTTATTTTAGTTGTAGCGATTTTAGTCTTAGGGCCTGATAAACTTCCAGAAGCTATAGTACAAATAGCAAAAATTCTAAAGGCTGTAAAACGCAACATAGATGATGCAAAATCAAGCATAGAAAAAGAAATACGCATCAATGACTTAAAAGAAGAAGCTAAGAAATACAAAGATGAATTTTCAAGCACTAATGAAAACATACGCAAAAAACTCAGTTTTGAAGAATTTGATGACCTTAAAAGAGATATTTTAGATAAAACAAAGGTAGATTTAACCTTTGATAGCAGAGATGATAACACAAAAAATAACCTTAGCGGACAAAATTTAAATACAGAAGAAAAACCAAATCTTAGCAAATTAGAAACACAAGATAAAACGGAAAAATAAATGTTTGAAGAATTAAGACCTCATTTAATAGAACTTAGAAAACGCCTTTTTATAAGCGTTGCTTGCATTGTAGTTATGTTTATTGTATGTTTTGCTCTACGAAGCTATATCTTAGATATTCTAAAAGCTCCACTTATAGCTGTTTTGCCCGAAGTAGCCAAACATGTGAATGTAATTGAAGTACAAGAAGCCTTATTTACTGCAATGAAAGTTAGTTTTTTTGCAGCCTTTATCTTTTCTTTACCTGTAATTTTTTGGCAATTTTGGAAATTTGTAGCTCCAGGACTTTATGATAATGAAAAACGCCTTGTGGTGCCTTTTGTTAGCTTTGCAAGCATTATGTTCGCCTTAGGGGCTTGTTTTTGCTATTTTGTTGTAGTGCCTTTGGCTTTTAAATTTTTGATTAATTTTGGTTTAAATGAAGATTTTAATCCTGTGATTACCATAGGAACTTATGTAGATTTCTTTACAAAAGTTGTTGTGGCTTTTGGTTTAGCTTTTGAAATGCCTGTAATTGCCTTTTTCTTTGCTAAAATCGGGCTTATAGATGATAGTTTTTTAAAACGCCATTTTCGCATAGCTGTTTTAGTTATTTTTGTTTTTTCAGCCTTTATGACTCCACCTGATGTTTTATCTCAATTTTTAATGGCAGGACCACTTTGCGGACTTTATGGACTTTCTATTTTAATTGTTCAAAAGGTAAATCCTGCCCCAAAAGATAAAGAAAGTGATGAATAAAGACTTACTTCTTTCAAGCTATGATTACACTCTAGCTAATGAACTCATAGCTAACTATCCTGCAAATCCAAAAGAAAATGCTAGGCTTTTGGTTTTTGATCGCAAAAACAAAGAAATTTTTCACACTACTTTTAAAAATTTACAAGACTTTTTACCCAACTGCGCGATTTTTTTCAATGATACTAAAGTTATTAAAGCAAGAATTTATGGCAATAAAGCAAGCGGAGGAAAAATAGAGCTTTTCTTGCATCAACCTTTTTTAAATTCTCACAATCCACTTTTTCTAGCTCAAATTAAAGGGCGTGTTAAAAAAGATGAAATCTTATATTTTAGGGAGGATTTAAAAGCACGCGTTGTAGAACTTTTAGATGATGGTCTTCGAAAAGTTCAATTTTTTCAAAATGATAAAACCTTAGACACCTCAAATCTTTACAACCTGCTTGACAAGATAGGACATATACCCTTGCCTCCTTATATTAAAAGGGAGGATGAAAAAAGTGATTTGAAAGATTATCAAAGTATCTTTGCAAAAAATTTAGGCGCGGTAGCTGCTCCAACTGCAAGTTTACATTTTAGTGAGACTATGCTTGAAAATTTAAGAAAAAAACACGAAATTTATCATTTAACCTTACATGTAGGAGCTGGAACCTTTAAAAGCGTGGAATGTGAAAATATACAAAAGCATAAAATGCATAGCGAATTTTTTAATATTCCGCAGCAAGCATGTGAAATTATAGATTCAAAACAAGCTATTTTAGGCGTAGGAACAACGGTAACAAGAACTATAGAATATTACGCAAGAACTAAAACAAAAAATGGTTTTTGTGATCTTTTTTTACACCCGCAAAATCCACCTATAAGACAAAATCATCTTTTGACCAATTTTCATTTACCAAAATCTACTCTTATCATGCTAGTTTCAGCTTTTATCGGTAGAGAACAGTGTTTAAAGCTTTATGAACTCGCCATAAAAGAAAAATATCGCTTTTACTCTTATGGCGATGCGATGCTAATCTTGTGATTTTTCTTTAAAATTTATTGCTATTTTAGCTTGAAGTTTTAGCCAATCTTTTTGAAGCATGATAGGAAAACCACCATAAACGCGCCCACCTTCTAAATTTTTACTCACACCGCCTCTTGCAGCTATAGTACTAAAATCGCCTATTTTTAAATGTCCACTCGTTGCACTTTGACCACCCATAATAACATTGCGTCCTAACTCACTTGAACCTGAAATTCCAGTTTGTGCTACAATGATACAATTTTGACCTATATTGCAATTATGTCCGATTTGAACTAGATTGTCTACCTTAGTACCTGCTTTGATAATAGTACTATCAAAAACTGCTCTATCTATAGTTGTACAAGCCCCCACTTCTACAAAATCTTCTAAAATCACATTGCCATTATGATAAATTTTATAATGTTCGCCGTTTTTATTGTGCGCATAACCAAAACCATCGCTTCCTATTACACAATTAGCAAGCAAATGACATTTTTTACCAATTTTAGTGTCATTATAAATCACTACATTAGGATGGATAATACTCTCATCACCAATGCTGACATTATCGCCTATATAAGCTCCTGCCATAATGATTACATTTTCACCTATATTTACATTATCACCTATATAAACATTAGGCATGATTCTTGCGCTTTTTGCGATATTTTGTATTTTTTCTTTAACTGTGCTTATCAAAGGCTTAGCAAAAAGCTTGCTTAAAAAAGCAAAATTCAAATGTGGATTTTGAGTAATCAAAGCTTTAGTATCTTTAGGTACTAAATTTTCATATTCTTTAGATACTAAAATAGCAGCAGCTCCTGTGTGAGGTATATCTTTGGTATTTTTCTCACCATCACAATAAGTAAGCTCTGTAAAATTTGCTTTCAATAAAGAATTTAAAGCACTGATTTCTATATCCTCACCTTTATACTCCAAGCTTAAAAATTCTGCTATTTCACTTAATTTCATTTAATCTCCATCAAAACAGATCCACTGCGAACTATATCACTAGGATTGTATTTTTTAATTGTTTTTAAAAAATTATCAATGCGATTTGCATCATCAGCAACCATTAAAAACAAAAAATTCTCATTACTATTTGCAATAGTACCATTATAAGCTTTCAAAACGGCATCAAGTCCACCTAAATTTTCATTTAAAGGAATTTTCACCAAAGCCATTTCTTTGTCAATAAATTCTTCACTTTCTATCACTTTATAAGTAGGAATAAGCTTATGAAGTTGTTTGACTATCTGCTCAAAAGTTCTTTCATTTCCTGAAGTGACTATATTAATACGCGAAAATTCTTTATTTTCCAAAGGTGCTACTGTGAGCGAGTCAATATTATAACCTCTTCCTGAAAAAAGTCCTACTATACGAGATAAAACCCCATGCTCATTTAAAACAATTACCGATAAAACCCTTCTCATTGTCTATCCTTTGCCTTTGGTAAAATCATATTATAAATCGCACTTCCTGCAGGCACCATAGGTAAAACATCTTCAAAGCGATCAATTTTTACATTTAAAAGAGAGGTTTTATCACTTTTTAAAGCTTGGTTAAAAGCTTGAATGAATTCTTCTTTGCTTGAAATTTCATAACCTTCGCAACCAAAGCCTTGAGCAATTTTGATAAAATCAGGCTGAGTGCTTAAATCTGTTTGTGAAAAATGCTCTTTATAAAACATACTTTGCCATTGTCTTACCATACCTAAAAAGGCATTATTTAAAATAATATTTATAGTTTTTATACCATACTCACGAGCAGTCATAAGCTCTTGGATATTCATTAAAACCGATCCATCACCTACGAAATTAATCACCACTTCTTCATCCACAGCAAGCTTTGCACCCAAAGCAGCAGGCAAAGAATATCCCATAGTTCCTTGCCCTCCACTTGTTGCAAGCTGTCTTGGATAATTAAAAGGATAAAACTGTGCTACCCACATTTGATGCTGACCCACATCGGTAATAATCCTTGCATCAGGAGCTATCTTCGCACATTCTTCAATCACCCATTGCGGTTTTAAAACTTCATTGCTATCTTCATAAGAAAGTGGATAAAGTTCATTATAACGCTTTAAAGTTTCGTGCCATTCTTTAAAAGTTGTGTTGAAATTTTCCTTTTTAAGCTCTTCTAAAAGCTCTTTAAGAACTTCTTTAATATCTCCTACTATAGGATAATGCGCATTGATAATCTTTGAAATAGAACTAGGATCAATATCAACATGAACTATAGTCGCATGTTTGGCAAATTCACTTGTTTTTCCTGTAATCCTATCATCAAATCTCGCTCCTACACTCACAAGCAAATCACACTCACTTAAAGCCATATTAGCGACATAGCTTCCATGCATGCCTGCCATTTTGAGATTAAAAACATCATCACTTCTTAAAGTTCCAAGCGCCATCAAGGTTTCAACTGCTGGAATTTTTGTAAATTTTACAAGCTCTCTGATTTGCTCACTTGCATTAGAACTGATACAACCTCCACCCAAGTAAAATAAAGGTCTTTTTGCTTCTTTTAAAAGCTCTGCAAATTTTTTAATTTGCTTTGAGTTACCCTTATAAACAGGCTTATAAGTTTTCATAGAAATTTCTTTAGGATATTCCCAAAGTCCCAAAGTTGCACTTATATCTTTTGGCACATCTATATGCACAGGCCCAGGTCTACCACTTCTTGCTATATAAAAAGCCTCTTTTAAAATGCGTGGAAACTCTTCTATGCAAGTAACTAAATAATTATGCTTTACACAAGGTCTTGAAATACCTACTGCATCAATTTCTTGAAAAGCATCTGTACCAATAAGAGAATTTGCCACCTGTCCTGAAATCAACACCAAAGGGATAGAATCACTATAAGCCGTAGCTAAGCCTGTAATAGTATTTGTAAAACCTGGTCCACTTGTAACTATGGCTACACCCACTTCTCCACTCATTCTTGCGTAAGCATCAGCAGCATGCAAAGCCGCTTGTTCATGACGCACTAAAATATGTTTAAAATACTTTTGATTGTAAATTTCATCATAAATATTAAGCGCAGCGCCTCCAGGATAACCAAAAACAATTTTAACATTTTCTTCTTTTAAAGCCTCGCAAATCATTGCTGAACCGCTTAACTCTTTCATAATAACACTCCAAAAAATTATTGTAAAAGCTCTTTAAGTGCTAAATTAAGTCTTTTGCCATCAACACTCGCACCTAATTTTATTTTAGCTTCTTTCATTACCAAACCTTGTTCTTTTAGTGAACTTACACCCAATTCTTCTATAAGTTGTTTTAAGGCTAAAGTTAACTCCTCATCACTTAGTTGTTTAGGCAGATAAATTTCAAAAAGACTTATTTCATTTTGTTCTTTTTGTGCTAAATCTTCACGATTTGCCTTAAGATAAAGTTCGATTGCGTCTTTGCGTTTTTTGATTTCACTTGCAATGATTTTATAAATTCTTTCATTATCTAATTCTATTCTTTCATCCACTTCTATTTGCTTAAAAGCTGCATTTAGAGTTCTTAAACTATCTCTTTTAAAATCATCTTTTTGTTTCATTGCCTCTTTGATATCGTTTAAAATTTGTTCTTTTAAAGTCATTTTTTTCCTTTTTAGTTAAAATTACAAGCTTTAAGATTTAAACCAAAACCTTCTAAGCCTATATAGTCTTTATCACAACTTTGAGATAAAAGTTTAATTTCTTCTATACCAAAATATCTTAAAATCTGTGCTCCTATACCATAGTTTTTGTATTGAGTGGTACTGGATTTTTCTCCTTGCATGAAAACTATAACGCCACCATTTTCACTAAGAAATTTGATTTGCTCTAAAAGTTTTGAAAATTTATCTGAAGTTAAAAGCTCAAAATCACTACCACTGATATGAAATTTAACATTTTCACATTTTTTTATATCTTTAAAGCAAAAAGCTATATGTTGGGTTTGATTATGATCGCTAAAGATAAATTTTTCTGCTTTAAAGCCTGCTAAAACACTTTGACTTTTTTCTTCAAGCTTAATAAGGCTTTCATGTTTTAGGCGATATTCTATAAGATCACTTACGGCTATCATGTTTAAATCATGCTTTTGGCAAAAAAATTCTAGATCTTCTCTTCTTGCCATATCTCCATCATCTTTTACGATTTCACAAATCACACAAGCACCTTTTAATCCTGCTAATTTACAAAGATCAACCGTACCTTCTGTATGACCTGTGCGTTCTAAAACTCCGCCTTTTTTTGCGATTAAAGGATTGATATGTCCTGGTCTTACAAAATCACTCGCTTTAGCATTATCATCAGCAAAAATTTGTATAGTCATATTTCTTTCATAAGCACTAACTCCCGTTGTAGCATCTTTTGCATCTACGGTTATGGTAAAAGCGGTTTCGTGGTTTGAAGTATTTTTAGGCACCATTAAAGGAAGTTCAAATTTTTTTGCCAAAGTTTCATCTAAAGCTACGCAAACCACACCACGAGCTTCTTTTATCATGAAATTTACTTTTTCTTGAGTGCTAAATTGCGCAGGAAAGATTAAATCGCCTTCATTTTCTCTATCTTCTGCATCTACCATTACAAGCATTTTCCCTGCTTGTAAATCCCTAATCGCTTGTTCTACGTTAACAAATTTCATCTTTATTTCCTTAAAATTTTTAAAATTATAACTTAAATTGCTTGACAAATAAATTAAAATTCACTATAATTACACTTTTAAAAAATATTTATTGGGGTATCGCCAAGCGGTAAGGCAACAGGTTTTGGTCCTGTCATTCAGGGGTTCGAATCCCTTTACCCCATCCACTTCTTATTTTATATTTCAAATATCTTATATGCCGCGAAGTAGAGCAGTGGTTAGCTCGTCGGGCTCATAACCCGAAGGTCGGGAGTTCAAATCTCCCCTTCGCAACCAAATGTATTAATCTTCAATCCTCTTCACTTCTTTTTAATTGTATTAAAATAATTTAAAATGATTGTATTGTTAATCTTAGCTGAGTTTTTAAAATACTTTAAAAGAATGATTGCAATCTAAAAAGAGTTTAACAACCTTAAAAACATCCATCCCAATAATTTTAAAATTATCAGGATGAAATTTTAACAAGTAGGAGAGTAAACTAATCAAACTAAGTATTATCTTTTATAAGATTACCAAAGATAATTAAACTGAGCAAATCCTGTATGGGTATTGCCATCTTTATCAAACATTCCATTATAGTTTAAACTAAAATAGAAAGCTTCATTAACAGGAACGATAAAAGAAGTACTTACAAATTTTTGTATTCTTGGTAAATAAAACTCATCACTTACTTTTATATTACCAAATCTAGCCTCCGCTTCTACTTTAGGATTGATATTAAACTTAGCTCCAAGTTCTACTGAAGTTTTTAAATTAGGCAACCAATCTCTAAACCAAGTAAAGCTTGTTTTAGTAGAGAAAAGATTTAAATAGTTTGCATAGGTTCTTTCTCCACCTTGAACTGTTGCTTGTCCTATAGTGTCTTTCATAGAAAAAGCTTCAGTATAACCTCCTTCATAAGCAAGACCTATTTCAGGGGAGAATATATCTTTATTAGAAATAAAATTCATACCTAAGGCTGTATTGACTCCATAAGCATAAGAATTAGGTTCAGCTTTAGCTTCATTATTTCCTATTTTTTTAGTTAAATCATTTTTAATCAAAGCAGCTTTACTTTGAGCTTTGATATAAACTTCTTGACCTTTTTCTGTAGTAAATAAGGTATTAAAGTATTTTAAACCTGCATAATAGGTTCTATTATTAATATCAAAATAAGTTGAACCCATTTTTGTATCTTCATAACCTGCATACACACCATATATTCCACTGTCTTTTAAAGTAGAATAACCTATAATGGTTCCTTTAGTGTGTCCTTTGCTTTCTTCATTTAAAGAAAGTTCAACATTCTGTGAAGAAGCATAAGGAAGGATGAATAAAGAATGTTCTTTATTAGAACCATAGCTTCCATTATTTAAATCACTCTTTATATAATCACTTGCATCTGCATATAAATTACCCTTTTCAGACATAGCAATGCTTTGAGATTTACTTGAAGAAGCTAAAGCAAAAGTTTGCATAGAATTACCCATAACATTATCTATAAAGGTTGATCTTCTTGAAGTAGTAGAGATTAAAGATCTAAAGGTTGCACCTGATATGGAAGCACTAAGATCAAACCTTTTATGAATTTTTCCTGTTGAAGGATCATAGATTAAATCAATTTCTCCACTACCATTGGTTCCTATATTGCCAATATTACCTGGTTTTACCCCTGAGATGATATCATTTATATCTCCTATTCCATCTAGATCAGCATTGCCTTGATCAACGGTTATATTATCTACTTTTACATTATCCGTATTGCTTCCACCTACAACCACAGTGTCTAATTTACCTGTATCTTTATCTGTAGAAACAACCCAATCTTCTATGA